>JBJHCR010000115.1:0-16903 GCA_050486105.1 Vulcanimicrobiota bacterium
CCTGGCCGGGTGGGGCTAGGGGGCGCGCAGCGGGGCCGGTGTAACTCGTTTGCACCAACGCCCCAGTGAGGCTCACGGTTTCTCGTGTGGGGGGGCTGGGGGGGGTCAATTAAAGCGCGCCATCGCCCTGGGTTCTCGCTCTCCCTAGCACTCTTCGTAAAGTGTCACTTTTAGGTTCACTGTGCTCTCCCCCTATTTCTTATCGCCTCGTTGGAGCACTTCTAGTGTGCGGCTTCACATAGGTTCCATCTTTGCGGTAGTAACCTCCTACGTGCACTGTCCCACCCGAACCAGCGCCTTTCGAAGTGGCTCGAGAACCTGTCGTCGCTCCGCCACCCGAGGAGTAATAGTATCCGCTGGATGATCCCGAGGTTGGACCCGAAAAAACGGTGCCAGAAAATGATTTTCTGAAGTCTAAATTGCCTCCAGACCAAGCCAGCACGTATCCCTCGTCCTCGGCTGCCTGAAGGAGGTCAACAGGTCCGCTTGACGAGGTGGAGTAGTTCAAGAAGTTCCGAGCATCGTTTACAGAGATATAGGGTCTCCCGTTCTTCCAGGTGTGTTGAACATAGTTTCCTTTGATGGAAATATCTCTCGGGCGGTCAATTTGCATATCTCGGCTAGCAACTGAGGCTGCAAACTTCTCAAGCTTCTCTAGGTTGGGCGATCGGAGCTTCGCAACGGCCCCCACCACCTCGTCGTCGCCCTTGTAGTAGCTAATGACCACGAGTGGCCCGAATTTTTCGTCACTCACTGCAGTGACCCAAATTTCCCAATCGCTCGTTTCTAGACCCCAGACTGTTTCAAGCGTTTTGGGCGGAAGACTGGGTCCAAGATTCTTGGCATCTCGAACGGCTGAAGATAGATCGTGAAGCTCCCGCGCCTCCAGAGGGACCCGGCTAGATTTACCACCGGCTACCTTAACATAAAGGCCGTAGAGATTATCTGATCCCCGAGTGATGTGTATCTCGCCTGAGTCGAGCTTATAGCTTCCTACCAAGAGATCATCAGCCGATGCTGGACCGCAAAGGCAAAGCAGGACGAACAAGGCGCCCCAGATTTTTGAGAACATAGTCCTCCCCCTATTTCTTTTTTCGAGTGACCTATTGGTCAGTTGTGAATCTCTACTCCCCCTCGGCCATGTCTTCCGGGTCCCAGAGCGGAGATGGGGTTCCATCTATTGAACCTGGACTCCAATCCAGTTCCAAAAGACCTGTTCACTTACCAGGGGAACCCCTAACTCCCTGGCCTTTTTCGCCTTAGAGGACATGGTGTAGGGGTCCTTAACCACCACTAAGTCAACTTTTTTACTAACTCCAGATTTTACGGTAACCCCTATGCGCTCCACCAAGGCAGTTGCTTCCGATCGAGAAACTGAATTGCCAGTGATTGTACCTTGAAGCTCACCACTGAAGACAATGTTTTTACCTCTGAGATCTCTGGGGTACAGTTCAATCCTTTTTAATCGCTCTGAGCACTCGGAAGGATCGACATCGAGAGCCTTTGCTACTGCTGCAATGTGCTCGCTTTCTAGGTCAGAAATGAATCCATCTTCCTCAGCCACAGCAACCAGCTCGTTGACGTAGGTCCTGTGAGCTTCAACGACCTGATCGGCACTGAGCCCTAGTTCGGTCGCAAAAGTTATCAACTCTCTTGCTTCGTGCTCCTCTAGGATTGCATCTGCAAAAGCTCTGTCGAGAGCTTCAAAATAAAAATCGACGTTACCCGTCCCCCCATGAGATGGAAGCCTTCCAACAAGTCTCGAAAGCGTTCCTTCGTTGTGGCTTGCTTGGCCAGCACCTCTTCTAACAAGCTTCCCACTGCAACCGAACGAGTGAGGCTCCCATTCGAAGTTTTCGACCTTCTGAAATGAAATGTGGGGTAGGATCTTTATAAAGATCTGCGCTGTTGCCTTAGCGTCGTAAAAAGCTGAATGAGCACCATCTCTGGGAATCTCCAGCAAAGCACAAGCGGCATTGAGGTTTCTCGGGCAGTTTTTGAATACTTCCCCAACCAGGCTCATAGTGCACATGGTTGAAACTTCAGGAAACGCATACTTGCATCGCCCGAATTCGTTCCTAAGAAAACGCAAATCAAAATCTAGATTATGGCCAACAACCACATCAGTGGGCTTCAGGAACTCAAGTAAGTCTCCAGCGATCTCCTCAAAAGTGGGCGCCTCTGCGACATCCTTGGCGCTGATACCGTGAATGTGGGAGTTACCGATGTCCCTCATCGGGTTAACGAGCGTCTCTAGGTCGGCTAGTACTTCCCCTTCGTCATTGAGCCTGATCGCCGCCAGCTCAACAATCCTATCCTTTTTAAAGAGACCCGTGGTCTCCAAGTCAACTACAGTGAAAATCAAAAGACTCTCCCCCTCTTTGTTTTTTGCCCTATCGGTCACGGCCCCTCTGCCGCGGAGATGTCTAAAAAATCGCTCATCCTTGAAGTGGGCTCTCGCGTTGAAGCCTTGAGAGTCTACCTTTCAAGGCTTCAACCTCGTCTTTAAGATTGACGATGACAGCGAGAAGGTACGAGTCGAGATGGTAAACACCAATAGCCACTACCCGGATTTGCCTTGCGGTACTGCTGTTTGTTAGTTCGGAAGAAGGCTCTACAGCTGTGTTCCCCTGCGCCAAGCCCGCCAAAGAATTGATTGCATCCTGTCTGCTCCTGTATCGCCCTGAGCTAAATTCGCTCATCTCCCCCTCAGCTTTCCGCCCCCACCTAGGGCCTCGATTTCTTTCAAGTCTACGTCCGTCTGGGCAAGGTAAGGTACTTCTTTGGAAATCACTCGCCGAAACCCATAGCGAAGTGCTCAAAGCTCTCCGTCAAACTCAACACGGCAACAACAGCTTCGGCGTTGTTACCAGATTGAAGTTCTGCAATAGCCTTCTTTTCAGCAATGAAGCCTGGTTGGCTGGCAAAGTCAGGATACGCTTGCTCTAGCTGACTCAAGACTTTAAGGGCAGCTTCTCGTTTGCAATCACCAACAAAGCCACGGAGTTGCTCTAAAAGCTTTCCCCCTTCACTCAGGGCTTTTTCTCGCCAGGGCCGTTCCCGCTCCAGTTTAGCTTTTTCGCTCAAGTACTTGGCGAGTGTCACTTCATCCATCTCCCCCTCAGCTTTCCGCCCCCACTAGAGCCTCGATTTCTTTCAAGTCTGCGTCCGTCTGGGCAAGGCACTTGCGAGCCCGGCTTACGGTTTTTCTGATCCGGTCGTCTCCGCTTGTGCCGCGCTGCACCAGCTCCCAATCGGCTTCCAAGAAGAACCAGGCAAGGGGTTTACCCGTGGCTTTTGCGATGCTCTTCATTGCATCAATAGTCACAGCTCCGTCCTTGGATTCATACTTGCCTAAAGTCTCTCTTGTGACGCCGATCACGGGTGCGAAATCCTTTTGAGACCTATAGCCAGCATCTCTCCTAGCTCTTTTGATCCTCTGCCGAACATCTGTCACTCTTGTATCTCCGATGATTACATTTTTGAGAAGTACTTTTTAGGCCCCTTACTCTTGTATTCCTTTAGCGTACTCTCAGGAATGTGGGTGTACGCCCAGGGAATACGAAGGGGCTCCCTGGTCTTGTAGCACGACGCAAAGCCTTGGGTTGGACGCAAGAAAAACTGGCGACCCGGGTCGGGCTGCATCGTGTTACGGTCGCGAACTACGAGATCGGCCTCCAGGACCCAGGGCTCAAGAAAGTCAGGGACTTAGAAATCGGTGTTCGATTAAGCCGCCATTTCAGCAATGTTATGAGCCCGCTTGACGTTGGAATCCTTGGATTTGTGCTTCAGATAGGACTTCAGTTCTTCGCATAGCCAGCGACGTGGTCTTGGGTTGAGGAGCAGTACCAAGAGTCTTTGGGCGACGTTCTTGAATGTGGCAGCCCACCGCCTTACCGGGGTTTCCTTTGCGGACAAACCGGCGCGCGTCTGCACAGCGTTGAGCGACATTCGGCTGGCTGTTATCATCAGGATAGCAACATCCTTCGGAGCCTTGACGATATGCTCCTTCGAGGAAGGGAGTTCATCGATCCGACCCTGAGCATATTGAGTTACTTGGTACACTTAGACAAGAGCTGAACCATTCAGGGGCCGGCAGCGAACACGCTCTTTACCAAATGTAGCTTCAGCGACGCTCTGTTGATATTCTCCCTGCTTCGACAGGCTGAAAACTTGCAGCGAGTAGCCTGGGAAGGGAGAGCACAGAGGCATCGGCCACGAGAAGATCCAGGAAGCCAGCAAGCTTGCTGCCAAGGCGCGTGGTAGGCTCTGAAAGAGTCCTGCATGCCCGGGTGACCACCCTCTTCAAGAATTGGCACAACGTCGGGATGAAGCGAGCATAGAACTTGGAAGGGACGATCTCCATGCCTGTACTGCTCTCGAGGCTTCTTCGGAGTTCCGCTAGACTTCGATGTGTGCCCGTGCCGATGCCGAGGACCAGAGTCCAGAGGACCTGGTCTTTTCAGACTGGGAAACGATACTTGCTGAAATCATCACAGGGAGCGCTTTTGGCGTGGATCGCTTGGATTATCTTATGAGAGACTCTTATCACGCGGGGGTCGCATATGCTTCCTTGGACTACTTGAGATTGACTGACTGCCTCCGAATTTTGCAGCCGTTTCCCGAGGAAGGCGAAGATTTGGATGAGGCTAAGCTTAAACTGGGCGTTACTCATAGCGGTCTCTACTCTGCCGAAGCTCTTGTTATGGCACGGCATTGGATGTTTTCCCAGGTTTACTTCCATCGGTTGCGGATGGTCTACGACGAGTATCTCTGTCGCTATCTTGTCATGCTCTTTGGAGAAAGGCAGTATCCAATATCGCCCAGGGGTCATCTTGATTGGACCGACAACGAGGTCTACACACAGCTTCGGAAAGCAGCGCGCACCCCCGCCACGGCCGGACACGAATGGGCTAGAAGGATCATCGAGCGGGATCACCACACGCTCATCTGCTCTGTATCCATTGAGCGTTGGGCCAAGGAAAAAGGACCGATTCAGGAAGCGGTCCACAAGATGAAGAAGAATTTTGGTGCAGACAACATCATGCTGATCGAGCGAAACAAGGAAGCCGCTGTGGAAGATTTTCCGGTTCAAATGCAAGGGGACGAGATTCGGAATTCCGTTCTCTTATCGAAGCCATTGACTGAAGCGTCTTTTGGAACTGAAACCACACCTCAAAGAATTGCTGGCGAGTGAGGCAATTCGTGAATTGGATGTGCTTCGACAAGAGGCAGAGTTGCAGTTTTCGCACGCCTAGAAACAGTTCGGGGGTCAGACATCAGACTTCTAAGGAGCTTGTGAAGCTTGGTGAAGGTGCCGCGCTGAGCCCTTCTTCTGCGCCCTCCCTAGCGGAGTTCAGCCGCGCCTATCATGCTGGTGCAAACGGCACTTTCAGCCACCGCCACCCCCATCAACTCAGAACTCGCCGTCACGCAGTGACCTCCAACGGTCCCAGTTCTCCAGTTGAGTTCCTATCGTGGCGCGACTCAAAGCGGGCTGGGGATTCAAAAGCCACAGTCGTTGACACCAGGTTGCCAAAAGTACATACTGGCGATAGGTATCATGGGCAGGAAAAGAGCAAAGATCTTTTGGACAGGTAGAAGTCAAGCGGTTCGTCTCCCTAAGGAGTTTCGTTTTCCCGGCGATACGGTACTCGTTCGGCGCGAGGGGAACGCGGTCATACTTGAACCGGTAGACAGTTGGCCGTTGGGCTATCTAGAGTCCTTCGCGGGTATTCCGGACGACTTTGCAAGACCGCCCCAAGGCGAAGTGGATTCGCGCCCCAGGTTCGAATGAAGTTTCTCTTGGATACGGATACCTGTATCTATGCCCTTAAACAAAATCCCGGCGTCATTGGCCGCTTGTTGGCAGAGTCTCGCTCTGACGTGGCTGTAAGCGTTATCACCGAAGCTGAACTTCGCACCGGTGCTGCCAAAAGTTCAGCACCGGAGAGAACTCTCCAAAAACTGGAGAATTTTCTCAGACCGATCGAAATCCTCGAGTTCCGCACCCCAGAGGCGATGGTGTACTCTCGAATTCGGGCTGCCTTAGAGCAGGCGGGCACTCCGATCGGGCCCCTGGATACCTTGATAGCTGCCCAAGCGGTGTCTAAGAACTTGATTCTCGTATCGAACAATCAACGCGAGTTTGGGCGCATTCCGGAGCTGAGCCTCGAAAACTGGTACTCAGAAAGCGAGCACCCGTAATCGGGCGTCGCAGAACTCGCCCTTCACTCCCCAACCTCCAACAACTCCGCCAAGGCTTCCATCTCTTCAAGAGCGACCTTCAGATGCCCGATGATCTCCTCGGCGATCTCGTCCGGTTCGGGCAAGTCGTCGGCGTTTTCGGCATCCTCATCCCTCAACCAGGAAATATCCAGATTCTCGCCCCGTTCGGCGATCTGCTGCCGGGTGAAACAGCGGAATCGTCCCTCCTCCCCTTGATCAACCCGCTCCGTGCAGCGGTAGCAGGACTCGAACTCTGAAAAATGGTTGCGGGTTAAGGGAGTGCGTTTGCCAAAGCTTGGCATATTGGTCCGCATGTCGAAGACCCAAACGTTCTTGGTGTTGCCTTCATCGGTTTTGCCTCGGGTGAAGAAGAGCACGTTGGTCTTCACCCCTTGAGCGTAGAAGATGCCGGTGGGAAGGCGTAGAATGGTGTTCAGGTCGCATTTGTCCATGAGGTCGGCCCGAATCTTGGCCCCCACATTGCCCTCGAATAAGACGTTGTCGGGCAAGACCACCGCGGCTCGGCCGCCGGGTTTCAAGCCCCGGTAGATGTGCTGCAGGAAGGCCAGCTGTTTATTGGAGGTGGGGTAGGTGAAGTCGTCTCGGGTGGGCCCGCCCCCGCCTTTCTTGGACCCGAAGGGCGGATTGGTGAGGATGACGTCGGCTTTGGGGAGCTGCGCTCCACCAGGTGCCAGGGTGTCCCCGTACTCTAGGCCGCCCTCGATGTCGTGAAGCATCAGGTTCATTAGGGCCAGGCGGTGGGCGTCGCGGACCAATTCCATGCCCACAAAGGCTCTCTGCTTTTGAAAGCGCTGCTGGTCCTCGGAGAGGTCGAAGAGGTCGTCGGTCTGCTGCTTGATGTAGTGATCGGCGGCCACCAGAAATCCCCCGGTTCCGGCGGCGGGGTCTTGGATGGTCTCCCCGGGCTGGGGATCGATGAGTTCCACCATACAGTCGATCAGCGGGCGGGGCGTGAAGTACTGGCCGGCCCCGGATTTCTTCTCATTGGCGTTCTTCTCCAACAGGCCCTCGTAGAGATCTCCCAAGCCTTCCGACTTAGCACTGAACCAGTCCAGGGCATCGATGCTCTCGGTCAGGGTCTTCAGGTTGCGGGGCACGGTCAGCGAAGAGTTGGCGTTGGCGAAGATGGCCTTGACCCGGTCGGACTTGGCCTCAGTGCCCAAGTGCAGCAGCATACCCCGGTAATACTCCAACTGCTCCAAACCCTCACGCTCGGCCAGGTCTTTCCATCGATAGCCTTCGGGCAGATTGCTCTCCCGCTCGGTCTCCTGGGCCATCTTAAGAAACAGCAGATAGGTGAGTTCGGTGACGTACTGGTGATAGGTGATCCCATCGTCGCGGAGGACATCACAAAGCGACCAGAGTTTTTGGACAATATCGGTGGTGGTGGCGGACCTGGAGGTAACGCCTGCGGCTTGTAGGGACATGGGGATCGATTTCTCAACCGAGGGAGGGATCCCTGGGGAAAGGATTTGTCCGTCCGGTGGCGCTCGTGTTTCAGATGCCCCACAAACGGTCAACAGGCTGTTGACCAATTTTGCTGGGCCCCGGCCGGGCTCTCGGAGTTGGCCGCTCGTTCAAAAGATCAGCCCGGGTAACGAGTAGCGCTCGAAGACTTGGTCATCCGAAATCACGATAAGGTCTTCCGCGATAGCCTGGCTGATCAGAAGCCGGTCAAATGGGTCCCGGTGAACCGGAGGCAGCGAGTGAACCCCTGCCGCGTGTGAGAGGTGAACGGGGAGAATCGTGAAGTTACTACGCTGGGCAAGAGCTTGAAAGAAAGGAGCGGGTTTGCCAGGCAGTTGCATCTTGCCGAGAGCCGATTTGATGGAAGCCTCCCAGACCGAGACAACGCTCAAGAAGATCGGGTTGTCCTTGCTCTTGATAAGGGCTTTAGCCCGCTCGGACAGACGCGGACTCCCGGCGGCCCACCAGAGCGCGATGTGGGTGTCGAGGAGGTAGGACTTCACTCGAAGTGAGCCATGAATTCTTCGTCCATGGGTTCGAAGAACGAATCGGGCACCTCGAACTCGCCTTTGAACGGCCCGAACTCCCTCTCGGAGGTCGGCGCCCGGTAGGGGCTTAGGATCGCTACGGGCTTACCGGCCTTGGCGATGAGGACCTCCTCACCAGCTCCTACCAAAGTCAGGATGGCCGAGAACTGTGTCTTGGCTTCATGGACGTTGAACTGCTTCATATTCTCAGAATAAGGTTAGTCCAGGGGTTAGTCAATTTTATTCAAAAGAGCTCACGCCACGTCATCATCCCAGGCGGCTTCCTGGAGGTAACGCCGGTGGCTTGTAGGGACATGGGGATTGATTTCTAACTATTAGGGTGGGCTCCATGGGGATAGGTCTTGGGCCTGTTGACCATATTTGCTGAGGGTTACTCGAAAAAGCTTTGCCAGTTTCGCGATGCTCGCTCAATAAAGAGAACCTCTAACTTCTCATCCACCACCCTGTAGGCAATCAAGGACGGACCTATGGGCCAAAAATAGACTTCAGTGTCTCGGCAGAGGTCTTCATGGGCACGACCCAAGTGCGGATTCTGGCAAAGGAGAGCAAGTCCGGAATTGATTCGATCTAGTACACGAAGTGCTGTGGCCACGCCAAACTTGCTCTCAACGAAGTCAAGGATTCTCACCAGACCGCGCTGAGCATTGGGAGTAAGGTGAAGGTCAAGAGACAGAGCCTAAAGCCGACTTTCTAAGTTTGCTCGAAGCCGAGCAAAGACTTCCTCGCCCGGCTCCGATAAGCCGGCGTTGGCTTCTTCGAGCCCTCTTGCCAGCGAACGTCTCAAGACCTCTCGAGTATCCCCGTGCTCCCGATCTCGCTGGATTAGGAGCCTCAGACCCTCTCGGACAACTTCGCTTTGGTCGCTATAGAGGCCTGAGTCGACTTTCTCTTGCACTACTCGTTCGAGTTCCGGGGTAAGCTTGACGTTCATAGAGAGATCGTAGGTGAGGGACATAAACTTGTCAACGAGGTCGGAAGGAATAGAGAGGGCGGGTTCATCGGAGGTTGCTTAGCTCACGCCACGTCATCATCCCAGGCGGCTTCCTGGAGGTCGGCCAGGATGGCTTCCATATGACCGTCGAAAATTTTGTTCAATCGATTGAACCCACCCTTGGACTTGAACTGTCCCTGGTTCAGGGCCTCCCGGTCCACCACGGTCTCTTGCTTCATCTGTTTGGCGATTCGCTCCAGCCAGTTCTGTTGGGGCTGGGTCCAGGCCCGTTTGGCCAGAATTTTCTGCAGGGCTCGGTCCACCCGCTCTTGGTAGGGCACCAGGGGACACCCGAGGGCGCGTTGGCGTATGAAACCGATGATACTGGCGGCGATCTCCACGTTGGTGGTCTCTCTCCAGGCACTTCTCAGACTGATGTCGGTGAAGCCGTCAAAGGCCAGGGTCTGCTGCAACTCCTTCAGTTGGGTTCGGGTGAGGTCGCGAGGGCGCTGGGTGACCACCAGAAGGGCGGGGATCTTGTTCAGGTTGTCGCTGATGAAGTGGGCGAAGTCTTCCAGGTAGTCGGCGGGCCGGCGATTCTTGGGACCGTAGCCGCGCTCGACCCGCCGCACTTCGTCTTCGTGCTCGGAGACGAGGAATTTGGTGCCGTCGCCCACGGTGGAGTCCAGAAAGTCCGGTAGGGTAGGGTGGGCGGCCAGCCAGGTGACCACCGCTTCCGGAGAACTCCGACGAAAGAGGTCGAGCACGTCCTTGACCGTCATCTGGGTGAGGGTCTCGAACTCTTGACGGGCCGAATCGGTTAGCTTCTTTCGCTGGAGCTTGGTGATCAGTTGCTCCAGGAACTCTTGTTTGGCGGCCGGGTCCGGCACCTGGGCCAGTTCTTCTGTTAGTTGGGCGTAGGTCACCTTGGGCTGGGTCACCACCGGCTTCATGTCGGTGTAGTCTTGCATGGCCTCGTAGAGCTGCACGGCGTCGAAAATGCGAAAAACCTTCTTGTCGATGTCCTCACACAGCCGGGTGGCTCGACCCATCATCTGCTCATACAGGATTCGGCTTCGCACTCTTCTCAAGAACACCAGATTGACAATCTCGGGGACGTCGATGCCGGTGGTCAGAAGGTCCACGGTCACGGCGATGCTGGGGTATTGCTCGTTCTTGAAGCGGCGGATCAGCTCGGCTGGTTTGTCGGCAGCTCCGGTGATCTTCCGGATGGCCTTGTCGCTCAGGCCTCCGTAGACCTCGTCCATGGCCTCGGTGAGCAGGCGCACCACCATGTCCGCGTGCACATCGGTGGCACAGAAGATCAGGGTCTTCCCGGGAAGGTCCGGGTCGATCTGTCGGGCCAACTGTTCACAGACCACCCGGTTGAAATTCTCAGTGAGAACCCGCTTATTGAAGCTCTCAAGCTCCATGGTCACTTCATCGGGGGCGTTCACCAGATCCAGAGTCTGCCGCTTCACGTGGTAGACTTGCATGGGTTCGCCTGCCTTCCAGGTGATGCCGTCTTCGGCCAGGGCGGTGACGATCTGGATAGGAGGCTCGTGGTCCACCAGAAAGCCTTCGATCACCGCCTGGCGATAGCTGTACTGAAAGGCCGGCTCTCCGAAGATCTCCACGGTGTGCAGAGCCGGGGTGGCGGTGAGCCCGATGCGCACCGCGTCGAAGTGGTCCAGCACCCGGCGATACTTGGAGATGTAATCTTCTTCGCTGCGAAAGGAAAGCTCCGCGTCCGACATCTCTTTGTCCAGGTTGTAGCCCCGGTGGCACTCGTCCACGATGACGCAGTCGTACTGGTCCACGGTGGCGCTGTTCGGGTCGGAGTGTTCGGAGTAAAGACAGCGTTGAACCATAGCCTGCACGGTGGCCAGATGAACCCGAGTGGTGATCTCGGGGGTGAGGTCGCCCAGACCCTTGACCTCATAGATGTCGGTGAAGGTCTGAAAGCTCTCCATCGTCACATCTTTGAAGGTGTTGTGGGCTTGCTCGCCCAGTGAGGTGCGGTCCACCAGAAAGAGGATGCGGTGGAAGCGCTTGGCCTTAAGAAGACGGTAGATGAGCCCGATGGCGGTTCGAGTCTTGCCCGTTCCGGTGGCCATGGCAAGCAGGATGTCGCGCTTGCCCTGGGCCAGGCTCGCCTCCACGGCTTTGATGGCTTCGTTTTGGTAGGGGCGCAGACTGAGGTAGTCGAGGTCTTCTTGTTCGAGGGCTTTGGTGGCTTCGGCGATGTCCTTCTTGAGATAGGCCATCAGGCCGTCGGGGGTGTACCAACCTTCCAGCGCTCGGGCTACTCGAAGAAGGGTGAGGGCCTCGGCATGAGTGCCCTCGACATCGTGAACGGCTTTGTTGCCGGTCTTTCGAATCAGATGAAAGGCCTCTGCGGCTTGCTCGTTCAGAACGTTCTCGTAGCGGAGGGTGTTGATGATCTCCAGGAAGTTGGCGTTCGGCTGAAGGGGGGTGTTGGTGACGGCCGCCATCTGGGCGATGAGAATCTCGCCGTACTGGCGCAGCTTGGTGAGAGCCGTGCTGGGGTCGTCGGCGTAGTACTTTTCCGCGAGAAGACCAAGTTTATGAAGTAGCGGGCTGTGCTCCACCAGAAAGCCGAAGTTGGTATGTTGTTGGCCTTGCTCGCTCATCCCCCAGGACCTAGAGTTGTGATTCTTTCTTAAAGTAGAGGGTCCTGGTGATTGGGGATGTCGCTGTTCGAAGTAGTCGTTGGCGACACTGGGAGCCCAGAGCTGCCCTCTTGACGACTTATACTTCTGTGCGTTAGGTCGTCCGCATTCTGGGGATGAGACCGATGACCCTCAGGCAAAGTTTTCTTCAACCAACCATCGAGATCTTCAAGACCGCTGTAAGTGTTGTCTTGGAAGGCCTTCAAGAGCTCTGAACAGTCGAACCGTTCTCTCGTTTCAGCCAGCAGAAAGAGGGCCCGAGGGCGGCCATAGCGTTGGGCTAGGTGGGCTTCCGATAGGGTGCCGGCCTCACCGTAGACGAAAATCAAGGCTCCAGAACTCAAGACGTTAACGCTATTTCGACTTCCAGCGGTGGCTCCCTCAGAGCCTCGCTGCCAGAGGTGAGTCTGCACCGGGACTTCTATGAACGGATTGGGATAGCCCTGGGGGGGATTTGCACAAGCCATGCTTTCGGCCGGGAGAACGCCGATGGTTAGCCCTAGGCGCTGGGGATGCTCCACGAAGGCTTGGCAAGCGGCCTAAATTTGGCCAGCCCCGCCCCCTGTAAGCAGGTGGTAGCCACGGCTTGCGGCCAACGAACCGACCTGAGCAGCCTCAGGCGTGACCCAGCGACCGGAGCCCATGAGGCCGACGATCGGCCTGCGAAAGATAGCAGAAGGGCTCACTCCACTGACTCCCGGTTTTTCCAGCTCTTCGCAAGCTCTTGGAGCTGAGTCCCAAAGGACTCTTTTGGACCGTTCTCGAGCAGGGGCAAGAGGTTGCGCAGTTCACGTGACGTGGTCCGAAGGGGTTCTTCAAAGTCCCCTCCTGCGTGGGAAAAGCAGGCCATCTGCAACAAGGCTTCGGCGTAATTGTCCAGCAAGACTTTTTGCTCGGGGAGGTTTGGATGCTTGGACAGGAGATTCAAGACTTTCATCACAAAAGCGACCGGTGAGCCGGCTACAAAAGCTTCGTCTTCGCCCCGCCGCAAGCGCCACAACCCCAGCATTATCCAAGATTGGGGAGACATCGCTCGATATACGGCTTCGGCTTCCACTGCTGAAGCTAGGCTGCAAGCTAGCTCCCAGACTTCCTCGGGGCCTTGGTCCTGGAAGTACTCCGGGTATCCCTCTATGGCTTCGATATTTGAGTTGCCGGGTAGAGAGGTGTTGCACCAGGACATGAGTACCGAGCGGTTGGAGAGGGCGTAGGTGCAGAGGACACGGCAGTCGGCAGCGGCGAGCGTGGCCCCTTGCTGATCGACCCAATACAAGGTGCAGGTTCTGAGATCTAGTCGGTAGGAAGCTTCGCCTGCCTGGTGCGAACTAAGGAACTTCTGGAGCCTGTCTTGACGCTCCGTCCAACTAGGATCCGCCATACCCTAGAGTTGTTGGATCAGGTTAATCATGGGAAGGAAGGTGCCCAAGACGATAAATCCGATGACGATGCCCATGATTCCGAGGATGACAGGCTCAATGAGAGTGGTGAGGGCCTCCAATTGCATTTCCAGGTCTTCTTCATAGAGAGAAGCCAACTTGACCAATAGGAACGGGAGCTTTCCGGACTCTTCTCCAAGATGAGCTATTCCGATCAGAAGAGGGGGAAACCCCCCCGTCTCTTCCAAGGCCTTGGCAAACGAGTTGCCTTCCTTGATTTCCGCCAGGACTTGATCGAAGTGGCGTTCGTAGACCGGGCTTCCGCTGACTTGAGCTGAATGCCGCAGAACGTCGCTCAGCAGGAGTCCAGATTCGATTAAGGCGGCCATGGTGGACAGGGTTCGGCTCAGGATAGCCATTTCGGTGAGCTTGCCGAATAGCGGTAGGCTGAGCTGAAAATTGTCCCACCAAAGATGAAAGGTAGGGAATTTTTCTCCCCGGACCATACCTCGATAGAGGATCACCACTGAAGTCATTCCCAGTACCAAGATTGAGAGAATAGCCGGCAAGGAGGTGGAGAGATTCCCAAGGCCCACCAGTACCCTAGTGGGCCAGGGTAGGGTTGCTCCTATGGCGTGGAAGGTGGGTATCAAGGAAGGCACCACCACCGCCACCAAGATCCAGAATATGGCCAAAGCTACCAGGCTTATCAAGATAGGGTAGGACATCGCAGCTTGCAGTTTGCGCCTGAGTTGCCAACGTTTTTCCAAGAGCGCAGCCAGACGACGAAAAGTGATATGCAAACGGCCCGAGCGTTCCGCAGCCTGAATCATGCCGATGAAGGAAGAGTCGAAAACTGAGGGCCAACGGGTTAGAGACACGGAGAGACTTCGGCCTTCTCGGAGGGACTGGGACACATCGAGCATCACTCGGTTTAGGTAGGCGTCCTCACCCTTGGCGGAGACCTCGAAACAAGACGTCAGGGGAAGGGCAGCATCGATCATGACCGCCAAGGATTTGGTATAGACGTGGAGATTTCCCGAACGATCGCGGTGACCCGAAATGATCTCCGACCAATCCTTGACCACCACCTCATCGAGAGCCAGCAGGTGAGGGTACTCCAAGAGTAACTGCTCTCGAGCAGCGTCACGATTTGGAGCCTGAATGTATCCACGAATGACCGAGCGATCCTCTAGGATTGCTGAGAACTTGAATCGATTCGGTCCTGACGGTTGAGCAGGTTTGTGAGAGACGGACATCCTTGAGGCTTAATCTAGGGACTTGTCCATGGACTGGTCGGCGCATCGAAGAGTGAAGACTCTGTCCGTTTGGAGAGACCGAGACAGCTCATCGGTGCAGGTCTGGTGGCAGATACGTTTTCCCATATTACCGCTCCCATCGACATTCCAAGGTAAAGAAAGTGAGGTGGCGAGGCCTTCGCAACGGTTGAATTTTCGTGAAGCCTCGAAGAATTTAAGCCTAATCCTCTGACCCGGCGATCATTGCAGTTTCCGGAAGTAATCACGGTGTCCATGTCGATTTCTTGATAAGAAGTGTTTAGCAAAACGTTACACGAAAACACACCTACGGCATGTTCGCTACCTAGATTGAGCTTTCCTCGCTTGAGGTCACGAGTCTGTAGCCGATATTGCGTAGTTCCGGTTGCTTGGGCATTGCCTCGGGTAGGATTTTGGGATTTTAGAGCGCAAAGGCCAGAAAGGGTGAACTCAAGGCATCTCGAGACTCGGTTGCTTGGGCGGAACTCTAATTCGTTGAGACTGTTTAAAGAGCACGGAACGGCGAAAGCCAAGAAAGGGAAGATGAAAATTTATGAAAATGCACAGAATGGTGACTTTACTTATTGGGTTGATGATGCTTGCCGCTTTGACCCCCGCCCAAGCCCACACTTGGCACACCGATTGGGATGCCGCCGCCAAAGAAGCTAAGTCAAAGAAGAAACCCATCTTGGTGGATTTTACCGGCAGCGATTGGTGCGGATGGTGCATCAAGCTCGACGAGGAAGTATTCGAAACTTCGGAATTCAAGACTTGGGCAGCCAAGAATGTTGTGCTTTTGAAGATCGATTTTCCCAGGAAGACTCAGTTGTCGAAGGCCCAGCAAGAAAAGAACAACGAATTGGCTCAGAAATATGGAGTTCAGGGTTTCCCCACCATCATTTTCACCGATGCGAAGGGTGAGGTGTTGGGTGAGATGGGCTACGAAGCTGGTGGGCCCAAGGCTTGGACCAAGAGCGCGGAAGGTCATCTGAAAAAGTAGTCTGAAATCGACGAGAATCCGCAAAGTCTTTGGCCGATCGAGGAGGTTGGCCGAAGATTTTTTCATTTTACAAATCTTTAACAAAAACGAGACTTTACTCTTGATTTGACTGCGGGATAAGGGCCTTAGAAAGAGATTCGGAGGACTTAATAGATGAGCTACGGTAATATGTCACTTCAACCCTATCGCCCCATTTTTCGCCCCAGTTTCCCGGTTTGGGCGCCTGGTCAGTTCCACCACACCAGCCCTGACGTTCATGTTGGGCCGGGCAACCACCACTGGCGTCGCACCGGCGGTCAGTTCTGGAACTTCGGCACCAACGGTTACGGTATCAATCTGAACCAGCAGCCCGGTCACCAGCGCGGCCAAGACGGAGTTCTCGTTTTCGATATGAATCGCAATGGGAAGTTCGACCAGAGCGATGTCCAGAACACCAACGACATGATGAAGGCTGCTCGCGGCGACTTCGACTTTAATGGTGATGGCCGGGTCAGCCTGGCCGAGCGCCTGCGGGGTAGGGCCTTGCAGAAGCAGTTTCGTAAGCTTGACAAAGATGGCGATGGTCGCCTCAGCGCCCACGAAATCCAGCAGGCTGGAGGAGGCATCTGGGTGGATCGAAACCAAAACGGTCGAATCAGCCAGAACGAGGTCCACTCTCCCTTCAATGTCCCTGGTCGCGATGCTTGGGGCCGCCGGGGTCCGCAGACCGTCAATTTTGTAGACCCGTTCTCCCAGACCGCTCACACTTCGCCCAACCGGCCATGGTTTGCCAGCGGTTACCCTGGTCGCTGCGGTTGCGGCTTCGGCAACTTCAACTACGGCAACCAGTTTCCGAATTTTGGCTTCAACTTCCAAGCCCAGTTCGGATTCAACGGCTACTTCTAAGCCGCATCTCAGCTACCTACTCATCCAAGAGGGTCGTCTCCGCCACATCGGCGGAGGAGGCCCTTCTTGGCGTTCTGGAGAGTTCAGCTCCTTAAGCTTCGGTCATCTGTTCCCAAAGGGCGGTGAGCTGTTCACACTCCTCTTTGGTTTTCCTATAGGAGGCGGTGATCTGGGTCTGGCGTTGCGGATCGGTGTACATGTCCGGATCGGACAACTCCCTGGTCAACTGCTCGAGTTGTTCCTCGAGGCTGAAGATCTTCTTCTCCAGGGCTTCGAGCTTCCAGGGCACCGCCTTGTCTGAAGTCTGTTTGGGGCTACCCTTGGATTTACAGGGTTGCGACTGACCTGCATTCGGCTGGCGGCTGGTTTTTGTTTGCAAACCCAATCTCTCGGCGCCCTTGCGCTGAGCTGCTTCTCGGGCTCGCTTTTCTCGGAACTCTTCATAGGTTCCGGAGAAAAGTTCAGGCCCACTTGGGC
>JBJHCR010000116.1:0-16852 GCA_050486105.1 Vulcanimicrobiota bacterium
CTCCAGCTCCGGCAGTTCCTCCGGCGGCCCCCCCGCCAGTTGCTCAGGCTCCAGCTCCGGCAGTTCCTCCGGCGGCCCCCCCGCCAGTTGCTCAGGCTCCAGCTCCGGCAGTTCCTCCCGCGCCCCCCCCGCCAGTTGCTCAGGCTACAGCAGCTCCGGCAGTTCCTCCCGCGCCCCCCCCGCCAATTGCTCCGGCTCCTGCAGCGCCTGCCCCTCCCATGCCGGAACCAGACCAAACTCTACCTCAGAAGGCTGCTACTCCTGCAGTTCCTGAATCGAGTAGCGCTCCGCCGAGTGGCGAACAGAATCCCGAGCCAAGTTGAGTCGTAAGCGTGACCGATTGGGCCGACGTTCGGTGATCGGTAGTGGAAATATCCAGAGCCAATCTTACCAGGAAACCTTTCTGAAGGAACCGAACCAAGGCCCAAAGTGGAGCGCTCAAGAGCGAGCGCCGAGTAACGAGGAGTAGTCAACGAGTGAGTAAAATCGTCGGAATCGACCTAGGCACGACCAACAGCCTCATATCTGTTGTGGAGGGTGGGGTTCCAACCGCCATCCCCAGCGCAGAAGGAGACTATCTCTTTCCCTCCGTGGTAGGATTTTCCAGAAGCGGTGACCGACTGGTAGGGTCGGTCGCCAAGCGACAGGCCATTTCGAATCCCGAGCGCACCATCATTTCCATCAAGCGCTCCATGGGAACAGACATTCGAGTCAACATTGATGATCGCTCGTACTCTCCTCAGGAGATTTCGGCTATGATCCTGCAGAAGGTCAAGGCCGACGCGGAGGCCTATCTCGGCTTTCCCATTGATAAAGCTGTCATCACCGTACCGGCCTACTTCAATGACTCAGAGCGCCAGGCCACTAAAGATGCCGGTTCTATTGCCGGTCTTGAGGTGGTACGAATCATCAACGAACCCACCGCCTCCTGCTTGGCTTACGGACTGGACAAGATCGAGAAGCAGGAAACCGTGCTGGTTTGGGACCTCGGCGGAGGGACCTTCGATGTGTCCATTCTCGAGCTTGGCGGAGGGGTTTTTCAAGTCAAGGCAACTGCCGGCAACCCTCGCCTAGGTGGAGACGATTGGGACCAGCGAATCATGGATTGGTTGGTCGATGAATTTCGGAAGAGTTCGCAGATCGATTTGCGTACCGACCGAGTCGCCATGCAGCGACTCAAGGAGGCCTCTGAGAATGCTAAAATCAAGCTGTCCTCTGAAACTACGACCCAAATAAAGCTCCCATTCATCGCCGCGGACGCCTCTGGACCAAAACACCTTGACCTCGAATTGACCCGAGCAAGGTTTCAAGAATTGACCAGCGACCTGGTGGAAAAAACGGCCGAACCGGCCCTTCAAGCGTTGGAAGATGCCGGCATGGGCAAAAACGAGATCGACAAGGTCTTACTGGTGGGTGGTTCGACCCGGATGCCGGCGGTCCAGGATAAGGTTCGCAGCTTGTTCGGCAAGGAACCAGCTAAGGATATCGACCCGGACAAGGTTGTGGCCATGGGGGCTGCAGTGCAAGGCGCTGTGATGGCTGGCGAGGTCAAGGACATGGTGCTCTTAGACGTCACCTCGCTGTCCTTAGGGATCGAAACTATGGGTGGCGTGTTCACCAAACTCATCGAGCGAAACACCCAAATCCCGGTGGCTAAGACCCGTGTTTTCACCACCGCCACCGACGGTCAGACGGTGGTGGAAGTCCACGTCCTCCAGGGTGAGCGTGAAATTGCCTCCCACAACAAATCTCTCGGCAGATTCGAACTACGAAACATTCCGCCCGCCCCGCGTGGCGTGCCCCAAATCGAAGTCACCTTTGACATTGACGCTAACGGAATTGTCAATGTCTCAGCCAAAGACCTGGCGACCAATAACAAACAAAAAATTGTCATTCAATCACCTACCAACCTGACCCAAGACGAGATCAACACGATGGTTAAAGAAGCGGCCATCTACGCCGAAGAAGACGCCAAGCGAAGGGCGGAGGCCACGGTGAGAAACCGAGCCAACGTTGAGCTTGACACCGCTGAGCGAACCATCAGAGAACTCGCCAATCAGATGACTTTCGACCAGCAGCGGCGTATGCGCGGATGCATCGACCGCCTCCGGATGGCCCTTCAGACCTACGAAAACGAACGCATTAAGGAATGCACCAAAGCCCTCAAAGACGCCATGTACGCAGTTTCCACCGAAGCCTATCTTTCCACCGGAGGAACCCGCGCCGAAGATGCCGCCAAGAAAGCCGGGATCGATGTGGAAGCAGCAAAGGCTGCGGCAGGGGGTCCAAGGATGTCCGAAGCGGAGGCGGCGGGTGGAGAGCCAGGAGGAGCATCCGACTCAAGCGCTGAGGAACCGGAAGACGACGATCTCTTCGACTGGTTCAATAAGGACGAAGAATAGTTCCGATTTCCTTCACGTTGGCCTCCGGGGTTCACATTGTAGGGTTCGGAAGTACACTTGAAAATCTAACACTTTGTGAATTGACGCCCGGATCTTGACTCTGTTATAGATTGGGGCGAGACCATGAGCCAGGATTATTATGACATACTTGGTGTTCCTCGAGATGCAGACAAGAAACAGATCAAGAGCGCCTTCAAGCGCCTGGCCCGTCAGTATCACCCGGACATCGCCGAAGACAAACAGGAAGCTGAAAAGAAGTTCGGCGAGATCAACGAAGCCTACAGCGTCCTGAGCGACGACGAAAAGCGTTCCTATTATGATCGCTTCGGCCAAGCACCCGGCGCCAACGCCCCTCCCGGTGGAGGGTTTGGGGGAGGGGGATTCGGCTTCGGTGATATCTTTGAGGCCATCTTCGACATGGGAGGCGGAGGAGGCCGCCGCAGGAGCGCCACTCGCGGAGCGGATCTGCGGATGGGGGTCACCGTAACCCTTGAAGACGCCTATACCGGCACCGTGAAGTCGGTAGAATTGACGAGCGACGTCACCTGTCCCAGTTGCAGCGGAAAACGAAGCAAATCCTCGGACGGTTTCAAGACCTGCGGACAATGCCACGGAAGCGGGCAAATCCATCAGGTCATATCTACTCCCTTTGGTCGATTGACTCAGATGGCCCCTTGCGCCGCGTGTGGGGGTGAAGGTCGCCAACTCACCGACCCTTGCGACGAATGCTCGGGGCGTGGAGCGGTCTCCAAGAAGCGGACATTAGAGGTGAAAATCCCTCCGGGAATAGACACCGGACGAATGATTCGTATCGAAGGTGAAGGTGCTCCGGGCCGGATGGGCGGCCCCCCAGGAGACCTTTACCTGGCCATCGAGGTCACCGACCATAAGAAGTTCGAGCGCCGAGGCGATGACCTCGTGCATCATCTTTCTATCCGATTCACCGACGCCGCTCTCGGAGAGAAAGTCAAGGTCCCGATCTTAGGGGGAGAAGAAGAGATCTTGGATATTCCAGCGGGAACTCAGAACGCTACGATTTTCCGCATAAAAGGTAAGGGAATGCCTCGATTGGGGCGCACCACTCGAGGAGATCTCCACGTCGTAGTCAATGTCATGGTGCCCACCAAGCTCAACAGCAAGCAGAAGAAGTTGCTTAGAGACTTTGCCGAGGCCGGTCCCCAACACGCCGAGCCGAGTTTGTTCAGCCGGATAAAAGATGCCATCTTCGGTTGATATCCCCTGGGCCGTAGTAGAGATCAGCCACCAAGCCGAAGACTCGCCCTGGCTCGAATTCCAGCTGACGAACTCCGGCCATGAAGGTTGGGAAGTTCTGCAAGAATACCCCAAGACCATCTGGCGACTTTACCTCCCGAAAACGAGCGATTTGGAACTCAGATTTCAATCTCTCAAAGACCAACTTGCGCCCTGGACGAATGAAGTCACTGAGGTCGCTGAGATTCGAGATGAGGACTGGTCCGAAAACTGGAAGGCCTTCTATCACCCCCTCCTGGTCGGTCGCTCGTTGCTGATCTGTCCAAGTTGGGAGAAACCAAGTCCGGACCTCTCCGCAGGCCGACAGCTCATTCGCCTAGACCCCGGCTCAGCTTTCGGGACGGGCTACCACGAGAGCACTCGGCTGTGCTTGGAGCATTTAGAGCGGCTCAGCGACAGCGGACAACTTGCCAACAGGGCCATTCTGGACTATGGAACCGGTTCAGGAATCCTGAGTATCGGTGCGCTCCTCCTTGGAGCGAGTCAAGCTTTCGCTGTAGATCGGGATCCCTTATCGGTTCTCATTGCTCGGGAGAACCTGGGGGTCAACGGTTTCGAAGCACCCCAAGCCGAGGTCTCTCAAGCCGAGTACCCCCAGCCGAGTGAAACTTTCGGTCCCTATCCTGTGGTCGTGGCGAACCTCACCGCTGATATTTTGGTGGGCCTGGCACCTCGCTTGCGTGCCGTCGTCGGAAGACATCTCGTCTTAGGGGGGATCGTCGAAAAGCGGCAACAAAAGGTCTTGGATGCTTTCACCGGTCTAAGGGGAAAGCTTGAGAACACTTTGCAAGAGAACGACTGGGTCAGTTTTCACTTTACCTTTCAGGGAGAATCTGAAAGCTGACTCGAAAGCCTAGACTCTTTCTGCCCACGGGCTCCTTTCAGGCTGAAACCGTCGAGTTCGAAGGCCATACTGACCACTACCTCAGAAGAGTCTTGAGACTGAAACCCGGAGACGAATTCATCGCCCTCGACGGTCTTGGGAAGAGCTGGCTCTGTTCCTTATCGGGCCGAGGTCAGGCCATAGTTCGAAATCCCAGTTGGCCCAGCGTGCCCCCCCTTCTCCCGGATGTCCACATGGGCTTGTCCATGTGCAAAGGCCAGCGTTTCGAAAGCGCCATCGAAAAACTGGCCGAACTCGGATTGTCCCGGTTGACTCCATTGAACACCGAGAGAACTGAAAGAAAGGCTCCGTCTCTCGGACGATTGGACCGCTGGAAGGAGATCGCCCTGGCTGGGAGCGCTTTGGCCGGGCGCCTCATTCCCCTAAAGATAGAGCAGCCGACCACGCTTGAGGAGTTTGCGGAAGCGGACCTGCAATACGGGCCTCTGGTCTTCTGCCACCACCAGGGACAGCCCTTAGGTTTGGCATTTAACGAAAGGCCGGGAAGATTCCGAGTGGCCATAGGACCCGAGGGAGGTTTTTCACCCACTGAGATAGCCCGATTGCAGTCCAAGGCCCTGGGGGTTTCCTTGGGTTGCTTCAACTTGAGAGTAGAAACGGCCGCCTTGGCATTTCTTGCTCGAACCTTGGAGGTTTATGAAGGAAACGTTCCGTCTGAGAGCGACAAATGAGTCATGTCTAGACGTATCGCCCTGGGCGAAATAACCCCCTGGATAGACTTCCAGCAAGACTATCAGAGGGGAGCTCGCTCCATTCCCATCACCACTCAACTCCCAGCCGACCTGGACACTCCTCTGTCCCTGTTTTTGAAGCTCAAGAGCGAAAACAAACTCGGCTTTCTCTTAGAGAGCGTCGAGCGAGGAGAGTCCACCGGACGATACTCCTTCTTGGGCTTCGGGACGGCTGAAGACCTGCTTGTTCCGCCAGAATCAGTGGACCCTATTTCCTGGCTTCAGTCACAGTTGCCTTTAGAGGCCCACGAAGGACCTAGCGATCTTCCAAAGTTTTGGGGGGGAGCCGTCGGACACCTCGGATGGGAAGCCGCCAGACATCTCGAGCCCACCGTCGGTCCCCGACCCGAGCGTTTTGGGGCAATCGATGGAGCCCAGCATGCCTTCCTTCGGTGCCAAAAATGTCTCATTTTCGACCATGTGGCGCAGGTGATCACAGCTGTGGTGGTGGTGATCGTACCAGCGGAAGCGACCGAGGAGAGGCTCAAGGCAGAGTATCACTCGGGAGTTCGGACCCTGGAAGAACTCAAAGCGGGAACCCAGAGAGAATCTCGCTTCACCCATTGTCCGAGACCTGATGATTTCGTGCCTGAGGAAGAGTTTTTGACTCCTAAGGAAACGTTCATCGACCAGGTTAGGTGCACCAAGTCCTACATTCGAAGTGGAGACATTTTTCAATTGGTGCTCTCTCAGAGAGTTCGACGAAAGACCTGGCTCAATTCGGTGGCCATTTATCGAACACTCAGGATGCTCAACCCATCTCCCTACACCTTTCTCTTGGATTTCGGGGCTTATCAGTTGGTAGGCTCTTCACCAGAGATGCTGGTATCACTCGACGGGGACCGAGCCACCGTCTGCCCCATCGCGGGCACCAGAAAGCGCACCGGGGACCACGAGGTGGATACGGCGGCCAAGCTTGACCTCTTGGGGGACGACAAAGAACGAGCCGAGCACCTCATGCTGGTGGACCTTGGACGAAACGACCTCGGTCGAGTTTGCCGCTTCGGTTCGGTCCAAGTCCCAAGATACTGCGAAGTCGAGCTCTACTCTCACGTTATGCACATTGTCTCGAGGGTGGAAGGCGAACTTCAGCCGGGACTAACGGCCTTTGACCTTTTAAGAGCCGCTTTTCCGGCTGGAACGGTGTCCGGGGCTCCAAAGATCCGGGCCATGCAGCTCATAGACGAGCTAGAGACCGGACCCCGAGACTTCTACGCCGGAGCGGTGGGATATTTTGGGACCTGGGGTAGCCTGGACACCTGTATTGCCATCAGAACCTTGATGCTCAAAGACGGATGGGTCAATTTTCAAGCCGGAGCAGGAATTGTAGCTGACTCGGACCCTGAGTCCGAATGGGAAGAAACGCTAAATAAATTGGCGGCCTTAAGGGAGGCCGTAGATCTTGCCGAAAGTTTGTTTGGAGGAACCCAGTGACTCATCCGAAGATTCTGGTGATCGACAATTATGACTCTTTTACTTACAACCTGGTCCAGATCTTAGGAAGCCTGGCCTCGGAGAGTTTCGACTTGGAAGTCGTGCGCAACGACCAAATCGATCTAGAAGGAGTGAAGGTCTTAAATCCGTCGTTGGTGATAGTCTCCCCCGGCCCCGGCAGGCCTGAGCACGCCGGGATCTCACTGGAGCTGATGGCGGACAGCTCGCTCAGTATCCCAAAGCTTGGGGTTTGTCTAGGGCATCAGGCCCTGGCGTCGGCATTTGGAGGCCAAGTCGTTTTGGCTGAACGACTCCTGCACGGCAAAACTTCGGCCATCTACCACGACGGGCGTGGAGTGTTTCAAGGCCTTGCCAATCCGTTCTTAGCAACCCGCTATCACAGCCTAGTGGTAGAAGAGAAGAGTCTCCCCCAAGACCTCGAGATCACGGCCTGGACCTCCCATGGAGAAATCATGGGTCTACGCCATAAAAGTCGGCCCCTCGAAGGGGTACAATTCCATCCCGAATCCTTAGACACACCCGAAGGAACACGGCTTCTCAAGAACTTTTTAGACTCTGCCTAAAGACTCTTGACAGGTCCTCTCCAGTTGCTATAATGGGGGCCTCCGAGAGGGCGGATAGCTCAACTGGCAGAGCACTTGCGTCACATGCAAGGGGTTGGAGGTTCGAGTCCTCTTCCGCCCACCAAGCCGACGGAGAAAAAAGTTGTGGGGGCGTGGCCTAGCGGTTCAGGGCGCCTGCCTGTCACGCAGGAGATCGCGGGTTCAAATCCCGTCGCTCCCGCCACACGACCCGGGGAAACCCGGGTCGCCCTTTATGGGCATGCCGAAATAGCTCAGTCGGTAGAGCAAGCGACTGAAAATCGCTGTGTCGGCGGTTCGATTCCGTCTTTCGGCACCAAAGGAACTTTACTCCGGTAAGGTTCCTTTTTTATTCCCCACCACCTTAGATCCACCCAAGTAAGGAATTGAACCGCCGACACACAAACTTGGAGGCGGTTCGCAAGGGAGCGAAGCGACCGTTCCGAGTGTCCTTGTGGTGGGCTCTCAGAACTTGTCTCGCACCACCTGGGTGCCGATCACGGCGTCGTCAGGGCTTTTCCGGTGCTCAAAGAGCGCTGCTCTTATCCGCTCCTCAAAACCCTGCCTCCTGGTGCTATGCCCTGAGGAGGCGCGATCCTACGTCCCGATAACCCACCACAAGGACTCGAGGCCATCCGTCTTTCGGCACCAAGGGACCTTACTGCGGTAAGGTCCTTTTTCTTTACCCACCACTTCAGATCCACCCAAGTAAGGAATTGAACCGCCGACACTAAAAATGGAGGCGGTTCGCCGGGTACCGGGTACTCAACGAAGTTGGGTGTCAGTTGGGTGGAAGCGAAGCGACCGTTCCGAGGGAGTGGAAAAGAGGGGTGAGTGCCTCATCTAGGGAATATGTACCAATGCGGAATCTCTTATATTGCTTGCTCCTCAGTGTCTTCCTCGCATCCCCGAGTTTATCTCAAACCATTCACGTTCAAAGTCACAACGGCTCGACGGTGGAGTTGGGTCCCAACGGGATCTGGGCTCAAGGCCAAAATGGCTCCACTTGGCTCGGCCTAGATTCCCAAGGCCAGCGAGTTATCCAAGCGGATGGACCTCGGGGAAGAGTGATTCTCAGCTCGCCTTCAGATTCCAATTTGGGAAACAGTTTGCCAGTGGGCTCGCTCAACTCAGGAGTTCAAACCCAGGGCAACTTCCATCTCGGGACCGATGCCCAACCGCGCAGTCAAGGGCTAGAGGGCTCGCAGCCCAGTCCTCAGCATTGGACGCTGGGGGAAGCCAACGATGGAAGCCTCATCTTGTCGGAACCTAATGTCGGCTCCGTGGTGATCGGCCGCGGGCCTCAGGCCACCTCCACCTTCAGTTCTCCCAAGGGCTCGTTCACCATCAACAACGATCTTTTGTTGCGCGTACTCGAAATGGAAGGTGATGAAAGAAGCTCCAGATTACTCCGAGAATTGTTGCGCTAATTTGTGGCCCAAACTCGCTGCTGGTCCTCAACCAACCTCAGAGCTAGACAAACACTGGCTGTCGCACCGGTGAACTCCTAAGACTCTCCCGGTCCTCCAAGGAGCGATGGCACCGTCCTAAGAACCTTCTTTTATGCGCTCTCCGCGATGGTTTCGCATTCTAATCGGCAACAAAGCTCGAGTGCATCTTCAACACTTCGGATGCGCTCCAGACTCATTTGAGATGCTTCTCGCCGCCTCGGGTGGCCCCCGTTGGATAGGGTTGGTGGGACTCGACCGAGCTCTAGCTCGGTTCCTATCTGGACGGTCCATCCCTGAAAACCAAAGACTTCCTCTCATGGGAGCCTCAAGCGGCGCTTGGCGGGTGGCCGCAATGGCGTGCGACACAACCGGGGACACCTACGAAGAACTGATCGAGGCCTATATCACCCAATGCTACTCCGGCAAGCCAAGCCAGCGCCAGGTCAGCGATACGTGCAGAGCCTATCTCGAGCAAGTGTTTACTCCTGGGAGGATCGATTTTGCCCTGAACAATCCCAAGTTCGAAACACGTTTCACCACCGCGATCTTCCCTGACCAGCACTCAGGTCGCCTGCTCTTACTGACCAAGCTCATTCTGGCCCTAACTCTCAACGCCGTTGACCGAAGGCTCCTGAGCAAAGTGTTTAGGCGAGGTCTGTTCGTAGCGGATCACTCTCGGCTCAACACAGATTTTCAGCAGAGAAGCTGGGATCACATTGCCACCCAGATGGTAGCCCTGGAATCCAAAAATTTCCTAATCGGTCTTCTGGCCTCAGGCTCCATCCCTTTTGTCTTGGAAGGAGAATGTGACATTCCCGGGGCTGGTCCAGGACTTCA
The DNA here is from genome assembly GCA_050486105.1 of Vulcanimicrobiota bacterium. Lineage (GTDB taxonomy): Bacteria > Vulcanimicrobiota > Xenobia > Xenobiales > JADMJV01 > JAEXNA01. Next base: position 9,634 of record JBJHCR010000116.1, read on the forward strand.
TCTTGACGGTGGACTGATCGATTATCACTTCGAAGTCGAAGACCGTGGCCCAATTCTCTATCCCCACTTTTCCGAAGAGCCGATTCCCGGCTGGCTCGATCGTTTCCCACCCCACCGCAGAATCAGTCGGCAAGCCCGAGAGAACCTGTGTCTCATCCTTCCTTCTTTGGAAATGATATCAAAGTTCCCTGGCCAAGGCTTTCCCGTTCGCCAGGACTTTGAGCACCTATCCAACGAGGTCCGAATGAAACGGTGGCGTCAAACGGCTGAAGCCTGTGAACCCATGGAGCGTGAATTGCAAGCCTGCCTGGACGCCGGAGAACTTTTAGACGTCGCTCAACCATTTTGACAACAAGAGGAGACCGCCGATTCGGCGGTCTCCTTTTGCTCGCTCCCAATCAGCGTGCTCGCAGAGCGTGAAAGTTACTCCTGATCCGGCTCTTGAGGTGCCTCGGTGGCGGGTTCAGGCTGTGGGGCCTCCGGAGGCCCCAGATACTCGACTTCGAAATATAAAGTCGCGAAACCCGGAATGGAAGGTGGACGACCTTGCGGCCCATAGGCCATATTGTAGGGAATTACAAGGCGACGGACTTCACCGAGCTTCATCCCTACCAGACCTTGATCCCAACCTTGAATCACCTGCCCTGCCCCCAGAGTCACTTCAATAGGCTGCTGACGGTCCAACGAGGAATCGAATTTCTGCGATCCTTCGAAGCCATCGGTCCATCCGGTGTAATGAAAACGTCCGCGCTGACCAGACTCGATAGGCGCCCCTTGGCCCTCCTTCACAGTTTCTTTGGACAAGTCTCCGGGCTCGATGATCTCCAAGAGCTCAACTTCAAAAAAGAGTCGAGATAAGGGGGGTATCTTCTCTTTATCCTGGTTTCCATAGGCCAAGTAGTGGGGGATAGACAGACGCCTCACCTCCCCTACCTTCATTCCTAGGACCCCTTTGTCCCATCCTGGGATAACCTGACCTTTACCTACCGTGAAAGTGAAAGGCTGGTTTCGGTCCTTCGAGCTATCAAAAACCTCACCGCTCTCGAAATCTGACAACCGACCGACGTAGTGGACCTTGACATTCATCTCGTCCTCAACGACAGACTCCCCTTTCCCTGCCGTGACAGTCTCCACCACAAATTCTTCCTTAGGATAGACCTCGTTCACTTTCATTTCAATATAGAATCGCTTGTCTGGAGCCAAGTTCGCCCCCTGTGGCAGCTCCCCGAAAAGGTCCTGGGCACTGATAGAGACCCGGCGAACTCCACCGATCTTCATTCCTTGGGCGGCCTCTAATAGGCCTGGCAGCTCCACCACGTCAGGAACAATCAACATGGTCATTTCCCCTTGGCCAGAGGGCGTACCATCGAATTCGTCTTCCCATACCTTAACGTCGGCTAGGAAGGCTCCGGTGCCTTCGACTTCCTCCCCGTCGCCTTCTTGCACATCGGTCACTTCAGCCGGAGCGCCAGCCTTGGCAGGGTTGGCCTCTTTGACAGTTTCGACCTGCTCTCCGGATGCCGCCTGTTCACCAGATGTAGTGTTTTGAGTGCATCCAAAACACAATAAGGATAGGAGAGCGATCACTATGGTGCTGCGCAATGCAGACTCCCAGCTCTTATACATAAATTTCTTACCTCGAAACTTCTAGAATTATGGGTATCAAGAAGGGAAAAACTAGAGCCCAAGCCAGGAGGATAGCTGCGTAGCCCTTTGCGACCGGAGATGGCCCCTGTTCGCGATCTACGCAGACCTTGTTGTGGCCTTGAGGAGATGAACCACAACCCGGACATTGCTCCAAAGCGTCCCTCTCTGTCGGTCTCAACTTCAGTGTTGTCCCACATTCGGGACACGCTGTGCCTTGCGCGTTTACCATAATCGATGCCTCTATTGTCCACGAAAACCTTGACACCTAAAGTGGTTTCAACGATTTCCCCACTGGAACCGGCTTCGTGGCCCTCAGGTGTGGGTCCTACCCAGGACCTCCCAGCGGACCTAAGCAAAGCTTTTCGGATGGGAGCGATAGGAACCACTCCTTCCAAGTAAGAAGACTGAAGGCCTATGCAGCGCTTCAAAATCCTAGTCCTCGAAGACGATCCCCAAATGAGAGACATCCTTAGGCAGGTTCTTGAGGATGAAGAATACGAAGTCGTAGCGGTAGACCGTGGCGAAAAGGCCATTGACGCAGCTCGGGACACTTCTTTTGACCTCATAGTGGCGGACATCCGCATGGAGGGCGTGGGAGGCTTGGAGGCTATCGCCCAAACCAAAGCAGTTCAACCTAGTATCGGAACCTTGATCGTTTCAGGATACGCGGACCCGGATGAAACCGAGCGGGCTAAGCAGTTGCAAATCGGCGGTTACCTCAAAAAACCGTTCAAAATGCAAGACTTCTTGCTCTACGTGCGGACCCAGCTTGCCGAGAGGATGAGGGTTAAAGAGGAGAGAGCCGAAGGCGACCAAGACCTTGAAGAACAAGAAGCCGACCCCCTCGTTTTGATCCAAGAATGCCTGACCGCCTTGGACCAACCGAAGCGCAAATGTGCTGTTGGCTCCATAGCACGAACCCGTGACTTGGCCGATGGAATGGGGAGAGAGATCGGCCTAGTAGAGTCGGTTCGAAGAGAGCTCTCCGCCGCATGTGGCTTCTTGCTTTCGGTCGGTTCGAAGCTCGACTTAGACCGCTGGAGCGGACCCCCGGAACAATTGGCAGCCTTTCGGTCCATCGTTGCTTTCCACGAGGAAGCCCACAATGCTGAACCTCAACCTCCCCTTGAAGCTCGCCTTGCGGCCTTGATTCTTACCATAGTGCAAGGAGAGCAGGACGTCGGTTCTATTTGGGCTCTTCCCAACTTGGCCGACCGGCCTGGAGTGGTTCGAGAATTGTCGGAACAATGTCCTCATCTCGACCCCGAACTCATCGAGGTTTTCCTAAGAGTTCAGGGTACGTCACAACAGCCTCAAAACTCTGCCGCCATGTCCTCTCGAGATCGGTCCCATCGAGAGCGCTCTCTCTTCCTCCTTGCCCGAACTTTGGAGCGCGCAGGTGACCGAGGTGAAGCCTCTCGAGCTTACCAGACTATAGTTGACCGATTTCCAGGCACCCGAGAGTCGGTAGAATCCCGCCTAGCTCTAGCCCGGGCTAACCCCCAAGGAGAAAACGCTTCTTCGCTTCGGGAAGCGTGCAGAGAAGCCTCAAAACTCGGGCCGGTGACCGCAGCCCTCACAGCACTTGAGGCAGGGCATCTCCTCTTCCAGACGGGGGATAGTCAAGCCAAAGAGTTTCTGGTAGGGGCTGCTCGGAGTTTGGAAAAACTTGGACTTGAAGGGGCCTTAGCCCGAGCAGCCATCCCCTTGGTATCGTTGGGGGTGAAACTCCCGGAAGGACGTTTTCCAAGACTAGTTCGAGCCTTGAGCAGTCCCGAAGAGCAAGAGGAAATGAGGCAGAATGCTCCCTGGCTCTTACCGCTCTTATTCAGAGCGCTGCCTCCACAGCCCACCGAGGACCTCTACGCCCTACTAGGACAACTCACCGACCTCTTTTCTATCGCCACCATCACCGCCTACCGTGACGGAAAATTCGATCAAGATTGCTCGCTTCATTTGGTGGAGAGTTTGAGGGTGGGAGGTCGGCAGACTCCCGAAGAACTCCTCAACCTACTCCTTTCCGACGAACGCTCAGAGGTTCAAAGCAAAGCGAAGGCGTTGTTGACACGGTCCAACCAGGATCATGCCAAGCCTACCACTATCAGGATCCGGTCATTTGGCGTCTTGGAGGTCGCCGTGGGCGAAGAAGAGGTGGCGGGTAGCGAGTGGAAAACTCAAAAGGCCAAATTCTTTTTTGCCTTCTTGGCCGCCCGCTGGGGGCGAGCGGTTCCGGAGGAAACCGTTCGGGATATCTTTTGGCCCAAGAATGCGGAAAAAGGACGCAAAAACGTCTATTGGGCCACTTCGATCATCCGCAGATGCCTTCGAGGAGACAGCGAGAACGGCGGCGATCTCGAAGTTTTAGAGCGCCAAGGGGAAACTTTGAGACTCAATCCGGAAGCCCCAAGATGGCACGACCTCGAAGAATTCAAACGTCTGCTAACCAAAGCCCAGAGGCTGGAGAAGGAAGGCAACTCAAACGCGGCAAGGCCACTCTATCGAAGATTGACAAGGCTCTATCGCGGGCCCTATCTAGACGGCTGCTACATGGACTGGGCTATTCGCTATCGGGAGAGCTTGGAACGCCAAGTAGTCGATGCCCTGGTCCGCCTGGCAGACCTTGCCCTTGAAGCTAGAGAGTTCAAAGAGGCCATAGAAGCTGCCGAACAGGCCATCGCAATCGACCCTTGTCGTCAAGACGCTGCTGCGCTCGGAATGAAATCGTTGATAGAGTCTTCGCAACCGGAGAAAGCCATCGAGATTTTTCAGCGAGTGGAGAAGAGCCTACGAGTCGACTACTCTCTTGAGCCCAATACGGAACTTATCGAAATGCTCTACCGAGCACGTCTTGGTTCACCCGACAGCTCTAGCGCTCTTATTGGTTAGTCTCGCTTTGTCGAAGGTCGTGATCTCCTCGGCTGTTTTGAGTAGAACCATGAATGTCGTTCCCTGGTTTGGCTCAGAACTCACCTGGATCTGACCTCCAAACGAGCTGACGATCTGATGCGCGATAGATAGCCCCAAACCGGTGCCCACCCCCACCGGTTTGGTGGTGAAAAAGGGCTCAAAAATCCTTGAGAGATGTTCCGTCTTTATTCCGGCCCCGGAGTCTTCAACCCTGAGATAACACCAATCACCTTGAGGTGGACCACTGAGAATCCCGCAAGAAACGATAACCGGGGGACGATTGCCTTCTTGATGGGGAAAGCGTTCCGCCGTGGCCGCGGCTGCATTGAGGACGAGATTCACCAACACTTGGGTTAGTTCGGGAAGTGACCCGCGAGCGACACACGGCTCCAATCGGCACTCGAGGGATACCGCCCGCTGGCGAAGCTCTGCCTCTGTGAGAGCCTTGGTCTCCCAGATAACAGTTTCCAACGCAGCGGTGTCATCTACTCCAAGTTGGTGAAGATCTTCACCATTGTCCTGGGACCCCTTATGACTGAACACCAGAAGGCGATCGACCAAAGCCTGAATCCTTTCCAAGGCCTTCAAAGCCACATTGAGCTTCTTCTCCGCCTCTCGAGGCCGCTTCTCCAACTGCAGTTGGGCGGACTCGATGGAAAGTGCGATGGCTCCAAGAGGAGTATTGATCTCGTGGGCAACGCCGGCAACCATGGTCCCCAAAGCGGTCATTTTGCTCGACTGAATCAATTGATTCTGCTTGTCTGCCAACTCTGAAAGCGCATGTTGCAAGGCTTCCAAGCGCTCGGTCTTGAGCAAGGCAGAGACCATCTGCCCAACCAAGGTGGAGATGAGGTCCCGGTGCTCCGAGCCGTACCCGGAAGGACTTTCAGAGCAAAGAATGAGTATTTCGGAGGCGGCCACATCATCAAAGGGCACAGCTATGAGCAAACCCGAGCGGGCATTTGAAATGCCTCGCTCTCTAAAGAATCTCTCATTTAGGTAGCGCACGGTGCGGTCGCTGTTCACCGGAAGCTCAAGAGAATCGAGCAGCTGACCCTCAGCCGACTCGGGTGCTACGGGAAGTGGGTTTAGACCGACCGACCAGGCCACACGCCACTCTCGGCAACGCAGCAACCCCAGGTTGTGTGGAACCAGACGACCAAGTCCAGCGACAAACTCAGCCAAGATGTGATCCCGGTTCGGAGCATCGAAGAGTCTTCGACCGGTTTGACTCAGGAGGTCCAGAAGCTCGACCTGGGACATTAGCCGGAGTTGTCTTCCCCGCTCCTGCTCCCGTTGCCGCGCGCTTATGAGCAACTCGGCCCCTTTGGTGGCCAACTGCTCAAACAGATAAACCTCGTTCTCTTGGTACCCTGTCTCCTTTTGAAAGGCGCACAACACTCCGAAGCCCGGTATGGGACAGGCCAACGCGTATAGTCCCTCACCGGGACGCGATCTATGAACAGTTCGACCCTCGCGCAAAGTCTGACGAGCTAAGCTGGCCAAGCTGGCCAAGATAGGTGGTGAGACTAAAGCCTCCCCCTGCACTGATCCTTGCTGTACCTGATTGGTGTCTGGGTCTACGGGAAAAAACAGGGCCACTGCTTCAGGACAGAGCTTCTTCAAGCAAGCCAACAGCTGCTTGACTGCTTGATGCTCACTACTGATGTCTCGCATTGCTCGATTGATCTGCTCAAGCAGCAGGCGCTCCTGATCGCTTTGATCGAGCGCCTTAAGGGTCGCTTTCACCGATGCTCGAGTTTCGGCGATGTCTTGGATGGCTTGCTCGGCTTGCTCGGATTTGAGGCGGAACAGAAAGTTTTGGGCAACCAACTCAAAGAGCCCCAAGAGAGGGAGAAACAAAAGGAGAAATGGCCAGTCTCCAGGTCGAGCCGCGAAAAGCAAACAGAATATTCCAGCTCCCAACATGCCGATGCGCAACGAGCGAATCGCTCTATCGCTCCGGACCCTCAGAAGGCGTTCGGCCGTGCTTTCTCTGGAATCTGTCGGCTCAGGAGAGGAATAAGTCAAGCCAAAGGTCAGACTTCCAAGGAAATAGTTCAGCAGCCAGGCAGCCTCTTGAGATACCGACACAGGCAACGCAGTCACCACAACACCTTGAAAAACCGCGATAGCTCCAAGACCGAGGCTCACTCGATATAGGTTCTCTTGACGTTCCTTTGAACACCCAGAACCTGCGAGATAACTGCCTAACAAAGCCAAAGGAATCGCATACCAGGTGCCCACCATCGGAAGCGCCGCAGCAACCAAAACCGGTACCGGAAAGGAAGAAAAACGACCTCCGTTGGGCAGCGGCACCGCCCTTGTAGCCAAGACGACAGTAGCGATTGTGAGGGCTAAGCCGGCGACATGGTCCTTGGGGAGGGCACCAACGAGCAAGGCTCCACCCAAACAGACACAGATCGCCAGCCACTTCACCCAAGAGAACTTCGCACGAAAGAGGCGGACCTCCCGCCGGAGACCCGCCTTTCCTCGTTGCCTCTGATATGCGCCTTAGGATCTGGTCCGGAATAACTTTCTATTTTCGGTTGTCGAGGCGCCCCCATGGCAAGGCGGTTCGAGCGACTAGTATCGAGAATACTTAAGCGAGAACCAACGCTGCCAGCACCCAGAGGGTCCCCGATGCATCGGCGGCCCAAACCGG
>JBJHCR010000117.1:0-16707 GCA_050486105.1 Vulcanimicrobiota bacterium
CTATTACACTCAGCGAGGCAGCCAGTCCGAGCGGAATCGATTCGAACTCAGGGCTAACGGGAATTTCAACATCGACAAGTACACTCGGCTTGGGGTCGCCTACAATGCCAATAGGTTTGAACTTCCGGGTCTCGTTAGTCCGTTCAACGTAGCTTCGGCGGTGAACCTCAGCCGATACGCACCGGGAAACGCTCTCGTCGTTGGAGCGAATTTCGCGAGGAACGGAGACAATGATAACCGCAGTTATCGCTTTCACTACGAGATGGATCTTTCTGATCGATGGTCCGTGATGACTCGGGCCGATCTGTCTACAGCCACCAGCCCGATCACTCGGACCAATCGATTTCACTATCTTGGTAGTCTTCGCCATCGCGGGGATTTTTTTGAAGGCGACCTATCGTATGAACGCACGGGTGGTCGAAATACCTATTTCTTGAACCGTCAACCGGAACTCAGTTTGAGAAGCTATCCGCTTCAAGTAGGATTTCTACCCTTGACCGCTGCCGCAAGTTTTGGGGTTTTGGAAGAGTCTCCCTCCTTGTTTCGCACTGAGCGGTATCGCTTTGATTTGAGGGTACCCGACCAGATTCTGGAAACGGGCTTTGGAAACATCCATGCTGGGGCTGGGCTTCGGCAGTCTATCTATGGCAGTGGGCAAGAGCAATACCTTCTGGGTACCAGGGTAGGTTGGACCCAAGATTTCGCTGACGCTCTGGTTTTTCGTTTCGACTACAATTGGCAAGACACCCAAGGATTCACGCCATTTCAGAATGACCTGAACTTTCGATATCAGGTTCTTTCAGGTGGAGTGGAAGTCTATCAAGATGATCTTTTCAGGGTCTCGGCCACCGGTGCATACGATCTCAATTACAACAGAGCCTACGACTTTATCACCCGATTCGACATCAACCCTATCCCAGGATGGGGGATCACTGCGGCTGCAAATCTCGACCCCAATTCCGGGACCTGGCGGTCCGTCGATTCCGGTGTGACTGCTCAGCTCACAGAGGGCATTTCATTGACTCACTGGAGTATCTACGATCTCTTGAACGGACGCTTAACTTACCAGAATTTTTCCGTCAATTATGAGAGTCACGATTGGATCGGCAGCGTCACCTATCGCGGAGTTCAGAACGAAATCTTCTTTCAGATGTCCTTGAAGGCTTTCCCGCTCAGGCCCGTCAAGATTGGCCCGGATCCTGGTCTGCCGATACTCCCGGCCAATATCACCAACGCCTTTACGCGTTGACATAAAGAGCTACCTCGCGGTGATCTCGAAAAGCGAGATGTCGAAGTTTTCATAAGGGAAATCAGCTCCCAGGTCCGAGTGAAGCACGGTGTCACCCAGGGGGTCGAAGGGGTAGGATTGGGGTTTAGGTTCCACAGCACCGAGGCCTTTTCTCACCGTCACCGTCTGCAGACTGTTCGCGTTGATGTTCGGTCCTTGGCCAAGGGTGTCGATGATCCGCCCTAAAAATGCTCCTCCGATGGTGTCGGTGGTTACCACGTGGGCAGTGAAGGTTTCAGCTGGAATGAATTGATTGATGAAACTGTTTGGGTCGTCCAGGTCAAGCAGTATCTCCAGGGATTTTCCATCTGGGGAAACCTGGGCCTGGCCACTCAAGGGTCCCACTTGAGCGAAGGTGAAACCGGGGGCCGGAACTTCGCTGAGCCGATGATACCAGTCGAAGTTTTGTCCGTCGAAGCGTATAAAGTCGGTGAAGGTATCGAGATCGGTGACCTCGATGGGGGTGCCCTGGGCGTTGAGAAGTATGGCATAGGTTCCGCGACCGGTGCGGTCGATGTTCCCGTTGGGATTGATTCCAATTCGAAAGGCCAGGATGCCCCCGGATGAACCGCCTCCTGGACCTCTCCCCGAGGGGTCGTCGGGTGTCCGATCCGCCCCTTCGCTGCCAGGGCTGGCGCAGCCCAAGCAGAAAGCTATCAGGGCAAAACAACAAGCGACGAAAAAACTCTTGAGTGTAGACATGGAAGGGCGCTTCGAAGAGGAGACCATGGTCCCTTCCGCCGACTCACTAGGGAGGAAGGCTTGGGAGTGACAGGAAAAGGCAGCAGAGGAGAAGTGTCGCAATGAGTTGGCTAGATCTGTTTATTCTGGTGGCGTTTGGTTTCCTCATGTTCATTGCTCATCAACGGGGATTCATCCTCGAATTGACCGAGTGGTTGGCCATACTGGTGGCGAGCGCGATAAGCTTTAGGGTGTTTCGCGGAATTGGGAACTCTCTACATTCCGGGATCTTTTCTGGCTTCAATTTGAAGTTCTTGGAGAAGAGTGCTCTGCTATTCTTCTTTGTCGCGGTCTTTTTGATAATCTTTAGTCTAGGTCTTACGCTGCAACGGCGCTTGAAGGAAGACAAGGTTGTCGACAAGTTGGTGGAAGAGCGGCTTGGGGTGCTGGTAGGTTTCTTTAAGTCCATTTGGCTGCTCACCATAGGAGTCGGACTCATTTTTTACTTGGAACTTCTTCCCCCTCGGGAGGCTTCTAAGGTCCGCAATGGGCCCATCGTCTCTTTGTTTATTTCGACTCAGACTGCCGTTTCCCCAACGATTTACCTCATGGCTCCCTCTGACCTTGCCGAGGGGTATCTTAAAGCTGGGAGCGGTCAATGAGAGCGACCTCGCTCTCTCAAGCTCACCTCCCAATACTCAGTCTCCTCATCGTGATAGCTTGCTGCGGGCAGGCTCTGGCTCAGGGTGGGACCTGGTTGATGGGCGAGGAAGAGCTGCGCACTCGTGATCTTGGTCTGCAGAAGCTTTTTTCGGCCACGGAAGAGTGGCTTGGTGGACGCATGAGTCTCGATAAGTTGAAAGCTGAGCTGGGAGAGGTCAAAAGGGTCTTAGCTTCTCCGGCAGCGGGTCTTCCGGAGGCAGAGAGAGCTGAGATCGTCGCCCTGGACACGGAAGTGCTTGGCCGGGTACAAGCGTTCTCCGACCTCACTGAACCCTCCGTAGAAAGTCAGAAAATTTTATTCGCAGACTTGGCTCGACTCATGCGGCAACGAAATCTCTGGGCCTTAAGCTGGCGAAAGAAGGAATTGAACCGAAAATTGGGTCAGGGACCGGACGCGGCTCCCACCCGTTATCTCAGGTGGGAGCTTTCCTGGGTTCCCATATGGGAAGAGGAGATTCACTCAACCTACGAATTGCAATCTCTTCTTCTGGCTCTAAGTCGCGGCGAGAGTGGGACGTCCCAGAAAGGGAAAGAGTTGACCCGAAGGTTACTGGCTCTCCAAGAGAGAGCCGGGAATATAGCGGTCCCGAACGAGCTTAGGGCTCTTCAAGATCTCTCCGAACAGCGACTGACCCTCCTGGCTAGGACTTCCGAGCAACTTCTTCGGTTGGAACAGGGCCAAAGTCGAGGGGCGCTGCAACGGGTTAGAAAGCTGAGTCGAGAGCTTGCTGAGTTTACGGAGCGCTTTCAAACATTGAGGCTCGAGAAAGTTCGTGCTCTGCCTTGAATCCCAGGTCATCCTCCTGCCTGGTCCCGCCCGCGAGAGAGTTTGGCCTGGAACACGTGTTCTGGCAAACTTCAGCTTGACAGATCCTTGGAAGGGGATCTTGCAGAGTGAGAGTAAACCGGGTGCCTATGAGCGCAGAATGCATAAGGACCACTTCACAATTGCATATCATTGAACATCCCTTGGTAGCTCACAAGTTGAGCTACCTTCGTTCCAAGGACACCGGAAGCCGAGAGTTTAGAGCCCTCGTTGAAGAGATCGCGGCGCTGATGGCTTATGAAGCGACCCGCGATTTGCCCACCGAAGAGTTCGAGGTTCAAACCCCATTGGAATCAGCTCGAGGACGGCACATTATGGGCAAGAAACTGGGTATCGTACCGATCCTAAGAGCCGGGCTTGGAATGCTCGAGGGGATCTTGAGACTTATTCCTAACGCAAAGGTGGGTCACATCGGACTGTATCGGGACGAAACCACCCTCCAGCCGGTAGAGTATTTCTGCAAGCTTCCCGTGGATCTTCCGGAGAGAGATATCCTGCTGTTGGACCCCATGTTAGCAACCGGAGGCTCGGTGATTGCGGCCATTGAAGCCCTTCAAAAGCGGGGAGCCCGAGTGGAGCACATCAAATTCCTGTGCTTGTTGGCCTCCCCCGAGGGGGTAGAGCGGCTGTCTCAGGCCTTCCCTCAGGTTCCCATCTACACTGCTGCAGTGGACGATAAATTGGATGAACGCGGCTATATCAGGCCTGGATTGGGGGATGCTGGTGATCGGATTTTCGGGACAATGTAGTTTCTCCGGGAAGTGCTCTTTCACGGTTTTATTGTTGCTACTGTCGGTTCTGCACGCCCCTTCTCTTGCCGACTCAAGTTCAGCCACCAAGACAAATAAGTCTCCTTGGGTGTTGACTGCCGAGCGTGGGGAACCCGCTAGGGTGATGACTTTCGCTCCTAAGGATAAAAAACTTGAAGGTCAGGCTTTGCTTTTTTGGACGGAACTGGCCGACCAGGACGGTGCCGGGCCCGTTAAAGTGGAAACTGTCTTGGGTGGCCTGTTCAGCGAACTCGATGAGTATCGACTGATGGGCCGAAAGTCGGTGTCTTGGGGTCAACGGCCGAGCGAAGTAGTCAGTTTTCAGGCTGAGGTTTCGAAAAGACCTTTTACCGGACGGTTATTGCTCACTACAGATGGGGAAGGTCCGGTGTTTGCTTTGGTTCTGCTTACACTGTCAGACTTCCATCAAGTGTACCTCGAAAAATTCGACTTTTTAGAGCGTCATTGGGACCATGCCCAACCGGCATCAACTAATGTGCTATACTCGGAGTAATGGGCCGACCATTCACCGACTACCACAGCCAGAAACGGGGCATAAGAGGCTTGAGCCTCTTGGAAGTCCTGCTTGCTATGGTGCTCATAGTCTTGGTGGTAACCAGTTTCGCTGTCATCTACCCAAGCGGGTTTCGACTCCATCGCAAGAATCAAGTGTCAACTCAAGCCAGCCAGGCTGCCCGAACCTTGCTGAGCGAACTCAAGAGTCTGCCATTGACTCGAGAAGACGGTGGACTGTCCCTTGCTTACCTCGCGATCAACGGGTACTCAGAGAGCGATTCTGTCTTGGACGGGTTTCCTCGAACCGAGCTTCCTCAAGGCTTTCAACTGTCCCCGGAGAAGGGGATCGAGGTCATTCTTTACGACCTTGCTAACGGCAGTGATCCTTCCGTTTTCGCTAGTATGCGAGTCACCGTGATGTACAGCGACCCGTATGGAAGTCGTGCGGAGCCGCTGGCTGTGACCTTGGCTGCAGGAAAGAGTTGGAACAGATGAGTCTGCGCTCTGGGCTGAAGAACCGTGGTGGATTGACCTTGGCTGAAGTCACGGTCGCCTCTTTACTGGCGGTGGTTCTTGGGCTTTTGGCAGTGCAGTTGATAGCTTCTGGTCTGGGCGCTCATCGCCGAGGGACCGAAGCTCGTTCAGCCCAGGCGGGTGTTCGACAACTCTTGTCTCTATTGGTGAGTGAACTCCGCTCAGCATCGATACCTCCCCTGACTTCTCCGGTTCCCTTATCTCCGATCTTTTGGCCCGACACTTGGGGCCCCGATCAAGCCAATGGGAGCGTGGGTGCGCACTATCCTCGGAGCATCGTGGGCTCGGAGGACAGCGGAGAGGAGTGGGACCAATCGGAGAACAAAGTGGTCTACGTTCGGGGATTAGCGGCTCCTCCGGAGGACAGCTTTAGTGCCCTGTCTCAGTCGGTCTTGGTGGTGCTTTCGGTACCTGAGGAGCGGCCCGGTAGTCTGGAGCGAAGGGTCTTCAGGCTAGATCAACATCCGAACCTCTTAGTACGTCGGCAGGTTGAAGGGGCTGACGGCCGCACCATCACTGCTTGGCAACTGGAGGTCTCTGCTCTCGATACCTTGAGCCAATCCGAGCCAGGAGAGACCATTTTTGATGCAGGAGCCGATACCCAGGTCGCTTTTCAGGTTTCTCATCGAGAGTTTGAGCCGAGCAGTGATCCAGGTCGCACCCGATTTCCTGAACGTTTTGACCCCGGGCTCTTTAGGGTCCAGGTTGGCTTAGCCTTGACCGCAAGACAAAGAGAGGCTGCCTTAGAGCCGTGGCCTGAGAAGGCCGCCTGGCAAACCCATCGAGTGGAAGAAACGGATGTACGCTTGCCGTCTGTGAGGGCCAACTTATGAGAAGGTATTCCATAGGGGAAAGGGGCCTGACCATGGTTTTGGCCCTCTTTCTGACCTTTCTGCTCTCCACCCTGAGTCTGGCTTTCGTCACTTTGATGATGGAGGATTCTCGGGGCAGCATGAGCTCAGGTTGGCAGGTGATGGCTACTGAGACTGCTGAATGGGGGGTGGAGACCGCCCTGTCTTATATGGGTCGGGGAGGCAACTGGCAGGCGGCCTTCGACAGCCAGCGATTGTCGTTTTTTGATGTCCTCAATCCTAACCAGCCCAACGGAGTAGACCACTTATTGGCGAGCGCCGGCGGAAGTGGGCGGCTTCAGGTTCAGATCACTGCCCCAGGGGAGGGCTCCGATAGCGCCTTGAGGGTGCTTCAATTGGGCGACCCAAGTTTGCCTAACGGGGCGGTCTTGGCCTTGGGTCCGGGTCTGTACGCGCGAGTAGAAATCGAAGTCCGGCCATTGCTGAGCGTGCTGTCGAGTTATGGTCCAGGGCAGGTTCCGTTGTACAGTCTGGAGAGCCGAGCGGAGCTCTTCTCCTTGGATGAGAACTTCCAAGAGAAGATGCTTGCGGTGTCTCTTTTGGAAGCTCAGGTGAGACCGGAGATCGAGACTACGGCCCTTTTTCAGGTGGAAAATTTGAGATCCTGGGATGTTCAAGGGGGGGGACACGGGTCCGCTCATCTCGCAGATCGAATTTTGATACCCAGCCATTTCGAGTCGGCGGGGTCCGTTAGAGTGACTGGCACGGATCCCAGGAATCCCAATGCACCGTGGCGCGAGCAAGCGGGTAACGTACGTTTTGAGAACCCAAACTCGGCTTCCATGGTCTTTCGTGGTCAGTTGTCGGTGGCGCAACTTTTCAACTTGGACGGCTCCGGAGGAACGGTCACCGAGGGAAATCCGGAACAGTTTCCAGGTGGCGTGCTTTTCGGGTCCGATTATGTACCCTTGCCCGAACCCCGGAGGTTTCTCAATCACGACATCGACGGTAGCGGACAAATTGGTGGAGGGGTAGCCCCGACTCCTGGGGATGTTGCGTCGGGACAACAGGAGTGGGGTCTCTTGGCGGTGGCAGCCATCGACCGTGAAGGTTCGGGTAGTTCTGAAGGGCCCTATGTCAGCGGCTACTATAAGGTGGGCAAGGACTTGGTTTCCGAAGCGCACCAGCTCAATCCTCGAGTCCCGGATTTCGACGGAGCCATCCCTATAATTCAGCAAGATTATCGGCCCCCAATTCCTGAGGTGGAGGTAGTCATCAAGGATGGAGGATTTCTTGAAGTCAATGTCTGGCAGACCAACGAAGGTGACGGGGGCTACAGCACACCTGCGGGCAGTCTGAACACTCAGGCCAGCCAGACTATGGGGAATCTCGGAGGCCCCTTGGGCACCACCTTTCACGTCAGTCAGCTCAAGAATGGAGTGCTCTACGTTGAAGGTGGGCAGGCTATTGTCCGGTCCGAACTCCAGGGGGGGGAAGCCACCCCGTTTGAGGGTCGACTGCAGATCGTTGCCGCAGAAGATGGTGTTCGGCGCGGAACCCCAACGGAAGGGGGAGGGGTTTCCTACGGCCACCCGTCCACTTCGCTTTATCATCAAGCTGCAAATGAATACTTCGAATGGCAAAAAAGTCGTGCTCTAGGGGAAGTGGTCGATCCGGACCCCGAACAAGCAGAGTCCTTCCAACCGCCTCCATATTCGGCCCAAGACCTCCAGAACGCCTTCAACAACGGACGGATAAGCACTCCGGTGGAAGACCTGTCAGGGGTGCCGTCTACGGAACCGTATTGGCCAGCCCCTCCCGCATCGGTCAAGCGTGAGGGCAATCTCGTGGTGGCCGGAGACATCCTCAAGCATGAAGGAAAGCCCTCGATGCTGGGACTCACCGCTGAAAACTTTCTCTTGCTCAACGACCGCACCATGAACGAAAAGGCGCGGCCAAACGAACTTCAAGTGGACGCGGTGTTGACTTCGTTTCGCCATAGTCTCCAATTGGATTGGGACAACACTTCCAACAATAGGGTGCAAGGCAGCGACGGGGGTCGGCTCCACACTAAGATGATGACTCCCGGTTTCAACGGAAAGATTCTGATGAACGGCTCTATGCTGGCACCGTTTTCCAACGTAGAAGGCGATCTTCAGGGCAGAGGATATCCTCGTCAAGAGTTCATCCACGACACCGATCTCGCCCGATCCGCGCCTCCGTATCAACCGAGAACTCTCCTTTCGGAGTACCCCAATGACCAAATAGGCATCTCCTGGACCATCGTCAACTTCATCGACCGGACCAGTCTAGGTGTCCGAGTGCCTGATTGAAGCAAAGAATTCAGGAACTCTTAGGCGGAATTCTGCTTAATCTATTCAAGGTTGGGTGAAGGGCATCCGGGGCAAGGCTCAGGATATCCACTCCAATCTCCACCAAGAGAGCAGCAAACTCCGGGTCTTCGGAGGCGGCTTGGCCGCAGAAGCTGACCTGCTTACCGGCGTTGTGGGCCGCCTCGATGATGGTTTCGTAAGCCCTTATCAAAGCTGGATGAGTTTCGTCGAATGCGTGGGCTAAGCGTTCTGAACTCCTGTCGATGCCCAAGACCAAGGAAGTGAGGTCGCTGCTACCTATGGATAGGCCGTCGAAAATCTGGGCGAATTGTGGGGCCAGGAGTACATTGGATGGAAGTTCGGCCATGCCCCAAACCTCCAGGGGGTGCTGGTGAGCTGAGGCCAACTCTCGGATTAGCCAAACCAACTCTTCGGCTTCCTCGGGGGTGCGGCAGAAAGGCAGCATGACTTTGACGTTGGTGAATCCCATCTCTTCCCTGACTCGGAAGATGGACTCCATCTCCAATTGAAAGGCATCATGATAGTCGGGATCCAGGTAACGGCTCGCTCCTCGCCAACCCAAGCTGGAATGCTGCTCCTTGGGCTCGAATATGGCTCCTCCTATGAGACGAGCATATTCATCGCTCTTCAGGTCAGAAAGCCGCACTGTCACCGGACGAGGCCAAAACGCCGAAGCGATGACTCCGATTCCTTGGCTACATCGCTGGAGAAAATAGTCTGCCCCCGAAGCGTGGCCTCGAGTCAAACGGGCCAGAGCGCTGCGACTGCCGACGTCGAGCTCGGCTGGACGCAAAAGGGCTAGGGGATGGGCCTTCACCCAACCTCCCAAAATGAACTCGCTGCGCACCAGTCCCGCGCCTGACCAGGGCTGTTGGGCCAAATCCATGGCTCGTTCGGGCAGGGCAAGATTGACCATCAGTTGGGTCTTCAAGTTTGGCATCCGTGCTATGCTGTAGGTTTCAACCTGATGCTCCACTTCGCCGGAGTAGACTTGGCCTCGAGTACCCTCGCAGCATGATACGGTCACGAGTTGTCCGTCTTGGAGTGTGTCTAGGGCTCCTTGGACGTCGAGAAGGGCTGGTATACCCATTTCGCGGGCCAAGATGGTAGAATGGCTGACGCGGCGGTCATTTTCGGTGATCAAGGCTGCGGCTTTTCGGAAAGTCGGTTCCCAGTCGGGTTCGGTCTTGTGGGCCACTAGGACCTCACCCTGCTGAAAGGCTTGGAGGTCCGAAGAGCCCTTGACTAGTCGTACACGACCCACGGCTAGGGAATGGGACGTAGCTTGTCCTTCGAGGAGAACCTGCCCTGGGCCAAGCTTCTGAAAGAACTTGAGCATTTTTTCTCTAGGTTCGGGGAGTCTGCGCACGCCTAGAAGGGTCAGTTGCTCTCCAGAGGCAGACCAGGCGAGTTCCAGCAGGAATCCAAGTCTGATTTCCAAGGTTTCCACCTGCTTGGCCAGCAAGTGGGCTTCGTGAGGGAGAATTGAGAAGCTTCGTCCTTTCTCCCGAGACAGGTCTAGGTGCAAGAGCCGATCGTTTTCATCATCGTACTGCAGCAGAAACTCTTGGTCGCCGCTGTAGGATGAAATGGGCAGGTCTAAATTTAGTGCCAAACTGTGCTTATGAAACCAGATTTCATCCCGTGAAACCTGTCGGCGAAGAATGTCTTCTGCGATCCCCCAAGCGCTCAAGACACTGACAACCTTTTGATGCTTTGATTTGGGCTCGTAGGTGAGGACCAACCCAGACCGTTGGCAAGGGATTCGAACTTGGACCAACAGTTGCGGAAGGTCCTGGAAAGGGTCATAAGAGGGTTGGTCATATCCGCGCACCAGGGCGTTGGCAAAGTGTTCACTGTAAATCTTGTGAATTGCCGACATGAGCGCTGTTTGTCCTCGGACTCTTAGAGGGTTGTCAAAAGGGCTATCCTCGGCAGATCTCAGGTCTAGAGGACTGGATTCGTGGATTCCCACCTCCCTGCACCAGGCATTTAAGCTGCTCAATAACCTGTCAGGCAAAGGGGTGGCTTTGAGTAAGCGGGTAATCTTGAAGCTTCGCACCATCAATTCATTGCTATCCGACGGATCCGGCAATTGGTACAGCTCAGCTAGAGATTCTGCCACTTCAGGTAGGTCGGCAAAGAGAGAGGCTCCCTGGGAGCGCACGAGACATCCTGTCCCTAGCTGTAATCCGGGGAGAAGCAGTTCTTCGAGGGCTTCAAAGTGAGGAAGTGGACCCAGTAGTTCCTGATCGTCGGTGGCCTCCATAGAGTCTCGGAGTTCTGGTCTTGAGGGTCGGCCCCTCCTCGGTGATCTCTTCGGGCTTGAGGAAAAGGAGATACATAAATCTATGCCCTTTCAGGCAATGTTTGCTCCGGCGAACTGAGCGGGCCTCCAGTCAAAAAAGAAGGCCCCCCGAGGGGGCCTTCACTTTATCTGGGGCGTCATTCAAGGTTACTCTTGAGCGGGTAGGGCTTCTTCACGGGGCTCGAGGGCCTTGGCAGCGTTGACGCGGCCGTTGCTGACGCTCATTCCCTCCAGGGCCGGAATCTTGTCGGAACCATTGATCAATCGCTCTTTGATTTCTTCGTGGGAGGCATCGGGGTAGGCCGACAAAATCAGTCCTGCCACTCCGGCTACGAAGGGAGAGGCCATGGAGGTACCGCTTAGGCTGTGGTAGCCTCCACCGTTCTTGGTGGAGTAGATGTCGCGACCGGGGGCGGTGACGTCCACCGATTCTTTTCCGTAGTTCGAGAATGAGGCCTTACGATCGTTGTGGTCGGTGGCTCCCACCGCAACCATGTTCGGGATATCGAAGGCCATAGGGTAGAAAGGGTTTCGGTCGGTGTCCGTACCGTTGTTCCCTGCGGCAGCGATGTGCAGTGCCGGGGAAGCGCGGAAAGCATCTTCTGTGGCCTTGTTCAGGCGAGGACCACCCCAAGAGTTATTGGTGATGGCGGCGCCCATTTTGGAAGCATAGAGAACTCCTCGAATCGCTCCGTCAGTGGTGATCCGCCCGTTTGAGTCGATGCGGATGGGCATGATTCTGGCCTTTTGCATGACCCCGGTGACGCCTTCATTGTTGTTACCCACGGCTCCAATGGTTCCGGCCACGTGGGTCCCGTGTCCAACTCCGTCGATGGGGTTGCCGTGATCATCTGCAGCGTGATATCCGTGGATGTCATCGATTACTCCGTTGCCATCATTGTCGATGCCGTCACCTGCAACTTCGTCCTCGTTGACCCACAGATTTCCGATCAAGTCAGGGTGGGAGAGGTCGGCTCCACTGTCGATCACTGCGATGATCGGCCCGGTGCTGGTATTGTCCCCTATGCTCACCTTCCAGGCATCAACGATCTTTCCATCGGCCCCTGGAGTCCCCCCGGTCTGTCCGGAGTTCTGGAAACCCCAGAGTTTTTCGTGGAGGTCGTTGGGAACGGATGCTGGGGCGGGGTTTGAGGGACGGTCTACAAACTCAAGAATGTCGTTGCTTTCAGCGTAGGCCACACGGTCGTCTTGCTGCATGGCTGCTATGGCTTCGGCGGTGGTGATCCCTGGAGGAAGCTGCATGCGGATCAGGTCTCCGTCAAAGGATTTATAGATGTTTGACGGGATGTCGAAGGTTTCTACCACCTGTCCGCCATACTCGGAGGCGAAATCACTCATGATTCCTAATTGGCCGGGGCGGAGCTTGACGATCACTTCGCCTTCCACATATTCCCCCTGTCCGATATCCTGAAGGACGGCGTCCACGGCCGCGGAGTTCACGTTGGCGATCCTCGCTGGGACAGCTCCGAAATCAGCGCTCTCGTTGGGAAGGCGGTTTTCGTTCTGCGCAGGCGCAGGTGCAATTTGGGCCTGGGGTTGTTTGGCGATGGGGGTAAAACTTTGAGCTTGGAAGCCGGGGCGAATATGCATATTGGACCTCAAATCTGATTTCTTCTGGCTCTACCTTAGCTCGATTCTTTGGGTCTAGTGTTTCCGCGTTGTTGACAGTTCGGTGGGTCTCCCCATTGAGGCTCTCGTTTTCCCACTGCCTAAGAGGGGTAAGCACAGCAGTAAAGCCCAGATCTCCTCTGGGACTCAAAGATGGGAAATTCATGAAGAAGCTTGAATACCGCTCTTACCTTCCGGCTAGTCCAGATCAGGTATATCAGTATCACATTCTCCCAGGAGCGTTTAGTCGACTCTCACCTCCGTGGGAGCCTGTTCGACTCTTGGGTGGTGATGACGGAATTTCCGAAGGCTGCCGCCGCACCTTGAAGATCGGTTACGGGCCCCTAGCAATAACCTGGGTCGCATTGCACGAGGACTTTGCCCCGGGTCGAGGCTTCTGCGACCGTCAGTTGTCAGGACCTTTCCGCACCTGGAGGCATCACCACCTATTCGAAGAGGGTGAGGCCGGGGGAACCGAACTCATCGATTCCCTGAACTTTCAGCTTCCCTTGGGATTGCCCCTTTCTGGACTTTTGCGGAGTCGATTAAACCGAATGTTTGCCTACCGTCACCGTCAGACCAGACGCGATCTCCAGCGTATCAGAGAATACCCTGGGCCGGTTTCTCATTTGCCGGGAAAGCCCCTGACTATCGGCATCACCGGAGCTTCCGGGCTCATCGGGTCTCGATTGGCCTCATTCTTAGGGGTCGCTGGGCATCGGGTGGTGCGACTCGTCCGCGGGGCCCAAGGTGCCGAATCCTCTGACCGGGTGCTCTGGTGGCCGGAACCTGACTTAGAGCGACTCGAGGGTTTGGACGCTGTGGTGCACTTGGCGGGTGAGTCGGTAGCGCAGCTGTGGACTAGGGGGGCCAGAGAGCGGATCGCCTTTAGCAGGGTGGAAGGGACTCGTCGTCTGGCCACGGCCTTGGCCGCCCTAGAGCGCCCGCCCAAAGTTTTCATTTGTGGTTCTGCGATCGGGATTTATGATCTGACTGTCGGCCAGCCAGTGGATGAACGCGGTCCGGTGGGGGATGATTTTCTGGCTCGTGTTTGCCGTGATTGGGAAGCCGCGGCTTTGCCCGTGCAGGCTGCAGGTATCAGGCTTTGCCATCTGAGAACCGGACTGGTGCTCAGTTCGGCAGGAGGCGTTTTGGGTTTGCAGTTGCCGGCGGTCAGGCTTGGCGGGGCAGCGATCTTGGGAGATGGAATGCAACCTCAGAGCTTCATTGATATCGATGATTTGGTGGGGGCGATCTATCATCTCTTGAACCGCTCAGACTTGTCGGGAGCGTTCAACGGTACCACTCCAAGCCCGGTTTCCCAGCGTCGGTTCACCGAAGAACTGGCTCGGGCTTGTGGACGAACGCCTTGGCTGAGGGTGCCAGGTAAACCTCTCCGCTTGGTTTTGGGGGAGCAGGCCAGCATGTTTCTCGACGGACTCAGAGTCTTGCCTAACAGGTTGCTCCAAAGTGGATTTCGATTTGAAGCCCCCACAGTGGAAGAGTGCCTAATGCACCAAGTCGGCTAGTGCTCACATTCCGCACTTCTCAAAATAGTTGCCAAAACCAGGACCATATGAAGAAAACGTTACCCAGAATTTTTCCTGAACTGTCGAAATGTGCTTGACAAGGAATGAAAACAGGCCAGGCTAAGTATTTTGTCCGAGAAGTGCGGAATGTAAGGCAAGAAACCGATCCGGAAACCCTCCCGTTGCCTGCAAGCGTAAGCGACGCTCCGGTCTCGTTCCTTGTCGTCCATGCGAAACAGGCCGCAATCCGCAGGGATTGAAGGTTCCCAAGATTTTTCGAGAACGTTAAGTCCTGCGCCCGTGAGCGACGGTCTGGCCACAAAGACTGGCTGACGGCTTGCGGCTCAGCAAGAAGAGCGGAAACAAGACTAAGACCGGCGCCAACTTGATGGCTAAGCTCAAGGCCAAAAGCACCAGGAGAGCTACGCTGAGCGCTTGGCCCAGGAGGGCGAACCTTTGACCGAGCTTTGTCAGTCCAAGGCGCAAGGCATAAATCGACCAGAGGGTGACCGCTCCTCCACAATTCGGACAGAGCTTGACCGTTTGAGCCACTGGATAAGAGCACTTTTGGCAGCGATGAAGATCGCTCCAGGATGTCGATGCTCTTAAGGGTCCAATTTCAGCCATACCTAGTTACTTCGAGTCGGTTCGATAAAAATCCCGTTTAGGTCTTTACTCAAGGTGCATAATGCTGTTTCTCGTCTCCAATTGAGAGGGTCATCCCGTAGGACCTTGAAACAGCTTCCTATGGCGAGTAATTTAATCGAATATGAAGTAGTGACTGCGGGCCCGGACCCTAAGGAGATGAGAAGACTCCTGAATGAAGTCGGGAGAAAGGGCTTTCACTTGGTCCACACCAACGTTGATAGCGCCGGGGTCTATACTTTCATTTTGGCCAAGGACACCGGCCGACATGCCGAGGATGACAATGAGGTCTGGGTGGATGACGGTTTTGTGACCGAGGAGACCGCTTGGACCCCGCCAGCCTGAAGTTTTTGGATTGCACCTTGAAATCATAGGTCTGCGTAGTCTTTTTGCAGGGCTTTCTCCGAGGAATCGGGTACCCCCAGAACATGCAAGTTTGCCTCTGTTTAAGACAGCCTTTGTTGGCCATCCTGGCCTTTTTCTGCCTCGTACTGAGCCAACAGGCTCTCGCTTGGACTCCTACCCACAGTATTGAGACCTCCAAGGGCCACCTATACTTGCGGCCCATGGGCGACAATGCTCTCCTTTTTGCCTTCAGAGCACAAGTCCAGGCCGAGCCCATCGAGCCTTCACCGCTCTGGGCCCCCGGTGTCTTAGGACCTCATCGAGGTGGCAGTCAAGTCCAGGAACTTGAGCTTGGTCGCTCCCTGGAACTCGACGACGAGCACTCTAGTCTGGTGTGCTTTATGGACCCCACTCGAAGAACTTTAGCTTTGGAGATCCGCACCTCTCAAGGGGGGGACGGACCCTCCCAGGCCTATCGATTCGATTTTGAGGTCGGTGACCGGCAGGCCCCAAGAGTCATGAAGATCCGGGCCCCGCATGTCGACCGCCTTTTTGGCCTGGGGGAGCATTTCCCCCCGGAGCTCTTAGGCCAGGCCGATGGGGACCTTCTGGGGCGGGTGCGCTATTCAGGCGCTTATCAAGATGCGGTGAGCAAAGACCCCATGGGGGTCTATGGAAATGCCATGGTGGGCCTAGCCGGGGGAGCGGTTGGAAACGCTCTCTTTCCGGTGCTGATGCTCGTGGACCAACAAGGACCGGATGCCCTGCTCTTTTTGGACAACCCGGCCGACAGTTTGTGGGATTTTCGAAAGACCCCTTGGACTGTCGAACTCCGTCACGGGGAACTACAAGGAGCTTTCGCTTGGGGAGCTGAGGCGGATTCCTTGCGACGGCAACTCATGGGCTGGCTGGGGACTCCTCCGGTGCCTCCTCGACAGGCCTTTGGACTCTGGGTTTCTGAATACGGTTATCGGAATTGGGATGAAGTCAGGGATAAAGCTGCTTCCTTGAAGTTGGCGGGTTTTCCAGTGGACGGTTTCGTTCTCGATCTGCAGTGGTTTGGAGGCATTCTCGAGGGGTCGGCCGATTCTCAAATGGGTAGCCTGACCTTCGACACGGAAAATTTTCCTAAGCCCGAAGCTACCATCAAGGAGTTTGCTGCTGAGGGCCTTGGGATCATCGTCATAGAGGAGGCTTATATTGCCGGGAATCTGTCAGAACACCGAGATCTGGCAGAAAGGGGATTCCTAGTTAAGGATCCCGACGGAGAAACCCCGCATCTCATCGACGAAAACCCTTGGTGGGGGCTCGGGTCTATGCTGGACTTCACCAACCGAGAGGCTGCTCGATATTGGCATCAAACCAAGCGTCAGCCACTTCGCGATATGGGGGTCATAGGTCACTGGACCGACCTTGGTGAGCCCGAGATGTTTCGCCGTTTGGGTCCCAAAAAGCGGGGACAACAAAGTTACACCACACCCTTATATGCCGACGAGTCGGAGCAATTGGAAGCCAACAATCTCTTCGCTTTCCGCTGGGCACAGAGCATCTTCGAAGGGTTCACCGAGGGCTCGACTTCGGCCAAGATTCG
The DNA here is from genome assembly GCA_050486105.1 of Vulcanimicrobiota bacterium. GTDB lineage: Bacteria > Vulcanimicrobiota > Xenobia > Xenobiales > JADMJV01 > JAEXNA01. The sequence continues at coordinate 16,552 of JBJHCR010000117.1, forward strand.
ACGGCCATTTATCCTCACTCGCACCGGGACTGCCGGGATCCAACGCTTCGGTGTGGCCCTTTGGTCGGGTGATATCGGTTCCAACTGGGAGAGTTTGCGCAGCCATTATCGAGCTCAAAGCCATCTGGCCATGTCGGGCTTGGACTACTTCGGTTC
>JBJHCR010000118.1:0-16688 GCA_050486105.1 Vulcanimicrobiota bacterium
GATGCAAGGAGAAGCGAACGCTTAATACCAGGCGTATTTGAGTGAGCTTCGACGCTGCGAGAGAGGATGCATGGCCGCCAGGGCTAGGGACGAATTTTGTGGACGTTGTACTAGGGCGTGTCATCTCCGCGTCGCGAGACTCGTCCATCACCCACTTCGTGGGGCCACCCGCTACGCAGGTTCCCGGTCCATGCGGAATCGTTTGAAAGCCGTAGGCGTTCCCGCAGGGCCATCCGCCTGAGGGGTACCCGCCGAAGGTGGGTGATGTCCTTCGTCTCGGGCACCTTCGGTGAACGCTTCGTTTGCGCTCTGCAAGCGAAGCGTTACGTCCCCGTTTAAATCAGCAGCCTCCTAGGGCGTGGCATCAGGCCAGCGGACGTTCGAATATTATTCACCATTCCAGCAGGAAGGAGCGCTGCCCATAGGAAGACTTGAACATCATTCATGTTGATGTAGAGTAGTTATGGCCCAACCAGAAGAACATATTCGCGCCTCGAGTCGACCTCTCTCGATCAGAGCTTTCGCCGACTTAGCAGAAACCAGCCCCCGCAGGATCCGCAGGTTAGTCCGCCAGGGGCGCCTGCAAACCACAGTGAACTCCACTGGTGAGACTCGGATTCCTGAGAGTGAACTCTCCCGTCTTGAAGGAGAAAAGCAGAATCGTCTGCTGAAGCAGTCCATGGAGCTGCAGCCACTGAACACTGCTCTGGAAGCCGACTACGACCACGATCTCGAGGGCAGTTACCCGAACATCGGTGGTGGAGCGGTCGTCTCCCTGCAACGGCACGAAGCGGCCATGGTCCGCTTGGGATATCTAGAGTCAGAGTTGGCGACCACCCGGCGCATGCTCACTGATGCCGCCGAACGCCAGAAGGAGTTGGCCGAGCGCACGGACGAGGCCGAGCAGGACGTTGTCTCAGCCACAGTGCGGGCGGTGGAAGCGGAAAACGCTCTCGAGGAGATGCGCTCCCAAGTCATCGAATCGACCTTCAGGGCCATGGAACTCAAGAAAGAGGTGGAAGAGTTGAGAGCCTCTCTCAATCAACCGTGGTGGAAACGGATGTTCGGGAAAGGCTCTAGTGAGGCGGACGCAGACCCATCTTAGGCTCTGGTCTCCTTAGGAGGCGGCCCTATTAGACGCTGGCCGTCTCTTCGTTGTCTCGAAGTCGGTCAACGGCTCGCTCACCGCCCCACTTCTCTACGATCAGGTCATCGTATTCATCTGCTATGAGGACTACGGAAGAAACCGAAGTTTTCAACTCTGGCTTGTCGCAGGTAGAGCCCACGATGGTGTGCTCAAAGAAGATGTCCCCATCTTGGTCGATGCCGAATGCTCCAAACGTCATGCGGTCGTTCTCTCGAAGCAAGAAGTGCATCAAGTCTGGTGTAAGGTCCACTCCCGTCACTACATAAGCTCGAGTTGAGATCACACTGTCGTCTTCACCCATGGGATAAATGGCGGTCTGGGCGAAGGCCGAGCCAACTCGCACGCCAAACTCCGGGACTTCCATCCTCTTCCCTACGAAATCTCCAAACATCTCTTGCATCCAAGGCAAGATTCTCTCGTAGGTCGCCTTCTGGGCATCGTTCTCAAAAACCATCTCTGTCGTTTTCTCCTAGTCCCTAAATCCAGCGCTGCTGCGGAAGATTTTCCATTAGCTGAAGCGCTCTCCGTTTCGACGTCCCTAAGGTTTGCCTTTGGCCGAACTTGAAAATCGCGCCGGACTGCGTACGTCGGTGGGAGGCTCCTTCTTCTTCCATCTCCGGATTCCCTCGAAGAACCTCGGTCATAAGGAGATTTTCTCGGAAGCAAGAAACTTCAAAATATGACGATCCAGGAACCATCCAGATCCCCTACCAATTCAGCCGCTGAGAGGGCGGACTTTCTCATTCAGGCCCACCATAACATTAAGGCCGCGATGGCCAGATGGAGAGAGCAACAGCCAAAGGACCTCTGCCTGACAGACTTGAGCCACGAAGGGCTGCATCATCATCTCATTCCCGTATGGCTCAAAGAGTCTGACGCCTTGTCCGACAGGATTGAGGAATCAGCTTTCGGACAAACGCCCGACGAACTTCACCAACTCTTGCTCGATGCCTTGGAGATCCAATCTTCAGACGTGCTGCTGGATCTCGGTGCTGGAACCGGTCGACTGATCCACGCTCTTGCGGAAACTTGTGCTTGCGCCTTTGGCATAGAGAGAAACCCGAAGCTCCACGACCTCGGAGAAGAACTTCGCCGAGGAACCCACAGTCGAAGCAAAGGCATCCTGGGTGACTTCCTGGAGACTCCCTGGCCGGAAGCCACCAAAGTTTACACCGCCAGCGCGCGTTATCCCGAGAGAACGCGGCGCAACCTGGCCACTCTCATTGAGCACCATACTCACCTAAGAATGGTGGGGGCCCTGGGGCGCCCGGTCCCGCTTCAAAAACCGTGGACTTTACAGCAAAGCGTGCATCTGCAAGTTCGCTGGAACCCTGGCGAAGAAAAGCTCAGCGAAACCCTCTATATATATAGGAAGGGCTAGAAGTCCGAGTTTTCGTCCGGTGGTTCTGCGCTTTCTGAGCATTCAAGGGCTCGACCCGCTTTCCAGTAGGGGAATGGGCTTAGGGGCTCGCCGGGTTTTCTGATGAAGACTCAATAAGGCGAGAGCTTTTGGATCGGTGTCCCTCCCCTTGCGCCGGTCGCCCTCCATGGGGTAGAACTCAAAGCATGCTGATCAACGGAATCTGTGCCATAACGTATCGGGCCGTCCGGCTCATGGGTTGGACCTTCACGGGGGAGCGACCCGTAGAGCGCAAGGTCATGATCCTGGGCGCCCCCCACACAGCCAACTTCGATTACTTCCTGACTCTGGCCCTAATCCACCACTTCCGTCTTCCTCTGCGTTACTTGATCAAGCACACCGTCTTCGTCGGTCCATTGAATTGGCTGCTGCGCAGCCTAGGGGGGATTCCGGTGGACCGGACCAAGCGGGGAAATCTGGTGGACAAAATCGTAGAAACCATTAAGGCCCAAGAGGAGATCGCTATCGGGGTCCTGCCCGAGGGTACCCGAAAGAAGATGGATTATTGGAAAAGCGGCTTTTATTTCATTGCCCTGGGTGCCGAGATTCCGATTTATCCCGCCCGGGTTGATGGTCCTGGCAAGAATCTTCATCTTGGTCCGGCCATAATCCCGAGTGGAGACATCGAGGCCGACATGGAATTGCTGGCCGCTTTTTTTGGCGATGCAGTGGGGGTAATCCCCGAGAACACCACCCCCGTCCGCCTGCGACCGGTGGACAGGAACCCCTAGAAGTCGGCAAGAACTCCTCCGATCGAGAAAACCGCGAAAGCCCTGAGGGGCTGAAGTTTCGAAATCCCAAGGAGGCTATATGGATTCCAACCCCCTGTTGGCAGCTCTGCAGAACAACTATGGCGATGGGAGCCCGCCCCCAGACGACCTGACCACTGTTCGGGGCCTATTGAGTTTCTGCAAAAAATGGCTGGATGGCGAGACCCCTACTTCCGCCTTGAACAATCCTTGCATCGAGATGGGAAGTCGCCTGCGAGCCGGAGCCACGGCCACGGAACTGGACCTCACGAACAGTCCCTCCTTACAGCCTGAAATGAGGGCCCCGGTCGAAAGAACTGCAGTGGCATACCGGAACATTGCTGGAATTCTCGAAGAACTACCACAGATCGCAGCCGAGGGCGACGAAGAAGCCTACGCTGAGGCTATCGCCGACTTTGAAGAGGAGCGCCAAGCGGTGCTAGACGCCCAGACTACCATCACTTCCCAACTCGACGGTACGGTCAGGCGATGTCCCCGCTGTGGGATAGCAGCCGAGATGGCAGAGATCTGCCCGGCAGTCCCTTCCTGCGAAGTCATCCCTCTTTACCCCGATCCCAAGTTGCTGAACAACACCAATCAAAGAACCGCCAATCTCTCACCGGCCCATGCCGCCGTCTACCGAGCTTACGTGGCAGTCATGGACGGCAAAGAGTCTCTACCGCACGTCATCTCAAATCTCCCTGCCCTGGAGACCCATCTGAAGGACCTGCTCAAGAATGCCGAGCAAATGAAGGGGGCCGAAGCTGCCGATGAAGCTCAGAAAGATGAGTTCGAAGACGGAAAAGCAGTGGCTCATCGACTAGAGAAGGAAATTCAGGCCAGTCTCGACGGCATTACCAGGATCCGAGCGGTGCAAGAAAACTTCTCTATGAGTGAGTTGACGCGTGGTTGGGACCAGATTTTCGACGCCGGTCAAACCATACAAGGTGCCTTGCAAAAATTTGCAAAGGCCCATGGATATCTGGATCCGGCCGTCCTGGAGGCCGCAGACTTGATTCAGATTACCGGAGATTAACGACTCGGCAACGGGAAGTTCTTAATTGGTAACATAGTTTACATTTTCTCAATAGATCCACCCCCTGACGCCATTCCAGTTCTATTACACTAAGGGTACAGAAGACAACAAAAACCTCAAGGAGTGTGTGATGAATCAGATCGGAATGAATGCAAGTTTGAGAATGGGCGTCGGAGCTAACCAGGGAATCGGAAACGGATTTCCCGGCCTAGGCGGACAACAAGGCGGCTGCGGACCGTGTGGAGGCCAGCAGGGCAACCCTATGGTCGAAATGATGAAGATGATGATGCAGCTGATGCAGGGAATGCTCGGCGGCCAACAGGGTGGACAGCAAGGTGGATGCGGTTGCGGCTGTGGCGGCCAACAGGGCGGCGGATGCGGCTGTCAAGCTTGCCAGAGAACCGCTGGACTAGGATTCTAGTCAAGAACCTTCACGTCAAGATCACTAAGTACAACGAACTCTAACCTCTCTCAAAAAGGAGACCTGCTCAGGTCTCCTTTTTGATTTTTGACCGAAGGGTGAGGGTTTGGTGCACGGGACTCGGGGAGGCGGACTGATCGTTGGCGCGGGGGTGGGGACTCGGGGAGGCGGACTGCTCCGTCCTTAAGCCCCCCTGAGGGTGGCTTAGGATCCGGAAAAAACGTGGCTTAGCGCCTTGCGGGGGCTTAAGCCGCCCTGAGGGTGGCTTAGGATCCGGAAAAAACGTGGCTTAGCGCCTTGGCGGGCACTCGGAGGCGCGGGGGGCTCGGGGGGGAGCAACCCCGCCCAGCCGGCGCCCGACCAGCCCCGCCCACAGCCGCGACCCCCCACACGTGCAGGCTGAAGCGGCCTTTTGCGAAGTGCCTATTTTGTGTCCAAATATGGAACATCGCTTCACATCAAAGTCTGTAAACTCCTCATATGTGAACATTCAATGACCATGTATTAACAGGTCGGCAACAACGTTCACGCAATTGCAACATTTTGAGATGTCCAAAAGCTTCTCCACTAGCTATACTTACTATAAATCAGTTTAGAGGAGTTACCCCAAAATGAACATGAACATGAGCATGAACTTCGGAGTCGGCGCCAACCAAAATGCCTTCGGTCCTAGAGGCTGTCAAAGCTGTGGTGGCAATCAGCAAGGTCAAGGTCTGGGCGGTGGCAACCAGATGCAAATGATGATGATGATGATGATGCTCATGATGGGAATGATGCAGATGGCCCAGCAAGGCGGCATGGGCGGACAATTCCCCGGCCAGGGTGGCGGCGGATGTGGTTGCGGTTGTGGTGGTGGTGGCTTCCACCCACTAGCCAACATGCTCCAAGGCGGCAACCAGTTCGGCTTCTAGAACCTTACACTCCAAATCTTAGAACCTTACACTCCAAATCTGGAAAAAGCTCGCATTGCGGGCTTTTTTGCATTCCAGGCAGTCCATAGGCATGGACCGCCTGTCCTATAGCCACTCTGAACGAGGAGAGGTGTTTGAATATCTCCCCAACCGGGGATCTCTAAGAATGACCCTTGTCAAGCAGAAAGGCCCCTCCATGTCCCACCCTTCGTCACTCAAGCCTTCACCTCGAGTTTTCAAGAACTCTATCTTGGGAAGTTTGACCCTTCTGCTGCTGGCCCTCGGCATTTTCGGCTGTCGCCACCATCAGGACACCATTCCGCCGGAAATTGCCCGCATCCTCGGACTGGAGATCGACCGTCCTCTGGAGGTGGTCTTCTTCTCCCCTCAAGGTGAGACCGAAACGATCGAACAGTCGGACGCCATCACCGTGGTTTTCAATCAGCCCATGAAGGAGTTGACGGCCACGTCCTCAGATCTCAGGCGTCCCTTTGAAATCCAGCCCGAGGTCGTGGGTCGCTTCCGTTGGAAAGGAGCCGCCACCGTCTCCTTTGAGCCTGCCCATCCCCTGCCTTTCGGAACCGAATACACCATCACCGTTCCCGCTGGCTTGAACGCTCCCAATGGAGCTACGCTCAAGGAGTCAAAAACCTTCACTTTCAGTACCCCCGCCCCCCGACTGCTGAGATCGCTGCCTGTCAACGGGAATGCTGAATGGCCAGGAGGGACCCCCCGCATGTTGAGCTTCAATCAGGCCGTGGCCCCGGAGGTCCTGCAGCCCCAACTTCGGATCCTCGATCAGGGTGGACAGGCCGTCGATTTCTCGGTGCGCGCAGCCCAAGACAGCGATGCTGAAATCTGGAAGCGACTCGACCAATTCTCCCCCACAGGAAGCGCGAGTTTTGAAGCAGACCGGACCCTGGTCGTAGAGACCCAAGAACTGCTGCCGGCAACCCGCTATACCCTAACGATAGCTCCCGGCCTAGAGGGCCTCCAAGGTCCGGTTTCAAGCAGCAAGGAAACAACAGTAACCTTCACTTCACTAGGCCCCCTCAAGCTTAAGCCCAACCCAGATCTGACTCAGGCTCGAGAGCCCAGCCGTTCCGTGCCTATCGGCTTCACGACTCGAGTTAACCTGGCCAAGCTCAAAGAGCATCTGAGCGTCAGTCCAGCCGTGGAAATTCCCACGAATTCCTACGATCAGTACGATGACACCTACGAACATCACTTCTACCTGGACCTGAAGCCCAACAGCCGCTACACCTTCAAGATTGATCCGGAACTCACCGATATATTCGGCCAAACCTTAGGCCAGGAAACAACCTTCGTGTTGAATACCGGCGACCGAGCCACAGGCCTCCATGTCGCCGACGGTGTCGGGGTCCTGGAAGCCAAAGGCAAGCGTTCCCTACCAGTGGGGCTCATGAATGTTGATGAACTCACCTACCGGTTGGCGAAGGTCGACCGGGCCCAGGTAGCCCGCATGCTCAACGATTCTTCAGGCACCTGGCTCTGGGGCAGTGACCCGTACGTGCCTCCTGGGGGCTTTGGAGAGACCAAGGCCCTGAGGCCTGAGAGCAAGAAGAATGAACTCTCCGATTGGCAGTTGGACCTTGATCAGGTCTTAGGGGCTTCCAAGCAAGGCTACGTCTACTACCAAATCGAGGCAAAACGAGGAGCCCAAAGCACCCAACGCCGGGGCCTCGTCCAGGTCACCAACCTGGCTGCCACCGCCAAATTCTCCTCCGAAAAAATCTTGATCACGGCCACCTCCCTAGACCAAGCGGCCCTTCTTAAGGGTGTCAAAGTTACTGTCACCGACCGCCAAGGCCGACCACTTTGGAGTGGAGTAACCGGAGACGACGGTTGTGTCGAAGCCCCAGGTTGGTCCGCCCTGTTGCCTGCTTCCTCCGACAACATCTGGGGGGCCAAGCTCAATATCTTCCTGGACAAAGACGGCGATGAGACCTACGTCGAGTATCGAGGTTACGGCACCGCCGGCCTTTGGGAGTTCGATATCCCCATTCGCTGGAGCGACTCGGCCCACGATTTCACCGCGTCCATCTACTCCGAACGCGGACTGTACCGCCCAGGCGACGAGGTCCAACTCAAAGGTGCCGTGCGCGACCGCCAAAACGGAAGCTGGATCATCCCAGACTTCAAGATTATCAACTTTGAAGTCATCAATTCCCGAGACGAAAAATTGACCCAAGGAATGGTTGAACTCACCGACTTCGGAACCTTCAACCACAGCGTTTCACTCCCTCCGAATGCTCCCACGGGAACCTATCGCGTCGATTACTCCCTTTCGCCTGAAGTGGCCAAGAGTAACTCTACCGACGAGCGCTTGTCTGGTCGAACCTTTAGGGTCGAAGATTTCCAACCCGCCCAGTTCGAGGTCAAAGTCACCAGCGAAACCCCCAACCCCGTCTTAGGGAGCGAAGTGTCCTTTGAAGCAGAGGCCACCTGGTTGTTCGGAGCCCCCATGGCTGAGCACTCCTTGGAATGGGAGGCCCGCCTGGAGCCAGCCACCTATGAGAACCCCGATTTCCCCGGCTACGATTTTGGTCCCAGCCCCTCTTTCGAAGAAGAGGACAGAGACACCACTCTCAAGCTCGGCTCGGCGGTGGACGCCCGCACCGATTCCTCAGGTCGCTTCGCCCACTCACTGGCTCTTGAAGGAGTGCCCTTCAAAGGCGACGCTAAACTTCTCGTAGATGCCACCGTGACCTCGGAGAGCCGACGTTCCATCACCGGCACCTTGGACATCCCAGTTTCTCGGGGCGAGTTTCGAATCGGAGCCAAGCCCTCCACCCGCTTTCATCAGGGTCAGAAACCCATCGAGATCGACCTGGTGACCCTGACTGCTTCGGGCAACGCTTTGAGCGGGCAAAAACTGCAAGCGGACTTGGTGCGTCGGCAGTGGAACTCGGTTCGTAAGACCGACGTGGATGGTCGATTCCGTTGGACCAGTGAGGTGATCGACGAAATCGAAAAAAGTGAAACCCTCAGCAGCCGCAAGGGCGAGCAGAAGCTGAGTTTCACCCCGGATAACGCTGGGTTGTACCTAGTGCGCATCAGTGGAACCGACAATCGCGGAAATGAGATCATCACCGAGACCTCGTTTTATGCCACCGGTTCCTCCTACGTGGCCTGGCAACGCAACGAGAATCAATCCTTCAACCTGGTGGCGGACAAGCCCACCTATCAACCTGGAGAGACCGCAAAACTCCTGATACAGTCGCCATTTGAGAAGGCTACCGCCCTCATCACCTACGAGCGAGACACCATCTTGTACAGCACGACTGCCACCCTAGAAGGCAGCGCCCCAGTTCTCGAGGTTCCTATCACCAGCGAACATCTGCCGAATCTCTATGTTTCGGTCATGCTCTTCCGTGGGCGCATAGAGCCCGAAACCCCAGATCCGGTTGAAGATGTCGGCAAGCCCGCCTTTGCCATGGGTTATGTGAACCTCCCCGTCTCCCCTGAGGAAAAGCGTCTGAAGATCGCTCTCACCACCGACCGACAGGAATATGGTCCTGGCGACGAGGTCACAGTCACGATCAAGGCTACCGATCATCAGAACAAACCGGTGCTCGCAGATCTCAGTCTGGCTGCGGTGGACCTTGGAGTGCTGAACTTGATCGCCTATCAGACGCCCGACCTCTTCGATGATTTTTATGGCACCATGCCGCTGGCGGTGCGCAGCAACGACAGTCGAACCCACGTGATCGGGCAGCGGAGCTACGGCACCAAAGGGGAGAATCAGGGTGGCGGCGGCGGCTACCATCCCGGCTTTCGCTCAGATTTTCGCCTAACAGCCCTGTGGGAGCCTCGCGTTCTCACCGATTCAGCAGGTACCGCAGAAGTCAAATTCACCCTTCCTGATAATCTTTCCACTTTTCGAGTCATGGCCACCGGACTCACCAAGGACACCAGTTGCGGATCTGCCGAACTTGAGATCCTCAGCAGCAAGCCGCTGGTCTTGGTGCAATCGGGGGCCAACTTTGCTCGTCTGGGTGATGAGTTCGAGGTGGGCGTCACCGTCGCCAATCGAAGCGACAAGGACCGCACGGCCAAGGTGGCTCTCGAAGTCGAAGGCTTGTCTATGGGATCTCCCCCAGCCCAAGATGTGTTCATCAAGGCCGGCCAGGAGCGCGAAGTGCTCTTCTCCCTCAAGGCTGACCCCGAAACCGACAAAGATGGATTGGTCTCGTTGCGTTACTCTGCTGACATGGGCGAGTACTCAGACCACCTTCAGCTGAAACTCCCGCTGAAAACTCCTACCCAAAGAGTTCATCTGGCTCACTCGGGAAGCACCATCGAACAGAACCTCACGGTGGGAATCGAAGTTCCCGGAAGCGCCTTACCTGGGAGCGCAACCCTTGAAATGAACCTATCTTCAACTATCCTTAATGGACTGGGCGCCAGCCTCCAAGACCTGATAGACTTTCCCTATCAGTGCCTAGAACAACGTCTCTCCCGCATCGAGCCTCTCTTGGCCCATGCCGATCTCGCTCAGCACCTTGGCCTAGATGAGCAGACCCCAGTTGAGAGCAGGTCCATGGTTCAGAGCAATCTGGATCAAATCGCATCCTACCAAGCTGACGATGGCGGACTGAAAGTCTGGCCCGGCAGTCAAAGCGTTCACCCCTACCTTACCGCCCGAGCTTTCAGTCTGGCTCACCAAGCTAAAGACCGAGGCTATACAGTTCCCGATGCTTGGACCTCCAGCGCTCGAGCCTATCTCAAGAAGGTCCTGGACAATCAGGCCCCGGCCGGACTGCCCCTGAACGAGGTCGAGCAGCGAGTGGTTAAAGCAGCAGCCTTGGAGGCCCTCAGCCGCTCCAACTTTCCCGGAACCCCCTACTTGAACAGCATGCTGGATCAAAGAGAAGGGCTGCCGGTCCTGGGCAGAGCTTATCTTCTTCAAGCCGCTCATCGACTCAAGGCCCAAGACGCCGTTAAGCTGTTGACCCAGGAGCTGAACAACTCACTGAAGATGGAGAATGCGACCGCTTATTTCGAGGCTCCCTCATCCGCTCTCCCGTGGTTGTACTCGGACTCCGTCCGTGACACGGCGGTCGCCTTCGAAGCCTTACTCCTAAGCGAACAGGCCCCCCCAAACGCTTCGGCTATCGCCACCTGGCTGTTGGAAGCGCGCAACCAGCGAGGGGTTTGGAACAGCACCGCCAGCAATGCTGCGGCCCTGACAGCCCTGGCGGCCTATGGTCAAAAGTTTGAAGGCCAGCCTGGAGACTTGACCGTCGAGGTGTCCCTGGGCACAGAACCCTTGCTCAAAGCTGATCTGGCTGGAGCTGAAGTCTTCAAACAATCGACCACCACCGAACTCCAGATTCCCACCAAGACTGATGTTGCCCTGAGAAAATCGGGTGAGGGTCGACTCTACTACAACGTTTCGGTGAGCTATCGGGACACCGAACCCAGCCCTCCGGTGGACGAGGGAATGACCGTGCTTCGAGCCATCACCGACCTCGACGGCAAGGCCACCAACCGACTTCGGGGTGGGGAAGTCTACCGCGTTCAACTGTCGGTTATCGCCCCTGCCGAGCGTCGCTTCGTGGTCTTGGAAGACCCCCTGCCGGCGGGCCTAGTAGCGGTGCAAACCGACTTTGCCACCGAATCCCAAAAGCTTAGGGATCTGCTCAAAATGGGTCAAAGCACGCACCCCATGACCTTCGATCATTTTGAGATCGCCGGAGACAGGATCTTGCTCTGTGCTGATGCTCTGTCACCGGGAGAGCATCTCTACGAGTACTTGGTCCGAGCCGACGCCCCCGGAACCTATATCCACCCGGCAACTCAAGCCGAAGAGATGTACCATCCTGAGGTGTTTGGACGGACCGGGGTCACTCAAGTGCAGATCCGCCCTTGACCCTGGGAGTGCGGATCGTGGCTCTCCTCAGGCCAGTTAGGGTGAGGATCGCCTTGACTGGCCTCCTGGGTATGCTGGCTTTAGGCTACTGGGCCCTGGCAGCCCCGCTGCCCTCACAATACTGTGATCTCAAAGCCGATATCAGTTTGCATCTGGTGGACCGGTTCGGTGAACCCTTGCGCAGCGAGTCTCGAGAGCGTCCAGGCACGGAGCGATGGATTTCTTTGAATGAGATCCCCAAAAATCTACAGACCGCCATTCTTATCGCTGAGGACCGAAGGTTCCGTAGGCACCCAGGCGTGGATCCCTTGGCCATCGCTCGAGCCGCCAAGCAGAACCTGCAACACCGGCGAGTGGTGTCTGGAGCCTCCACCATCACTCAACAGCTGTTGCGCACCCTGGACCCTGACCCCAACCGGGTTCGCACCTGGAGTGACAAATTGGCCGAGGCGTCCTGGGCTTTTCGTTTGGAGCGAAGGTTCAGTAAAGACGAAATTCTGGAAGCTTATCTGAATCGGGTGCCTCTCGGGGGAACGATTTACGGAGTGGAAGAAGCCTCCTCCACGTATTTCGGCAAGCCGTGCAAAGCCCTGTCCTTGGCAGAGTCCGCCATGCTAGCCGTGCTGATTCGAGGTCCCGGCCTCTTCGATCCTTGGACCGAAGCCGGACAAGCCGAACTCAAGTCCTTCAGCGCCGTTCTCTTAGATCGTATGACAGCCGAAGGCGCGATCCCCTCGGAAGCCGCCGACCGAGCCAAAGACGAGTCGATGAATTTGGCGACTCGGCTTCGAGACTTTAGAGCGCCCCATTTCTGCGACCTCATCGCCCCGGAGATAGCCGGTCGCAGGGGAGTGGTGGCCACCACTCTCGATCTCGGCCTGCAACAAACGGTGGAAGGCCTAGTCAGGACTCATCTTGCGGTTCTGGCCGAAAACCTGGCGGGCAACGCCGCGGTGGTGGTGGCCTCCGTAGAGACCGGAGAAATCCTCGCTTTGGTGGGCTCTGGCGATTTCTATCGAGACGGCGATGGTCAGTTCAACGCCGCAGCTTCGGTTCGGCAACCGGGTTCGACCCTCAAGCCATTCACCTATGCTCTGCTCTTGGAACAGACACGGACCCCTGGAGCTATCCTGCCCGACCTGCCTGTTTTTGAGCGACCGGAGCTTCGAAGCTTCCTGCCTCAAAATTACGACCGTCGCTACCACGGCCCGGTAACTTTGCGCACCGCCTTGGCCAGCTCCTATAACGTACCGGCCGTCAAGGCCCTGGAAAGGGTCGGAGTCGGCAGCCTACTGACCCTTTTGCAGCGTTGTGGAATCTCGAGCTTGGACCGTGAGCCGGACTTTTATGGACTCGGGTTGACCCTGGGAGACGGGTCCATCAGTTTGCTGGAGTTGGTGGAGGCCTACCGAGTGTTAGCCAAGCTCGGTCTTTGGTCGCCCTTGAGAGGAGTGCAAGACCCTCCCGGAGTTCAGGCGATGGTAGTGCCCGAGACTCGGGTGCTGGAACCCGAAATCGCTTTTTCGATCACCGAGGTCTTGGCGGACCGACAAGCCCGAATTCCGTCATTCGGCACTCCAAACGCTCTGGAACTCCCCTTTCCTTGCGCGGTGAAGACCGGCACCTCCAAGGGATATCGGGACAATTGGGTCCTAGGGTACACCCCGAAGTATGTGTTAGGGGTTTGGATCGGTAACTCCGACGGCTCCCCCATGCGCCAGGTCTCAGGCATAACCGGAGCCGGCCCTCTGTTTCGCGATGTGATGCTTTTGCTGGGAGACGGTGGAAGCTTTTCCCGGCCGGACGGTCTTGTTCGAGAGCTCACCTGCTTACTCTCGGGAGCAAGAGCGGCCCAGCGTTGCCCCAGAACAGCCCAGGAATGGTGGCTGCTCCCTAGGGATTCCTCAACATGCAGCGTTTGCCGATGGTCCGAAGATGGGGAACCCCGATTCGCTCTGGATCCTTTATATCAGGAATGGGCTTTAGAGCGAGGCCTTCCTCTCTGGGAGCCAAACGAACAAGGTCCCCGAACCGAGGAGAACTCAAGAGTCGCCGACCTGCAGATCGTCTTCCCCCAGGACCGAGAGACTTATCTCATTGATCCCGATCTCAAGAGAGAGCATCAGCGGGTGCGAATCCGGTCTGTGGGAGGAATACCTCCCTACCGTTGGCAGGTCAACGAAACCTATCTGGAACACGGTGAAGACGGGAATTCAAATTCACTCTGGTGGACGCTAAAACCCGGCTTCCACCTTATCGCCATCGAAGACCAAGAGGGGAGCCGGGCTGAAGTTCGCTTGGAGGTCAGGGGGTCGTCCCCTGACCGCAAGTGATTTTAGGATGCGAGAGCGTGTTGGGTCTGAAGTTCGTAGGTCACGATGCCCGCTTCTTCGTCGACACTCACCGTCTCGACCTCCACCCCACCTTGGGCCAGCGGTGTTTTCCAAACGTACACTTCAACCCCTTCGCAGACCAACCTGAGCTGTCCGTATTCGCTGCCATGGGCGCGGGAGTGCTGGCGGATTTCCAAAGCTCTTCGGAAAGCCTCGACTTCAGCCGAGCAGCTGTGGTATCCGAGGTCTCTGGTGTTGAATCGATAGGTCATGGGGTTCTCTCCTTGAAGTTTCTGAGGTGTTCTCTGTTGTTAAGGGTACTTTAAGGGTCCCGCGTCTCAGAAACGTTAAGAGAAAAATCAAAACTAGGGTCCGGCACCATCTTTCGGCAAACTGGCCTCCAGCAACCGCTGGGTGGTGTTGCGCCCCTTTTCTCTTGACGCTTCAATGATGGCCAGGTCATAGTCGACCTTAGGTTGCTCTTCGCTGTCTTGAGTGATATAGAGCTTCTGGGTCGGGTAGGCGAACTCGATTTCTAGATCGGTGGCCAGGCGATGAATGTCGACCAGCAAACGGTGGCGCTCTCGGAGCTCACTGCCCCAGTCAGGCACCTTAAAAAACACCCAGAGCAGAATCTCCACGGCGTGCTCGTTCATATCGTTGACCCAGACCTGGAAGGAATCCTTTCGAGTCATAGGGTGGCAGCGGATCAGCTCTCTGGTGCCTTCGCAGAAGGCTTCGAGTTTATCGGGGGAGGTGCTCCAACGAACTGGGAAGCGCTTGACGTATCGACGATAGGTCCGAGCCCCGTAATTGTCCACCGAAGCGGTGATCAGGCGCGAGTTGGGAAGGGTCACCAAGGAATCATAAAAAGTGCGAATCCGAGTGGAGCGAAAACCCACATCTTCGACGATTCCTTCCACCCCTTCGATCTCCACCCAATCTCCCACGGCAAAAGGGCGATCGGTGAGAACGGTGACCGAACCGAACAAATTCTTCACCATATCCTGACCGGCCAGGGCCACCATGGCTCCAAAAATGGAGAATCCGGCAAACAGACTCCAAACTTCGATCTCCAAGTTTTGGGCCAAGAACAGCAGAGCCATGATGCCAATGACGGTCTTAAAGGTACGCCGAACCAAAGGGATCAGCATGTCATCGAACTTAGTCGCCGTTTTTGCGGTGATCCGACCCAAGTAGGTAGAGGCAGCGTCGCTGGCTCGGAAGCAACTCAGGACCGCCGACAAGGTGATCACCACCTTGACTAGGCCCGTCAACATGACTAGGAGCCAGGACGGAAAGTTCAAAGCCGAAATGCCGATCCAGAACACAATGCTGGCGAAGAGCCATCCTAGGGGGCGCAATGCCCTCTTTTTCTGAACCATGTCCACCCCGAGCTCATCGGGAACAAACTTCAAAAAGGCGGCTCGAATAACTCTGAGCACCAGACGCCCAGCTCCAAAGCTGAACAGAGGGAGAAGCAGCAAAGCCAACCATTGGTAACCGGTCAAGCCCAATACCTCGAACTCCAGCATAGCTACCCGCCAGGTGTCGATCTGCCCCCGAGCAGTGAGCACTTTATATAGCGCGGGAATAGCCCTGACGGTGGAAGAATTGAACAGCCAACGACCGTCCTCGCCTTTCTGCAAGGTGATCAGATCGCCGGCTGCTTGTCGATAGATCACCACCTCGGTTTGCTCTTCGGTGACGTCCTGAAAGGCCTTCAAATCCAGGTCTTTCTCCACCGCTCGAAGGATGGCGTAGAGTTGCTGAGTCAGGGTCATTCCTTGTTCGTCGCGCACCAGGCTCGACAAATCGGAAAGGTCCAAATGCCGCCGAGCCAGGATGAAAAGGTCTGGCCGCAGTGGCCCCGCATGCGCCATGAGGTCCATGAATCGGTGATAGGAGGCTTCCGGGGTAGCAAAAAACGGATCGACCTCCTCAATCAGGCCGGAAGTGGCCTGCTCGAGCAACTCTTCGAGTTGCTGGATCTTCTCGTCGTCCTCGTCTGCAACGGGAATCGAGACCGGGGTTGGGCTCACGGACTGCTCTGGACTCACCTCCGTCGGACTGGGCCTAGGCGTCGGACTCACCGAGTCGTCCGGCGGTCCCGGCTGTGCCCAGGCGCCCAGGGTGAGCGCTAGGGCGAGAATCCAAGTAGATAAGTGTGCTCGCATGGGTCTGTGCTTAGAGGCCCGGAGTTCGAGTCCTGGTCTTGAGAATTGATCAAAGGCCAACCAGGACACTTACCGCTCTTATCCAAGTCCTCAGGACATGATGCGCGTGCTTCTGCTCTCGCCTTTTCCGGCCAAGCCCTTATTCGGCGGCGCTGCGGTGAGGATCCATTACCTAGCCCAAGGCTTGGCCAAGGACCATCGGCTTTGGGCCAGCTTTCGGGGTCGAGTTGAAGACAGCCGTTACGCAGGCGAAATCCCGGCTTCAGAAAACCGCTGGCGAACCTTCTTTGATCCCGCCTACCTTTTCAGGGCCTGGCTTGCCATCAGAAAACACCAGATCGAGCTTATCGTGGCCTCGAGCCTGCTGGTTGGACTTCACGGAGCCCTGCTCAAGCTCTTCAGCGGTAGACCACTCTGGTTGGACCAGCATAATGTGGAGTGGCGCTGCCTGAGACTCTACGGCTCACCGCTTTGGCCTCTCGTCTACTTTTTCGAGCGCCTGATATGTCGACAAGCTGATGTGCTCACCTGCGTCAGCGAGCAAGACCGGACCGATCTCCTTCGGGACTTCAAGTTGGATCCTGAGAGAGTATGGGTG
>JBJHCR010000119.1:0-6903 GCA_050486105.1 Vulcanimicrobiota bacterium
CGCGGCGTCGAATCTCACTCAAATACGCCTGGTATTAAGCGTTCACTTCTCCTTGCGACACCCACGCAAGCGCGGCCACCCACGCAAGCGCGGGTTCCCGGCGCCTGACCACAATTGGTAGGGACGAGCTTCACGGACCTTGCACTAGGAGGCTGCTGAATTAATCTCCGCGTCGCGAGACTCGTTCATCACCCACCTAGGGGTCCTGGAGGTAGAGGTTGCCCAAAAGCCAGCTTTCTGGACCCAGCCGAGCCGCGGCGTAATTGATAGAGGAGCCCGGAGGCACGACCATTTCGAATCTCTCAAACGGTTGGTCCTTTGAGGTCGGATTTCTTCGGGTTCCTCTCAGTTTCCGGACTTGGAAGGTTCCGTGATGTATAGGCCTTCTGGATATGTTGAGCCCAAATTGACGACAGAGTTCCAGAATGCTGCTGGATCGTTTCAGGCGCAATCTGGTTAGAACGTAAGGCCCAGCAAGCTCGGAGTGGAGTTTTTCAAGGTGAGGTTGCGGTGGCAGCGGCGACACGCTCACGATATGAATGAGTTGGTTTTTATGGAGCGGTGTCAGGCCATACCGGATGGTCGTGAAGGCCGTGCCGACCAGGTTCAGCCTAGGAGAAGCTTGGCTGAGGCCCCAAGGTACCAGCACCGATGCGCCCATGATTCCAAGGACCGAGGCGACCCGGGCGAACCTTGAAGTTTGCTCCTTGAAGGCCACCCCTGAGAGCGCTAGGATCAAGAGGGTGGCTAAGAACCGAATCAGGTGTTCGATAAAGAGATTCCCCGTGAGTTGATGGAGAAGGAAGATGGGGAGACCGACAAGCAGGAGGAGCGTCCCGTATCGAACTTGAGTTGTAAGTCTCAGGTAAACGACGGCAGCAGCCAGGGCTTGGGAGCTCAAAGGGCCACCATCGATGCTGGTCTCAAGAAGAATGAATAAGCTCAAAACCATAGGGGCTTGATTTTGTCTTGGTAAATTCTGAAGGCTGTGTCGGAGGCTATAGAGGGTCCAGAGGCAGGCCCCTGCGAGGAGAACAAAATGGAGCAGCAGAGCCGGCCGGGACAAATACGGAAGAAAGGCCGCCCCCCCATCAAAGCGAAAATTGGCCCCCTGAAACCATTGGCCGAGGACCGCCTTGGTGACGTGGATGTGAACAAGGTGTGTTTTGGCATAGTCGTAGTCGACGTAAGAGAGAACCACTTGAGTGGGTGCTAGACCGAGACTGTGGGTGAACCAGAGTTGCTGCCCGACTGCTAGGGCGTGGAGTAGGATAAGGGCACAACCAAGGGCACCGAAGCCCGAAATTCGCCGGTCTTTCTGAGATGGGAGGGACGATTCCGAAACGCTGCGTCCTAGCAGAAAGAAAACCAAGGCTAAGAAGGCCAAAAAAAGCCAGGTCTTGACCATCGAGATTCCCAAGGTTAGAAGATCGACAAACAGCTTTAGGACTAAGCCGACTTCCTGAGACCAGCCGGCCACCAGCAAAAGAGCGAGGCATCCCAAGGACACCCGATAGTAAGCAGCGGGTTTCCAGGCTGTCGATAGCCTTAGGGGTTTGGGTTCTCGAGTCATGACTTATCAAGGTGGGGGCGAAGAAGGGCACTGGCAACGGCATGGATGGAGGCACCGACGACGAGAGCACTCAGGGCTAGGAGTGGCTCCAGGGGGGCATAGCAAGAGTACGCCAATAGGGCTCCGAGCACATAGTCGAGATGGTCCCAAGGTCTATGAGGTGCTCCCCTTGGATAGTTCATCCTTCGTTTAATGAAACTGTGCACAACCGTTCCCACGTCAACCCCGAGGGCGAGGATCAATCCCCCCCAAAAATCCCCCAGCAGAGCCCCGAGGCATCCGCCAACCATCAGCACCAGCGGCAGGCCTATCAGAGTCCTCCCATCTCCCACCAACCTTTTCCCTCTCCACTGCACACCCAGATCGACCGGGGGGCCGAGGCCTTCTCCTATGCCTCGGCCGAAAAGGTAGAGCGAAAGGTTGGCTGCCATCGCCGGGAGGAGAAATATCGCTCCCTGTTTCAACCAAAGCAGCAGTTCCCAACCCATCTAAGGCTGTTCTCTCGAACTCACGACGAACCAGAGATTGAGCAATCCGAACCCGCCGAGCCAAACTTGCAGGAAGAGGCCGGCGGGACCGACCGGCAGAAGCAGGGCCAAGGCCAAGCAAGCCAAGCCGTTGAGGACCATCATCGCCTTCCCGTACAGCATCCAGCACAGCTTGTCATCATCCTCGTTCAAGGTCGGAACTCATCAGACATCTTCATCCTCGGAACAATTCGTTTGCTCTAACTCATGGCCTTCTCTGGCCCTCTGGGATAAACTCAGCCCTTGGGTTCCTGACAACTCTCGACTCTGAAGCAGTGAAACGGCACGAAAAATCGAAAGATCCTCTTTCCCGAAAGGAGTTCCTCGTTTCCTTGGGAAAGGACGCCGGGCTATGGGAAATACATACAACGTACTCAGTGAATACCTCCAAGAATTTATCCCGGCGATGAAGGTGGAATGCCTGATCGTTGGGGTGAGTTTGATGATCATCTCGGCTTGCATGGTGCTGCTGGCGTTGACCAGTGGTTTGTCGGGTCAGCTCACCTACCTCACCTTCAATCCTGGTTGCACGGCTCCACTTTTTGTTGCCGGAGCCGCTCTCTGCATTTGGGCTTTAGTGGCTAAGAAACCACAGTAGGCCTCAAAGCTTCTCGAGCTGAGTTCTCGTCGGTCCTCATTTAGAGAGAGCGGTCCCCGTTTCCGGAGACCGCTCTTTGATTCTTTGAGCCTTGGATAGGGCTCAAATCAGCAGCCTCCACACGCCCTAATGTCCTTTGGCCAAGAGATTCTCCGACCAGATTGGCAGGCGGGGCCGGAAGATGTCTTCGGGTGCAGTTCTGATGCCCACGTAGAACGGTCCAAACTCGGCGTAGACGGCGCTCACCTCATCAAAGCGCATTTCATAGATCAGCTTCTTGAAATCCAGCGCATTCTTAGCGAAGAGGTCGACCCCCCAGTCAAAGTCTGCAAGCCCGGCCGAGGCGGTGATGATCTGCGAGACCCGACCAAAGTATTTTCGACCTGTTCTGCCGTGGCTCTTCATCATTTCTGCACGCTCTTTGGGGTTGAGCATAAACCAATTGATGGTTTCACCCCGCTTCTTGTTCATAGGGTAGAAGCAGATGTAGGGGTCCTCCGGGATTTCGGGATACAGACGAGCTTTTTGGGTGTCTTTTTCCCCTTCGAGGAGTTCTTCTAGAGCCAGATCCCACTCCACCGAGTTCTCCTCTAGGCCCTTCTTCAGCAGAACCTTGCGGTAGCGTTCGGCGGCCCCGTGTAGGGAAAGTTCCACCACCGAAAAGTAGCCATAGGTTGGCTCCAGATATTCGTAGATGGCCAGCTCTTGAACCAGTTGTTCCACTTCGGCCAGTTCGTCCGGGCTTCGGCGAAAGTAGACCAGCATCAGATCGGCGATGTTCGACAGCACCTTATAGCAGGCTCCGGATTCATCGGCTTCACGCCGAGCGTTGAGCGCGTTCAAGACTCGAGCAGCTTCCTGCAAGATCTGTTCTCGGTAAGCCGGCTCTAGGAGCAGCAGCCCCCGGCGGTCGATGCGGTACAGTTGATGAAGGCAGAAGGCGCCTTCTAGAGTCGAAGGAGGTCGATTGTTTGACATAGACTGGCTCTTTGACTTTGGAGACCCAAGGCCTTCCCAGGAGATCGACTCCTAGGGGAAAAAGGCTCCGGGATGAATGACACAACTGCTTTTTCCGCCCGACGCCTCCATTTGGCGGACCTGCTTCCCGGGATCCCTGTCTTGTTGACCAGCGGCTGCCAAAGGTACAAGAACTACCTTGGAAATCCGTACCCCTTCAGAGCCAACAGCCACTATATGTATTTTGGAGCCCCCTCTGATCCAGACACCGCTTTGCTCCTTCTCAATGGAGAAGCCACCTTGTACCGCCAGCCTGAAACCGACGAGGACCGGCTTTGGCACGGGGGTGGGTCCAACGAGTCGGACTTGATAGAGAGCTATGAATTGGCTGCGGTCAAGGGCTTAGACCAACTCTGCGAGGACTTGGCGACCCTGGGAGTCGACGAAGTGCTCTCGGTGCCCCAGGCTGACCTCGCCAGCAATAAGTTTCTTGAGCGGTTCCTTGGAAGGCTTCCGAATCTCCAGGAAGACCCGGATGTCGATCTGGTGGATGCCCTGATCGAATGCCGACTGAGGCACGACGAGCAGGCCGTCCGCAGACTCAGGGAAGCGGTGGGGGAAACCGTTCGCCTTCAGCGCACCATTGCGCTGGCCTGTCGCGATGGGATTTCGGAAACGGCTCTGAAGGCGGCCCACGATCATTTTTTGGCCTTGCATGGATACGGGCCCTCATTTCAGCCGATCCTCACTGTCCGAGGAGAGGTTTTGCACAATCATTCTTACAGTGGAACCCTCAAAGACGGCGATTTGGTGCTGCTGGACTGCGGGGTGGAGTTGGCCGATGGATGGTCCGGTGATCTGACCAGGACCTTGCCGGTGTCGGGACGGTTTTCAGAGGCCCAAAGAGGGATCTACGAGGTGGTGGACCGAGCTCGACAGGTCGCCGTAGAAAAAGTTGCCCCAGGCGTCCATTTTCGCGACCTACATTTTGCGGCCGCAGAAGCTATGGTCGACGGCCTCCTGCAACTCGGGATATTCAAAGGTACTCGGGACCAACTCCTAGAGCGCAGAGCTCATACGCTGTTTTTTCCTCACGGTCTTGGTCATCTTCTCGGTCTGGACGCTCACGATATGGAAGATCTTGGTGATGCTGCAGGTTATGCAGAAGGGGAGGAGCGCTCATCCCATTTCGGAACCGACGCCCTGCGCCTTTCCCGAGAACTGGAGGCAGGGATGGTGGTCACCATTGAACCCGGATTCTACGCCATCCCAGCGCTGCTTGACGGAGAACTCGGCCGCTCCTTCGATGATGTCTTAGATCGCCAGGTCTTGGCGCGCTACACCGATGTGCGGGGTATCCGGATCGAAGACGACGTCCTGGTGACCGAGGACGGTTTCGAAGTCCTCAGTTCGGACTTGCCCACCAAGGCTGAGCAGGTGGAAGGCTTGGTGCTCTGTCAAGCTTGACTTTGACAGAGCACTCTGGCCCAAGCATTGTCGGCTTAACTTCCGTAGACCGGTTTGCTGGGGGGGGCTATGCCGGAGATTTCTGAGACGATCACTTGGAACCCGTGGACCCAGCGGTCTACGGTTTCTTCGATCTTGGCTTCGAGTTCGGACAGGCGCTCTTTGTCATCGCAAGAGCGTATTTCATCTCGTAGGGTATCGAGCTCAGCGGTCAGTTTGGCAAACGTCTGCCGAGTCTCCTGGTTGGGGTGCTGGCCAACCAAGTGGTCCATCAGGCGGGTTTGCTCTTCGGTGAGTTCGTCAATTCTTTTGCGAACCTGCTGAGCTTGTATGGGATGACAGGCAGTTTTGGAAAGCTGAGTGTGGCGATCCAGATCTCGGCTGACCTCAGCCAGCTTTTCTAATTGGGCCCGGATCTCCGGGGGGTTTCCCGAGGTTGACATGGGAAGGGGTTCTCAGAACGAAAAGGGGAGTCCTGCAGCCGGGTCCGGGACCAGATTCCTGATCTCTGGGCGAAGCTTGCGCAGTTCTTCGCCGAGGGTGGCCACCTCCCTCAAGAATTCTCTTTCGCTGGTGTCGATGTCTCCACGATATTCAGCGAGCCGCTGGCGATCCTCGAGGGCCGCTCGTCGATAGGCTCTCAAGGTTTCCCGACCAAGCCGAGCTTCTGGTTTGGGCAGGTGATGCAAGACCTTAAGAACCTCGATCCCTTCAGAATTGGTCTCCCAACCCACCGATTCTAGGGGAAGGCCGGCCTGGGGTTCGAGTGCCGGAGTCGGGCGGTCCGAAAAGAGACCGCGGGCTGCGGCTCGGTCCACCTGCTTGAGATAATCATCCAGAAGTTTGAGGCCTTCATCGGTCCGAGTCTTGCGACGCGCAAACTCCCGAGAAAACTCTCGACTCTGCTCCATTCTCGCCAGCAGAAAATAGTAGTGAAGCAAGACCAAGCGTTCCGCCTGCACCCGTTCGGGAGGGAACTCCAACTCGAGAAGCGTCCGGGTTTGTCGAGCGCTGTCGGTCGTGGGAATGGGAACCTTGGCCGCCAAGTCTCGCAAGCGAAGTCGGATGGCCGGGCTCAGCTCTTTGGAAACCGAAGTTCTCCATCTCAGGTCTTCGGGAGCGATTCTCAAGGTTTGGGCTGAAACTTCATTGGTGGTGCCCAGGAGCAGGAATCCGAGCATGACGGCCACGGCGATGGACGCGCGGAGCAAGCGATGCCAACGCAGGGATTTTGGGGACAAGAGAGCACAGCCGAGCATATGGCAGAGAAATTCCAACTTCAAGCGCCCTTCCCTCCGAAGGGAGACCAACCCAAAGCAATTCGACAGCTCGTAGAGTCCTTGCAGACGGGGGAGAGGTTCACGACCCTATTGGGAGCTACCGGGACCGGAAAGACCTTCACCGTGGCCTCGGTGATCGCTGAATTGAATCGACCAGCCTTGGTGCTCGGTCCGAATAAGACCCTGGTGGCTCAACTCTGTTCGGAGTTTCGAGAGTTCTTTCCCCAAAACGCTGTGGAGTACTTTGTTTCCTACTACGATTACTATCAGCCCGAGGCCTATATTGCCAACACCGACACTTTCATCGAGAAGGACTCGGCTATCAATGACGAGGTCGACCGACTCAGGCATTCGGCGACTCACGCGGTGTTAGAGCGACGGGATACCCTGGTGGTCGCCTCGGTGTCTTGCATCTACGGTTTGGGCTCTCCGGAAGACTACAATGATACGGTCCTGGTTTTTCGGCCTGGAGAAGAGATTCCACGACGGTTTCTTCTTCAG
>JBJHCR010000119.1:6913-16676 GCA_050486105.1 Vulcanimicrobiota bacterium
TTCAGAGACTCATAGAGATGCAGTACACCCGGAGCGTCACCGTGAATCAGCGAGCCACCTTTCGCTTGACCGGAGAAGTTCTGGAGATCCATCCTGTGGATGAGGAGCGCCTCTATCGCATCGAGTTTTTTGGTGACGAAGTGGACAGCATGGCTTGCTTCAATCCCCTCACCGGAGAGTTGATTTCCGAACCCAAGAGGATTGTGATTTATCCTGCACGCCACTATGTGACCCCCGCCCACAAACGAGCGGCGGCCATCCGAAGTATCGAAGACGAACTCCGAGACCGACTGCAGTTTTTTCATCAAGAGGGGAGGGTGTTGGAAGCGCAAAGATTAGAAATGAGAACGCGCTACGACCTCGAGATGATCGAAGAGATCGGCTACTGCAACGGAATCGAGAACTACTCAAGACATCTTTCCGGCCGGCAGCCTGGGGAATCTCCCTACACCCTCATCGATTATTTCCCCCAAGATTTTATCACTTTCATCGACGAGTCTCACGTCGCAATTCCTCAATTGAACGGAATGCTGCACGGCGACCGGTCTCGAAAAGGGAGTCTGGTGGATCACGGATTTCGACTTCCCTCAGCTTTCGACAATCGTCCCTTAGCCTTCGATGAGTTTCTCGAGAAAGTGGGCCAGGTGGTTTTCGTCTCTGCCACTCCAGGGGATTTCGAAAAGAATCGGTCGTCGACGGTGGTAGAGCAGATCATTCGCCCTACAGGGTTGGTGGATCCTGAACTCGACGTGCGTCCGGTGCGCAATCAGGTGGATGACCTCTTGGCCGAGGTTCGTGATAGGGCAGCCCGACAAGAGAGAGTCCTAGTGACCACTCTGACCAAGAAGATGGCCGAGGACCTCACCGATTATCTTGGTGGACTCGGGGTCAAGGTCCGCTACCTCCATTCGGAGATCGACACCCTGGGACGGATCCAAATCCTGCGAGACCTACGGTTAGGGCAGTTTGACGTGTTGGTCGGAATCAATCTCTTGAGAGAAGGACTGGACCTTCCTGAGGTGAGCCTAGTGGCCATCCTGGATGCCGATCAAGAGGGCTTCTTGCGCTCTTCAACGTCTTTGATTCAGACCATTGGTCGAGCGGCCAGAAACGTTTCCGGCAAGGTGATCTTATACGCCGATAGGATAACCGGTTCTATCCAGCGAGCCATGGAGGAGACGCATCGGCGTCGGGAGGTGCAACTGGCCTACAACGCCGAGCACGGTATCACGCCAGAGACAGTCCGCAAGGCCGTCAACGATATCTTGGACACCCTGGGGTACCAGCCCAGCGATTCTCGACAAGAACGTCGGGAGGAGCACCAGGGCATGGAGATCGAGGAACTGATAAAGCTCTTTGGTCAGATGGAGAGAACTATGACTGAAGCCGCTCAAAAATTGGAGTTTGAGTTGGCCGCCGCCATTAGAGACGAGATGCTTTCCGTGCGTAAGCAGATCACTCGTAAACAGGATGCCCTACCAATCGCAGAACGCATGGCTCTGAGCGAACAACTCGGACAAGTGAGAATAACCGTAGGCACCGAACGTGGTATTCGAGACTCCCAAGACACCTTGCATTCGGGCTCATGATTTTTTCCATTGAGAATTCTGGAAATAATGATGATCTTCATAGGTAAATTTGCTATAGTACAAAAGGAAGAAGGGGCATCCGCCGCAGCTTCTCTGCTCTGCAGAGAGGCTTTGTTTCATGTTGGTGGGTAATTTTGGCTAGTGCTCGGTGAGGTTCCCAGGAATCACCCAGCTGTTTGCGAATCCTCGGCCATGTTTCTCGAACCTCGTTTGACCTCTGAAGTTGAAGACCTGTGGCGGCAGGCCCGAACCGCTACTCGAGAGACACGTGCAGAGGTTCGAGCTCGAGCGGATCAAAACTTCGCCAAGGTCTTTCAGGCCTTCCGGGACTGCCGGCTGAACGAGGCCGAGTTAGCAGGGTCCACCGGGTACGGCTACTCTGATGCTGGTAGAGAAGCTCTAGATCGCTTGGTGGCAGCGATCTTTCGTTGCCCCGCAGGAGCTGTCCGATTGCAGTGGATCAGTGGGACCCACGCTTTGGCTTGCGCCCTCAGAGGGAATCTTCGACCCGGTCAAGTTCTTCTTTCGGCCACTGGGACTCCCTATGACACCCTAGCGCCGGTCATCGGCCACCCAAAGCCATACCAGGGCTCCTTAGTTTCGTGGGGGGTTGGATACCGCGAGATTCCCTTAAAAGGGGAGAGCATCGATATTGAGGCCCTAGCGGAGAATCTCGATGACGAGGTCGGAACCGTATTTCTTCAACGCTCTCGAGGATACACCGCTCGGCGCTCCCTCACTGTTGAGGAATTGGGTCGGGCCATCCGAGTGATTCGCAATTCTCCGACCGGGGCCGAGATTACCGTGATCGTCGACAACTGTTACGGCGAAATGGTGGAGGTTCAAGAGCCGACCGAGGTGGGTGCAGACTTGGCTGTAGGGTCCCTGATCAAGAACCCTGGGGCCACCATTGTCAGCACTGGAGCCTATGTGGCTGGTACTCAGGCGGCGGTGGAACGGACCCTCACCGCCTTCACTGCGCCTGGTCTCGGTGGGCACGTCGGACCGACCTTGGGTCTGGCCAGAGGGATGGCCCAAGCGTGGTCTATGGCTCCTCAGACGGTGGCTCAATCCCTGGAAGGTCTAGTCACCGCAAGCTGGATGTTTGAGAACTCGGGTTTCGAAACCTCACCCCGCTGGAATGAGTTCCGCACGGATTCTATACAGGCCGTTCGCTTAGGTTCGGTGGCCGCGCAAAGAGTGTTCTGCAAGGCCGTACAGAGCGTGGGTCTCGTAGATGCGGGGGCCACGCCTGAATCAGTGGTGCAGCCCGGATATCGCGACCCGATCTTGATGGCGGGTGGCACTTTCGTTCAAGGCTCTTCGGCAGAACTGTCCGCCGATGGACCCGAACGGGAGCCCTATCTTTGTTATCTGCAGGGTGGGACGTCACGCTGGCATGTGGAGTTGGCAGCGGTGCGAGCCTTGGAAGAACTCCGCCGACATAAGAGGTGAATATTGGTGGGCGAAGGCATGAATGAAGTTCGGAAAATCGGCGTATGCGATAGCGGCCTGGGGGGGCTGACGGTCCTCAAAGAGCTCTTGTCGGCAGAGCCAGGCTGCTCTTACATCTACTTCGGAGACACCGCTCACGTGCCCTATGGCAATCGCGAAGCCGATGAAGTGGTGGGTCTAGTCACTGAGATTGCTCGTCACCTGGAGCGCTCTGGTTGCGATGCCTTGATTCTGGCCTGCAACACCTCGTCGGCTTTGGCCCAGTCAGCCTTGAGGGCCACCGTCTCGGTCCCGGTAGTGGGGGTCATCGAGGCTGCCTCCCAACGGGCCGTCGAAGTGACCAGGACGGGGAAAATCTCCGTTTTGGCAAACCCCTTGACCGCGAGTTCCGGAGTCTATGGCCGAAGGATTGGCCTGGAAGCTAAACTTCAAGGACGCACGGAACTCCAGCCGGAGGTGCAGGAGATCGGGTGTCCAGATTTGGTTCCCATAGTTGAATACGGCAGCATGGAGACGCCAGAGGCTCGGCAGCGTCTTCTTCACTATGCCGATCAGATACGGCGATTTGGTTCAGACACGGTAGTTCTTGGATGCACTCATTATCCTTTGTTGATGCCGGTTCTGCAGCCCCTTTTGGGGGAGCGAGTGCAAGTGGTCAACCCAGCCACTCTTATGCCTGCTTTGGCTCGTCGAATTTGGCTCCTCACGAATCAGGCTGAATCTGGTGAGGTGGCCTTCCAAGTGAGCGGCGACCCTCTCAGTTTTAATGGCCAAGCAGCCCGGTTCCTAGGCTGTGCCGTGGCCTCGGTTCGGCAGAAACTTTTTCCCACTCCTATATCTCCAACCTCGGCACCAACCTCGGTCGGTTGAACAGGGGGGAGCTATCCGTTCGCGGAGCGGCGCCTTCGACCTTGCGTTCCCGAAAAGGGGCTGTGAGGGTAGTACCAACGGTAGGCCTGGCATTGGGCTTGATAGCGAGTCGGGGCTTCAAAGGTGAGAATTTGGCCCCCCTGGCCTCTTATAGGCTGTCGCTCGACTTCGATCCAGGCCACCCAGGATCCATCCTCGGTTTGACTGGCCTGCAGCAAGGCTTTCGCGTCGATGCTGAGACCGTTTGGTATTGTACTGAGCAAATTTGCTCCTTCCCCCCCTGACACCAAACACTCTGACGCCCAGTCCCTCTGAACGGTAGAGTAGGATAACCCAAATCCTATTCGGTAGTATAACAGTACCAAGAAGGCCGGTCAATAGTATTTCTCATAGAGTGAAAACCCTTTAGCTAAGCTCTCTCCAGCCAACTTCGGGTGAGTTTGGCAAATGAGCTTACCAGCCCCGGGTCAATCAATCTTACAGCGTGGGGAGAACGACTGAGTTCTATCACTGTCCCGTCAAGGATCTTAAAGTCCTTCTGACCATCTGCGATGACGTAAGGACGAGTGACTTTGGTTCTATTGAGGACCGAAATTCGGCTGTCCAAGGGGAGGACGGTGGGAGCCAAGAGGGCTGAACTGATGGCGTTGGAGGCGACCAGAACCAGGGCTTCTATCATCACCACTGGACCACCGGCAGACATGGCGTAAGCCGTAGAGCCCGTCCTGGTGGAAACGATGATTCCATCTCCCACGACCTGACCAATAGATTCCCCGTTCACTTGTATCTCCAGGGTCAGGGTTCGATTTGAACCTCCGATGAGGACCTCATTGAGGGCGTCGACCCGCCAGACTTCCTCGCGTCGATTGTAGACGCTGGCGCGAATCATGGACCGCTCCTCTACCTGGTAAGTCCCGGACAGGAGGCGGTCTAGGGCGGTCTCCATTTGCTCCTCACTGACGGTGCAAAGGTATCCGACTCGTCCAAAGTTGACCCCCATCACCGGGATCTCGCTTGAGGCCATCAAGCGGGCTGCATGAAGGAGGGTCCCGTCTCCACCCAGCGCGATTAAGCAATCGACTTCTTGCCCATCGAGGATCTCCTCAATCCCGAAAGCTTGACCTCCAGCGTCGGCAATCTGAGTGCGCGCTCGCTCGGCAGCAGCTAGAGCTCCACCGTGATTGTCTTTGCAGGTAATACCGATGCGACTTGCATTCTGTTGGGGTGGGGGTTTGGAGGTCACCTGGAATCTTTTGGGTAAAGGATTGCCGATCCCTCTTGAGTATCAGCAATGTCCACAAGGCTTTCCTGTTGAGAACTAGGGTCTGTTGACATTCGGCGTTCCGAGCTACACGAAGAAGATTTTTGTGCTCCGGTAGTGGAATTTATCGCCTAGTACCGGGCGTACTTAAGAGAAATTTTGCTGCCGGAGCGCGGAAATCCGCGAGTGTAGCGATAGAAGGTTGAATGTCAACAGGCCCTAATGTCGATGAAGGTGAAAATGGCTCCCTCGATCACGTTTTCCCAAGTTTTGTCAGGCACGATCCTCACCAGATAGCATTGCTTTCCCTCGTGGAAAATGACCAATTCCCTGGTCTCGAGATCCAAGTATGGTTCCCATTGACAGAGCGACCGTCGAACCAAAGTGGGTTCCAAGAGATCCGTAGAAGAGCAAAAGAAAAAGGAGCCGAGGCTCCCATCCTGTTTTTTGTTTGAGACGTTGGTGGTCTGTTACCTTGAAGCCAATCGCTGTCCGGGAAGTCCATCCGGGCCTGAGTTCATGCGGTCGGCTACAAAAATGAAGTTGCCGTCTGGGTGGGATGGAGCGTTCTGCATGTTGGATTTGGTTGTCGTTTTGAGAGTTCCGTCGGCGGGGTCGGCATAAGTGACCGTCTCTCCTTCAGTCTTCACGATGGTGACGATATGGCCCATGCCTGAAGGGGAGAACTCCGGCCCATTGAGCGCGACAATGACGGGGAGCTTTTCCTGGTTGACTTTGCGGTCGATAGTGGACCAAGAACTGGCATCGATGTTGCCGGCGTCGCTCCAGTCATAGCCGGAGCTGCGGCTTTCAGTCTTCAGAGCGGTGAGGAGATGAAAACCGTAATCTGCGTCGATGTCCATGTCGGTGAGATTCTTGCCGGTCAAGGAGTTGAGGCACATAGCCACACTGGTTTGCCCGCAAGAAATGTTGTTGCTCTGAGCCAAAGGAACGACGGGCGAGGTAGGTGCGGGTCGAATGTTCTGCAGGTTGATCTGATTCAGTAAACCGATTTGATCCAACTTGTTCACCGCATTTGCAAGCGAACCAAACTGAGTCATAGATTGAGAGGGTTGACTGTTCAAAAGCTTGCCGAAAGCTTCCGAGTCAATACTCGGACCTCGCTCGATCCTTTGTTCGATTTGGCGTATTCTACTTTCGATTCGATCGATCTGACTCAAAGCACTAGCTCCTTCGACTCCAATTATAGACTATCGACCCCTGTCTTGTCTCAAAAAAACGAGTTACAAAGTTGTTACAATGTTATGAACGTCTGTGGCCAGTGGCAGATTGACCTTAGCAACAATGATCTTTTGCTCGAGTCGTTGAGCGAGTTTGTCTCGGCAAGATCAGGAGAATGGATCGGTTCGTAGGACAAAAGTCCGAACGCTCGAAAGCCCGTTTCCATGCATCACACAAGTTCGTACTTTCACTGGTACAGGGTCCTAGTATTCGCTTTTTTTCTTTTATGTGCCTCCATCGGCTGCGGTGGAGGGTCGAGCACCTCGGTGGGTGGGGCAACAACCGGGTTTGAACAGCAACCGCCTCAGAATGTGACCATCACTGTCAGGCTCGTTCCGAATGAGGACCCGTCTACCAGCAACCAAGAGATTCCCGCAGAGCCAGATCCCGACGAAGACAGGGAATTCTCTCGTGTTGAAGCCGCCTTGATGCAGAACGGAACCGTCGTTACTCTCTCAGAAGTTTCGGTGCTTCCCGGAGCCGGCCAGACTCAACTTTCGTTGCTTGCCGTGCCTCCGGGTGCCTACGAACTGGTGGTTCGAGGTTACAACCTGGATGGAGTCTTGATCGCAAGTTCGGTGGCGAATCTCGATGTCGGATTGGGAGCGGCAAGCAGCATCACCTTAGTCTTAAGGCCCGGAGTGATCGTTGAGACCGGTCCTATCGCTCGCCCCATCACTTATACGACTTCTCCGGGGGCGACCTTGGTGGTCGGACCTGAAAGCGGAGTGCTCAGCAACGACACCAGCCAGGGAGGCACCGCCAGCCTGATCACTGGACCGACTCAAGGGACCCTTGCCCTCGAGGCGGACGGAAGTTTTACCTACACTTCCAACCCTAACGCTGCCGACAGCGACAGTTTTGTCTATCAACTCAGCGACCCGAACGGAACTGCCCAGGCAACCGCGACCATCAACTTCACGCCAGCCGGGACCGAGAACCTCGCCTACATCTACGTAAGCAATCCAACCCCCAACGGTGGAGGAGGGACGGTGACCTCCGTAGCAGTGGCTCTCGACGGGACCCTCTCCGTGGTGGTAAACGAGCCGAACGTCGGACGCCCCCTGGGTATTGCTACGACTCCTGACAAACGCTTCCTATATACCGTGAACGTACTCGGCCTCACTTTGGTCTCCTATAGTGTGGATCAGGTGACCGGACTGATTTCGCGAATAGGAGAGGAGCTTGACGTCTTGGTCTCACCTCAGACCATGGCCGTAGATCCTACTCAGAGATTCGCCTACGTCTGCCACGCTTTCGGAACCTATACGAGCTATCTTGTGGGTGCCAACGGAGCCTTGAGCGACAACCCGAACTCTCCCCCAATCACCACGGCGGGCTTCGGGCAGAGTGGCGTTCCGGTATTTAACGCCAGCGGGAATCGACTTTACGCTGTCAATTCCAATCTGGATAGCATCACCGTCCTAGCTGTCGATGAGACGACCGGTCAGTTGTCGTTTTTGGACCCCGATGCTCCGGCGACCCCCACGGACCCGGGGGATAGACCTTGGGCTTCCGTGCTGAGTCGCGACGGAAACTTTCTCTATGTGGCCAACTACGGCAGCGATTCCATCAGTAGTTATGCTTTCGGAACCAACGGCGAACTGGTCCAGGTGAGTAAAATTGCCATTGATGACCTAGAGCCTCTCACTTTGAGCCTCCATCCCACCTTGCCCGTCCTTTACGCGGCAGGCGATGGTCCAGTCAATGTTGGAGGGAACGTTTACAGCTTTTCGACTCAGACAGATGGGAGTCTGACCGAGTTCGGAACACCGGTGCCGGTGGCCCAGAATCCCAAGACGGCTCTTGTTGATCACACGGGGAGCTTCGCCTACGTGGTAGCCAGGACCGACCAAATCGATGCCTACAGGATAGGTACTGATGGGGCCCTGACCGTTCTGGATTCCTACAATTTTTTCGAACTCTCGTTCCCCAGTGGAGCGGTGATCGTCCCGGCCCAGTAGTTTGGCTTGTGGTCTAATCTGAGAGCCTTGAGGTTGAACAAATCTTGGGCGCTGAGGCGTCCAGCCTAGCTGAGCCTTTGTGTCACGACCTCTCGACCCTCGCGGAATTCAAGGTTAGGGAAGGGAGAAGCCGTTCTCCGCGAAACCGGAGATCGGTGATCACTAGAGAGCGCATTTATCTGATCCTGGGAGACTTAGGTCTGGTCTGGCTTGGACTTTTTTTGGCGCTTTGGCTCAGAACAGAGTTGAGTTGGACCAGAACCCTCGGTTATCTCGAAGAGCAAACCTGGTTTCTGGCCGCCTTATCTCTCACGGTGGTGCTGCTTTTCTGGTTGAGAGGACTTTACACCCGAGACTGGAGGTATGTGGGCATCGGTGATGCTATCGACGTGTTGGTCACATTGGTGATCGCCTTTGTACCTTTTCAGTTGATAACCCTAACCGCCCGGGGGATAGCTTTTCCCAGGGCAGGATTGGCCTTCGCTTTTCTTCCGGTCTTCTTTCTGCTCGCCGGGTTCCGTATTTTGGTTCGTCTCGGGAGTGAGTCAAAGTTGAGACGAAAGGACGGCCTACGATACTTGGTCGTCGGTTTCAACGATGCCGCCGAGGTCGCCGTTCGAGAATTGCAGCGTAGTGGGGGAGAAGCCGTTGGCTTGGTGGGTACGGAAGACAAGGGTCTTCGCCCGTCGATTCGCGGTTGCCCTTACCTGGGACATGTTGACGAACTGGTGCAGTTGGCAGCCGATACGGCCGCTGATGGAGTCATACTTGCCGGGTTGAAGCCCGCCGCCAACCTTGCGGTGATGGAGAAACTTGAGGGCCTGGATCTCAAGCTTCGCACTCTGCCTCCGGTTTCGGAGTTGCTTCAGGGTGAGGTCCAAGTTCAGACCCTGAGACCGTTAGCCCTGGAAGATCTCTTGGAGCGAGAGCCAGTCAAGATCTGTCGGCAGAGCGTTGGCAGTTACTTGAAGGGAGAATCGGTATTGGTCACCGGCGCCGGAGGTTCCATCGGCAGTGAGATCGTCAGACAGCTCTTGCCTCTGATGCCCGAGAAAATCATCCTTTTCGGGCGAGGAGAGAACTCCATACACGAAATTCTCATCGAGGTACAGCGTTCGGTGAAAGCCAAAGGGAGTGGGGGAGTGGAGCTGATTCCCTTCATTGGGGATATCAGAGATCGACTCAGTTTGGATGAAGTCTTCTCCAAGTACGAACCCACCATCGTTTTCCACGCAGCGGCCCATAAGCACGTCCCACTCATGGAGTCCCGACCGGTGGAGGCTTGCTCTAACAATATATTTGGAACGATGAACCTGATGGAGGCCTGTCGGAGCAACGGTGTGAAGCGGTTGATCGCCCTGTCCACCGACAAGGCGGTGGCC
>JBJHCR010000120.1:0-16659 GCA_050486105.1 Vulcanimicrobiota bacterium
CACCTTTGACTGCCAATCTGTTCATCGCTACCTCCTTATCATCTGACAATGCTAAGGCATCAGATCTCGGGCGGTCTAGGCAGCGAAACAGCGCTTACGAATTAGAGTATGGGGTGTCTGGCGAGCGGTATCAAGAAGCCGAGCTGTCCCTGGAACTCCCGCGAGGCCTGGCTCCCGGCATTTGCTTACACTGGTATCAGAAAGATGGCTACCAGAAAATCGGAAAAGTTGCGCTAGGTAAGGTGTCCAATGCTTCAGGCTTTCTCTTGGCGGACGACATGGGTTTGGGAAAGACGCTGCAGGTGCTAACAGTGCTTGCACGCCTAGCCGAA
The DNA here is from genome assembly GCA_050486105.1 of Vulcanimicrobiota bacterium. Lineage (GTDB taxonomy): Bacteria > Vulcanimicrobiota > Xenobia > Xenobiales > JADMJV01 > JAEXNA01. Next base: position 333 of record JBJHCR010000120.1, read on the forward strand.
GAAGAGCGCAAGGGTCCACATCTAATCGTTGCTAAACCTAGCCTGCTAGAGAACTGGACCCGTGAAATGCAACGGTTCTTTCCAGGTGTCTATTCCTGGCCCGTTCAGGTGAACCGGAACGTTTCGCTTCAGCAACTCAAACAATCCCAGGTCGTTCTATCCTCCTACGATCAGCTTAGACTACGACAATTGGACTTGGCTCGTGTCAACTGGGACGCCGTCGTTCTAGATGAAGCGCAGAAAATTAAGGATCCTTCGACTCAGATCACGCGCGCGGCGTGGGCGCTCCCAGCTCGCACTCGCATCGCCATGACCGGAACTCCCATTGAGAATAGCCTCACCGATCTCTGGTCCATCTCAAATTTCTTCCAGCCAGGTTTGTTGGATTCGCTTGCAAAGTTCCGACAGGCTCATCAAGCTGGGTCTGGTCAAGCAACAAATTTAGAAAAGTTGCGGAAAACATTGGAGCCACTTTTCCTTAGGCGAACAAAGGCCGAGGTAGCCAAGGAGTTGCCTTCCCTTAAAGTCGTGCGGTACGAGATCGAAATGGGCAATCGACAGCGAGAGCTTTATGAGAGGGAGATGCAGTCACGGAGATCCGGCTCGCGTAGCGCGCTAGAAACAGTCAATCGACTCTTGCAGCTCTGTACTCATGCTAGCCTGATCGACTATTCCGAACTTTGGCCGTGCGGCGAGGATCAGTGTCCCAAACTCTTTAAGACCTTCGAAATCCTCAAGAACGTACGACAAGCCGGAGAGAAAGCTTTGGTCTTCACCAAGTTTATTAAGGCCCAGCACACCATCCAGCAAGCCATTCAAGAGAGGTTTGGCATCTCGGCGCCGATAATCAATGGCAGCACCCAGGCACGACAATCGATCATCGATAGCTTTTCGGCGAATCCAGGCTTTGACGTCCTGATTCTGTCACCTGAAGCCGCGGGCGTCGGTCTCAACATAACAGCCGCCAACCACGTTATTCATTTTACCAGATCCTGGAATCCGGCTATTGAGCGTCAGTCCACTGACCGAGCATATAGACTTGGCCAAACCAGGCCGGTGACAGTCTACTATCCGATTATTGTGGACGAGAAACAGGGGACGATTGAAGAACGGCTGGATAAGCTGCTGGAGCGAAAGATGGAATTATTCAACGATATTTTCGTGCCCGCCCAAGAAAAGCAGATCAGGGCGGTGGAGCTGTTAGGCTAGTAATAGACACATTTTTCATTGGGTGAGTGATGCGAATCTAGACTGCATAAGGATTTCTGTCCCCCCCCAATTTGTGCTCCAAAATGTGTGTCAACTCCGCCAAAAATCACGACAACAGAGAACACTCAAGGCAAGAACAAAATCTCCACAAACCCCGTAAAACCTAACTCCGAGCCATTTCCCTACATCCGGCTTCAACAGCCCACAAACCCCGGAAAGTCATGGCGAAGGAGTGGTTCAAAGTTGAGGTGGGATTGATCTCCAATGTGGACTGGATTGAGTATGGTGGCCAAATTCCCCCAAGGGAGCACCCCTGATGACTCGGTTTCTGCAGAATAGGATTTTTCGTGTGTGACTGGTTTGAACTGGGTTGCTTTGGATTGATTAAGTGTCGACTCGTTGGCACACTGAGACCAAGGTACACAATGGGAAGATTTAGGTGGCCGATCGCGAAACCCACAGGTATGGAAGAGAGAATCACAGTAGACCCAAATGTTTGTGGCGGGAAACCCTGTATTCGAGGGCTGCGCATAAGGATCGTAGATATTCTCGAGTTGCTCGCCAGCGGAGCCTCCCACGAGGAGATCCTGGAAGACTATCCTTGCCTGGAGGGTCCTGATATCTACGCAGCTCTTCGATTTGCGGCGAGGCAGAGCAACCACCCCATACTTCGTAGCGCAGCAAGTTGAATTTCCTCGTCGACGCACAGTTGCCGCCAACTCTTGCAAGATGGCTGACCGATGAAGGTCACCCAAGCAAGCACGTAAACGATCTTTCGATGGCACAGTCCAGGGACCAGGAAATCTGGGCAGAGGCGAAGCGAAACGACTGGGTGATAGTTACGAAAAATGAGGACTTCGTTGTACTTTCGAGCATCGACCCGACTTTTGACGCTGAAGTCAGCCAAAGTTCAGCGACTTGCTCGAGGGTTGCCCTGTAAAGCAAGCTGAGAGTCACCATTGAAGACACGCGGTTGAGCAACCAAATGAGACTGAGCGGCCGTTGCCAATTGCCCTAATTTCTTTTAAACCGAGGAGGCTCTCAAGTTCTATTGTAAGGTTGAAGCAGAGGTCGCTGGTGACGGATTCAACCCGATAGTCGAGCCAGTCGACCTCAAGAGATGTTGGGTCTTCAAGGAGCGGAAACAGCCGGATGAACTCATCTTGGAGAGCAAATTCTAGCTTCCACCGGTTTCTCTCTCTGAGGATTGGAATCACCTGAATGAGTTCGGGGTTGTCCTGAAGTGTAGTCTGGCCGCGTACCAATCTTAAGAGATTTTTAGCGAATTCTTCCATTCGCCTGGTTTCATCCCAATAGCGGTCGAATCGCTTTTGGAACTTGTACTTACGGAGTTGGGCGGTGCGTCTTAAGCTAACTCGAGACTCAGAGTTGCGACGCCTGGATTCGGAAAAGGGATCATTTTTCAGTTTGGTTCGCGCCTCCTTGCCACCCGGCGCGATGGGTCTTATGATGGGGTTAGATTTTCACATGTCTTATCGAAAGAATAGCAAACGAGAGAACAGTTGGAAGCGTTGGCTAAAAGAGCACCAGGCTTTCCTCACAGAGGAATGTGGGCTGCCTCTTGCCATCGTGGGCGATCGTGAAGAGTGGTTTCACTTCCTCGACCACGGGTTCTCACGATCAGTTAGCTGCCCCAGGCTCGATGACAGACAGTGGTCGCTCTGCTTAGAATTTCACAGGGAACATGAGGACTCTGAATTTGCTGGCATTAGTGAGGGGATGCTCCCAATTCTTCTCCGCGCCCGCGAAAACGAGGCTCGTGGCGTCTAAAATGGGGAGCCAAGTAACCTTCCAGAATTGGTGTTGCTTCTCCTCAGTCAGGTTCAATAAAGTCTTCCTTCCGAACTAGTTCAACTTTCTGCTGTGGATCAAAACACCACTCGAGGATCCGCCTCACGGTGCCAGGGTTCGTGTCCCCATATAGAACAGAAGGATACTTCACCCAAATCCTCTCGCTCTTCGCTCTGTCGTAATTCGGGAATTCAGGTCCTCTAATCTCCAGAGGCGTAAAACCGTCCGGCTTCGCGCACCAAGGAGTGAAAAGGTGGCGGAGTCTAATCGAGAATTTCTTGTCCGACGAGATGATGAAAAGATCCCAATCCGTAAAGTAGTATACGAAGTTGCGCTTTCCAAGGACGAATTTCCGGAGACGCTTTCTCATGCCCTCAGGGTCACGCTCAGTGGGGCCTTAATCAGCAGCCGTGACGATTGCTGGCGTTAGATATTTTGGCATTCTAAGGCAACAATCGTCTTTCTTCAGCTGCTAGCATGATTTCACTTTTTCTATTCCATTCTTCGGCTTTTTCGTCGTTTACTGGAACCCCGAAGGCTCCGGAATAATATAAAGCCAATTCTCCGGCGGCCGTTACGGCTTCGTAACTTTCGGGACCATTGGCCGCCAACTCAAGTAGGGTCAGACCTTCCTTGTGATTGGCTGGCCCGCCCTCGCCTCGGACAATCATAGAGCCCACAGTTGCCTGAGCCTCCTGATGTCCCTGACCAGCCGCTTGGTGGTACCAATACCGTGCCTTGGTAAGGTCCTTTTCGAATGGTGACTCTCCCCAAATGAAGCAAACAGCCAGGTCCCTTTGAGCGTTAACGGAGCCCAACTTAGCCGCCATCGTTAGCAACTTTCGCCCCTCTTCGGTCGCAGGACAGCCTCTGGTCATGAGCTCCGGTCGAAAGGTGGTCTGCGAGAGGTGATAGATAGCCTCTGGGTGCCCCTGAGTCGCAGCCTCTCTAAGCCATCTCTCGCAGTCATCATGCTCCAATAGTGTATCATAGAGTCGGTAACCCAATAGGAATTGGGCTTCAGAGTCACCGGCCTCGGCGGCAACTTTGATGGTTGCCCATGCCTGGGCGTCTAGCTCGAGAAGGCGTTCTCGTAGTGATTCAAATTCCACCCATTTCGTTTCTCCAAGGAGTGCAGCAGACCTGTGGCTGAGGACTGGTGGCGTTGCTGGGAGTTGTCTTCTAGGGATTGGACACTATTCCGATTCGCTCTGTTGTGAGTTGACTTTATTCAGTATCGTGTCGCTCTCTCAGGAGGCCTCATCGAGAATTCCCAAAAGCCGTCTAGCGAACCTTTGCAGCCTTATCCACTCGGGGAGTTTGAGAAGATCATCGACCTCATGGCTTTCCGGCGCTGTCAGGGTTTCACCAGCATCGCATAGCCGGCCGAAATAACGCGCAATTTCTTTCAGTTCTTCTTCACTAAACGCATCAAGATATGATTGCGATTTTAGATGGAAGGGAAAAGTCTCAATCCACTCATCCGGGCACGGGTATTGTTTGAGCTGCTCGTAGCTTGCAATCATTTTGACATGCTCTACTACCCTAGGTCTGATCGAGTCCGCTTCGTTGGCCATTATTGGGATTTTGAGGAAAAGGAATATGACCCTTCAGCTAGACCACGTTCATCATACTGGCCAAGGCAAAGACCGCGTGGAGGACAGTTGGAAGGGAGACCACTCCTATCGCGAACCAAAACCCTAGGCGAAGCAGCGACTCCGACCAGTCGAGAGTCTCCCCCCTACGACATTCCGCCGCATCGGCTTTGGTCAAGGACTGTGAATCTTTGAAGGTGATGAGCTCGGTGCTAGGCGATTCCAGTATACGGCTCACGGCCGACGTGTATTCCCACGTTACTGACGATATGTTGGAGGAGGCTGCTGGGAAGTTGGGGAGGCGGTTGCTTGGAGATGGCTAGCGCCTCTTTCTTCTTCTTCTCTTCAGGGACTGGGCCGAAGGCCCGGTCCCTTTCTCCTTTTCAATCCCCCGCATTTATAAAAAGAGACTGGCTGACCAGCTGGCCGTCCCTCTCGATGGTTTTGCCATCGCACAGCCCCGGCCAGCTTTCCAGCACCTCTCTCAGAGCATATTGACCAGCAATGGACCAGATTCCACTCCAAAGATGGCGGTCTTTTCAGGGCGTTCGCCTGGATGCTATGATGCTGTCATGGCTATGGATTTTGATGTGGATGTGAGGCCCGTGCCGATTCTGTCTAGAGCAGAACTGCAAAAGCTCAGCTCTGCAGAGATGAGTGAGCGTAGACAAAGGTTAGGCGAATGCCTTCGGGTCGGTGAGCAGCTTCCAGAAGAAGAGGAGAGACTGCGCCAACTTGAGGGAATAGTTTTCAAAGGAACCCAAGAATGGCGTGTTGCTGAAGCAGATCTGCATCATCTTGGTGAGGTGGCTTGTCTACAGATGCGTGCGGTCCCCCACGTGAGCCGAGAATGCCTGACTAAAATGCGCACCAGACAGCTTATCGGACGGTTGAAGGCTCTCCGGCGGTGCATCGAGGCCCTTGATTGTACCGAATTCAGTGAGGAGCACGCTCCTGAAGTGGACGGGATTCTCTTCAAGGATTCCGTGGAGTGGGAGCTGGCTTACAAAGAGCTAAAAGATATCCTTGCGACCCGCGAGCACTTGCCTCGTGGACCCAAATCTCGACTTGGGTGAAGTGTGCACAAACATGAACAAGAGACTGTCAGAACTTATACGAAAGAAGTTCCCCGTTGATACGATGGCTCCGGGGGAATACGCAGCACGCTTAGGGCACAAGAGTCTTTTTCTTGAGCAGCACTATGACCACGGCGACCAGGACATAGAGGAGTGGCTCGGCGAGGTTCTTTGCACTCTAAGAAACCCTGAGGCGTACACGCGAGTTCGGCAGCAATTTCTTACTAACGACCAGAAAGCAGAAATCGACAGACACCTAGCTCTTGTTGGTGACAGGCTCCGTGAAGCCTATCCTGTTGAGGCCCTGACTCCGGAGGAGTACGTTGGACGTTATTCCCACGCTTCCAGCAGCTTAAGATTCCACTCGCAACTGCACCATGGTGACCGCACTCTACAGAACTGGTTCTGTAGAGTCATTGATTTCTTGGATGACTATGACCAGGCAGACAAGCTCAGGCACATTTGTCTTAGTAGCAGTGAGTTGGCGCAAGTCGAGGAACAAATTTCTAGAACCCGCTCAGAACTTCGTCAAAGGTACCCGATCGATACGATGGAGCCGGAAGAATTTGTTTCCTGGCACTCACACGGGAACCCCTACATGGTGGGCGACGAGCGCCATTTTGACCAAGAAATTCGGGACTGGCTCAGCAAAGTCGAGCAGCTTCTCAAGAGCCCCAGGACCCGCGACGTTCTTCGTGAAAAGTTCTTGGATCCTGATGAACTTCAAGAGGTACGGCTTCACCAGACCAAATTGCGGAACGTTATTCTTGAGCAGTTTCCGATCGATACGATCACGGTGGAGGAATTTGCCGCCCGTTACGCTCACACCATATACCTACTTGGCGTGGCCTCCTTCGATCACGGAGACCAGAAGATTACGGATTGGTTCGATGAGTTGCAGCTCATTATGGCGAATGAGACTCTTCTGAATGAGCTACGACAGAGACTGCTCTCCCCGGACGAGCTCAATAGGGTTGAGTCCGAAATTCGGGAACAGAGCGAACCGGGATATGTGCTCTGAATGATTATCATAAAGAAGTCTGTTGCGGGAGTGCTCGGGGACTGGGATTTTGATTGACGAATTTCTGTGTCAGAGCACATCCCGTTGCTTGAAGACAGCCGTAAAGTTGGCGAACGGAGGACAAACCAAAACTTCGCATCTGCTTTCTGGAATAGTGAAGAACTACGAGTCACTCGCATCCCGGACACTCTGGTCACTAGGTGCTCCCGAGGAGATTGAACAGGTTAGCTTTCAGGAAGATGGGGACGATGGTGAGTTTTCCGATCAGGTGAAAGGGATTCTGCGGGATTCCATGGCGATGGTCGAAGGCGGCACTCCATTGGAAATTCACAAGTACGCAGGTTTCCACCGTGCGGTTTGGCCAGCTCATTTTGTCGTCAGTATGCTTCGCTCTGAATGCGCAGCGAACAAGATACTCTCTAGTCTGACCATCCGTGAGGACTTATTCTTGGACGGCTTGACAGTTCTCCACACGACGTTTCTCGGTACCGAATTCGGCACATCTGAGATTCACAAACCAGAGCCGTGGGGGTCTTCGAGACCCGATGCACTCAGAGACTCGGTTTCCTATAACACTCAGCTTCTACGCGCGACAGTGTCATTTGATGAAATCTCCGCTCTCGAGAGGGAAGCTCTACGAATTTACCTTGAAAGCGTTACTGCCCTCACCAAGTATTTCGATGAACAACTAGGGGCAACCGCTCCATCCCTGGAAATTCACCCTGCCTCAGAGGTTCGGCCACGGCATGACCCACGGAATTATCTAGTGAACGTGATTTCCCAGTTGTGGGAGCTTGAAGAGTGCTATACACAGATTCCAAAACGGGCCAGAGATTTGATCGGTTCTGTAACGTTCTCGGCTATCCGCTTGCACGACCATTTCACCTTGGCGAAGAAAACCAAATTTGGTCCCCCATAGGTCCCCAAGACGGGGGGACTAGCCAAAACCAAAGGAGTCATCTGCTCCAGGAACCACCATTTCAAGGGCTCCACCCACCCCCAAGACTCAGCCACTAAACCCCCGACAGAGACATGGCGAATGAGCGAGTCTCAGGGCGAGGGGGGGCGATGCTGGTCCCATCGCTGAAAAAGTGAGCCACCTCAATACCCTGAGAGCATTCCTCGAGACTTCGCTTTGGAGTCCCGCTATCAACAGACTTAGCGTTCCACCCACCCCTCACCCAGTCAACTGCTCTGCCAGCCATTCGGAGTCGCCCCACAGTTCGAGCAGGGCCACCGCTGCCACCCGCGTTTCCAGGGAATCTGAGGCTGTCAGGGCTCGGACCTGCTCTAGAAGGCGCTCCGACCCGGCGGCTAGGGCGCGCACGGCCGCAGACCGGACTTGCCAGCGGTGGTCGCCGAGCAGGGCTAGCAGCGTCTTCGACGAGCAACGGGGCACCGCGGCCAGGGCCTCTGGCAAGCTCGCCGCCAGAAAACTCTCGAGCCTCGAGTCGGCTCGCCCCGCAGAGATGGCTGCGGCCCGCACTTCGGGTTCGGCGCTCTGCAAGAGGGAAGCCGGGAGGTCTAAGCCCAGCCGCTGGGCCACCCGGACTACTCGGAGCACTCGGACCGTGGGTAGGGTTCCCGTCGCCAGCAGGGCTTGGGTCTCCCGAGCCGCCCTCGCCGGGTCGAGTTTCTCCGTGAGTTCCAGCAGCCAGGCTATATCCGGAAGCTGCTCGCGGACCTCCCAAAGCAGCAAGGCCGCTTCCCCCGAGGCCTCCACCAGTTCACGGGCTCTGTGCCGGTGCGGACCTTGCAGTTCGCCGAGCCAATGGGGCAAGGTCTCTCGGGACAGCTCGGGCGGCGGGTATTCCCGGTCGATGAGCAGCGCCACGCGCAATCGATCTACTGCCTCCAAGGGGGCAGAACTCTCTGCACAGACTCGAGCGGCGGCCAGCCCCTGGGCTGCCCCCTCGCCCCAGAGGAAGGGACGGAAGAAGTCGACCCCGAGGTCCAGGGTCAGACGCTGGCCCAAGTGAAGCACCGTAGCGGCGTCGCTCTCCTCGGCGAAGACCTGCCCCAGGTACTCTTGAGTGCGGGGGTCCTGGTAGCACATCAAGCAAAGGATCAGCGTTTTTCTCAGCACATCCCGGCTCTCTGGGATCAGCCGGATCACCAGATCGATGAAGTCTTCCCCCTGGTGAGGACCGAGGGCCAGGGGGCGCGTCGGCTCGGCCACGATGTCGCTCAGCACAGCCAAACGCGCCGCCAATTCTCCGGTGGAAAGAACTTCGAAGAGATCCTCGGCAGAGCGAATGCGGACCGGTGGTGTGGGCACCTGCGCCGTCAGCCCCAGACGACCTCGGGAAGTTCGGCCGCTAGGGCGGGCTGATTGGACAAAGTGCAGAACGTGGGCCCGGAGAGGTTGGCGCTCAGGGGAAAGGGCAAGACCGGGGAGAGATCGATGGGGACGCTGATGGACTCGGAAAAGATCGACCACAGCTTGAGCTTGGCCTTGAGCTCAAAGGTGAGGGCGATGCCCACCGAGTGAGAGTGGGTGACGGTCACCTCTCGCACGTCGGGCGCGTTACGGGGGATTCTTGGACCGTCCCTAAAATTGAACCCTCTAGTGCCAAAGTCTTCGGGGTCATGGAACCAGAAGTTGTAATTTCCATCCTCGGTGGTGAGCCGAACGATGGAGATGGTGACCGGGAAGGTGAGATTGAGCTGTGGGCCGGCGGTGACCTTGGCTCCCACGTTCTTGAGCGCCTTTAGGAATCCACTGAGTTGGGGGATAGAGCTCAGGAGGTTGCCGTGGATGCTGACCCGGGGTCTCAAGACAAGCTGGCCGGTCTCCTCAAATTGGTTGCCGGCCCGATCGAAGAGGCCCCAGATGGTCCGGGCTCCACTGGCGTCGCGAACCTCGTCGATGGCCTCCAAGGGGATGTTGAAGCCGGAGGACCGCAGCAGACCCAAGGCAATCCGGATCAGGTCGATGTTGGCCTGGCCGGTGCGACTGAAAAGCTCGCTCCAGGTGCGCTGGAAGCCGCTGCGCCAGGTGAAGTTGACGGTGGCCTGGTCCACGGCAAGCGCGATGTCGATCTCAAATCCCAGGCCCACGCCCAGGCCGCCCTCGGCGCTATCGTTCTGGATATCTAGGGTGGCCACTCCTTGGAAGGTTGTGTTTCCCTCGACAGTGTACTGCAAATTGTAGCCGAAGAAGGCCGCGGCCACGAAACGCGCGGTGACTTCGGTGCGCAGCCGAAACAACAGAACCGGGACTCTGACGTTGAGGATCACCCGGGGGATGGCGCCCGAGGCATCGATACCGATGCGTTGCGGCCGTAGCGGATTATCGATGGTGTTCTCCGCCGGGCGCAAGGGAAAGAAGGGAAAGCCCGTGGCCAGATTGACCGGTTGCGAAGTGGCGAGTTGAGTGCGGTTGATCCTTCCCATAAAGCCTCCTAAACTGGAATTCCCAGGTAAACGTCGGTTTCTCCATTGTCGAACTCCACGATGGCCGCGAAATCGCCGTTGGCGTTCACGCAATCCGGCAGGGCGCCGAAGACGATGGTCTCCACCCGCTTGCCGTCGACCACGTCACCGCGGGCCAGCAGCGTCTGGTAGCGGGTGAAGGAGGACGTTGGCCGGTTGGGAGGGGTATAGAGCACGATTTCCATGCCTTGGTCAGTGAACACCTCAAAGTAGACCAGACCATTGGGGGCCAACACAGGTGGCATAAGGCTCAGGACCCTGGCCCCTCGAGGCGACGTTTGAGTGGGGCGTGGCCGGGCCCCGGGTCCTCCGCCGATATTGGCCTCAAGAACCCGTACCAGGGTATTCTGGGGGGTTTCCAGGTCGGCGAGCTGCATGAACGTTTGCTCGTCGCTCCCCTGGACGATGAACCCGGCATAGGCCGAACTCAGGCGCGGGCACATGAAGACGCTTCCTGCCAAACCTGGGCCCCTGTCGCCCAAGGCGGGATCGAGATTCAGTAACTGGGGGGTCTCGCCGATGCGGCCGACCAGCAGGAAGGTCAGGGGCCGGCCGCTGGTGTCCGGCCCGGTGGTGGGACGCCCCGAGCCCTGGGCGAGATAGATTCCGCTGGAGGTCAACTCGGCGGCACCAAAGCTCTCGATGACGCTGCTCGTGCCCGGCAATAGGTCTCCCTTGGCCAGCAACCGTTGCGCTTGCTCGGGCCGACCAGCCGGCATGACGAAGAGCCCTTCTCCCTGGCAGTCGCCGGCATCGTCCATGAACTCCGCGACGAAAATGATGTTCCCGTTATCAGCCACCGCCTGATATTGGTCGATGTCTTCGGCAAGCTTCACCTCACCCAGCGTCTCACCGGATCTGGCGATCGATTGGAATGAGGCTCCTCCTTGAGAGTATTGAAGACTGTAGGTCCCTTCAGGATTCTCCACCGCAAGAATGAAATCGTCGCCGTTGTTGACGTCGCCGTCAGAGAAGTCCTTGACCACCGTGCCGTCGGGCAGCACACTCCCTTCCCGGATCACCTCTTTGACCTCGGAGCGGTTCCCCTGGGCATCGACGTCGATCCGGTAGATCCCCCGGGTCTGGTTCTCGTCGAGAGCGTGGAAGTACACATGCCGCGAATCGGTCAGCATCACGCCCCCCATAAAGGGCGGGGGCGCATCCCCTGTGCTGTCCAGAGCGTAGGCCAGTCTGGGGGCCAAGCGAGCACCCCCAGGCAGGGGATCACCGGATTTGATCAGCTTGACATAGCGATAGGCCAAGGGCGTCGGGGTCTGGGCCGAACCGTCAAAAAAAGTGTTGTCGCTGGAGGTACCGCAGCCGCTCAAGGTGGCCCCAGCAGCCATCCCCAGCAACTTCAAGAAGTCGCGCCTCGATTTCATAGCCGTGTGTCTTCCTCTAATCCGGAAAGCTTCCTCTGAAGAACAATCTCCATATTTTCCTGTCTTGGTAGCGAGCCATACTTAGGATTGGGACATATGGCCCTCCCCGCTCTCTCTTTAGAGACGCGGATATGCGTTGAAGAGTTCCCAGGAGGCTGTGCGCCGAATCGCCCCGAATCCAAACGAAGCAATTTTTTCGTCAGGGGAATTGAAAATTCGAAGCTCATAGTGGACCTATTTGCAAGAATTTGCGGTTCCCATGGCGGAAAAAGGGCGAGTTTGGCGATGTGGGTTGATTCGGCGCACAGCCTCCCAGACTCCACAAATTGGCCGGTGCGGCGTGGTGGCCCGGGTAGGCTCGCCGCTCTTGGGCCGACCATGGCCGCTGAGTTTGGTCTGGAACGAAGAGCTGAGATCTTTGGTCGAGGACTTGGGTGAAAGATTGCATCGAGGCGGGCTAATCAGCTGCTAAGCTCAATCCCCCTTGTCCGTCAGGGATTTTGAGAAGTGTCTCCGCGGCTCACCCGCACCAGTTCTCCATCTTTGTGCTCGGTGAGGAGCCAGATGGAGCGGTCGGGCGCCACTCGAACTTCTCTGATGCGACGGCCGATCTCGATATGCTCGTGACCGGTCACCTTCTCACCGTCGACGGTGATCCGCACCAGCGGCTCGGCCCTTGAAGGTGAACGGGCTCGGACCCTGCTTCTTGGAAAAGAATCGGCGCAGGGATTGGGTTTTATTGAACCCTGAGAAAGCATGCACACCCTATGACCTAGGTGCCAGCCAAGAGTTAACAAATTTGCGACATTTGGGGGACACTCGCAACTCTCCCGCTATTTGCTCCCTCTATCCTTCGATCATCAGCCAAGCAGAGGAGCCGAAAAAATGATCAACACCTTAAGCCGAATGCAATCCAACGATGCTCGCCAAGCCCAGTCCATTCTGGCGATGCTTTCAGGCGGCCGTAGTCTGTTCACTACTCAGCCTGCTCCTCCTAAAGCCAAACCAGCCCCGAACAAAAAGAAGCCTTCGGCTAACAAGGCCAAGCCAGGATCCTCCAAGGCTAAGCCGTCTCCCAACAAGCCCAAGGCCCAGTCGGGATTCGCCATGCCCAACCTGGCCAATCAGGCGGCCTTAATGCAGACCCAAATGGCAGAAATGCAGATGCAGCAGATGATGTTCAGTCTTGCCTACGCCAATTCGGCCCAGCAAATGCAGCTGCTAGGAAACACTCTCATAGCAATGGATCAGATGCACCAGGGATGGAGCTTCTTCACCGGTCCGTCGGTTTACTCGGGCTTCTAAGGACTCCAACAATGCCAACCTTGGAGGTGTCCCCTTCAGGGATCGCTACGAATTCCTCGATGCAATATTCGGACCCTACACCGTGTAGAGGTATCTACTGAACGGACCAGCTTGCCGCTCCATACCATAACTTTCGGAGAATGTCTTCGTGCCCAATACAATCCAGCGAACAATCGTAACCAAGCCCTCAGCCAAAGCTCCTATAGCCATGTCATCGTCCAGCTCTAGAGGCTCCATAGCAGCCCCCAGAACTATGGTCCAGTGTGGATTGTCAAGGACTGCGGGAGCTGTCGATAAGGTGGGCTCCTTTGACAACAGAAAGCTGCGGGTTGAACACGGAGAAGGTAAAGACGTTGGTGGCCCTGGGAACGGGACGATTGAGGACAGTGGCGTCAAGCCCGGTACTGCCGCCGAGGCCGGGAAAGAGGGCGAGGTCGATCCCTCGGATTTGCCCAATCTAGACTGGTTGGCAGATACTGGGAGGGACAAGCTCCAAGCTGGCGGTACCAAATCGAGTGGAGAGACTGCGGGAGAAAACGCAGTAGCAGTGATCGCGCCAGCAGGCAATTCTGCCAGCTTTGGCGGCGCAGAGCAATCAGGCCCTCAGCTCTCGACCGAGCCCTCGGTTCCGTCAGAGACCGGTGCCCAAGAGTCGTCAGGTTTTGAACCGCGGTCCCGCGCGCTATCCTTGAGCGACGTGTCATTGCCTGCGGCTTCCTCCCAACCGAACCGAGCAGACACTTTGGCGGATGAGGTTGACGCGGTGGCTGGGGAGGCTGCCTTCGCACGGCAGAGTCACCTCTCCGGGATGACGACCGGTAAGCGTCCAGCGCCGGTGATGGCGGAGGATGGCTCGGCGCGAATCAAGACCATGCACATGGTTGGGCCCGAAAGCGGGACGCCGCAGGGTCTCATCGATAATATGACTCAGATTGGAGAAGCTGAGGGGTTCCAAGTGAAGTTGCACAGCCCGGTGGACGAAAATAGTGGTCCCTGGACCGAGGATTATGGAGAGTATCATTCCGACGGCCAGGTGAGTGTCGTCTCGGATTTTCCCGGGGGACTGGACGGCGCCTACGAGGCTCAGATGAGCGACCGTTTGCAACGACTCTACGGCGAACAGTTGCCTGCTGAACTCAACCAGAGGGAGATCCACGAGCTGCTAGCCCGAGACTATCCGGAGGCGAATTTCGATCGCCAGGGGATGGCCGCGGAGAGCGGAGCCAACCGGTTGATGACGGCGCAGGCTGTAGCCGGGGACAAGCCAGTGCGGGAGCAGTTCTCTTATCTCGAAGGAGGCAACCTGCTGGCCGGCACCCGGTCGGATGGTTCACCATATGGAATCGTGGGAGAGGACAGTGTTGCTCTTACCCGCGCCAAGCTTCAGCACGAAATGGGTCGAAATGTTTCGCGAGAGGAGGCTCTGGAGGCCTTAGCATTCGACACGGGGCTAACCCCTGAGCAGCTCGTGGTTGTGGAGCAGCCGGGGAGTTTTCATCTCGACATGGCCATGGCTTCCGTTCGACCCGGTGAAGTGGTCTTGAACGATTCCTTGGAGGCCGCACGCTTGACCGAGCAATGGGCCAAGGAGCGGCACGAGGGAAGTGACCCAGGTCGCCTTCCTGAGGGTTCCGATCCGGCGCGCGAGGAAGAGTATTTCAGAGAGTTGGCTGGCTGGATGGAGCGTGGACAACAGCTCGACCAGCGATTGGATCGGATCCGGGAGCAAGCCAAAGTTGCCGCTCGCCTCCAGGAGCGGACAGCAGCGGATTTGGAAGCCGGGGGAGTGAAGGTGCACCGGATGGCCGGTGCTTTTCCCGCCGTAGAGATCGGGGACCAGGTGCTCAGCCCTGAGATGAACTTCCTCAATGCTGAGCAGGGTATCGGTCAGGATGGAAAGCGGTTCTATGTGGCTTTAGGTGGGGACCCCCAAGCAGAAGAACACGCCAAGGGAGAGCTCTCCCGGTTGTCACAGGGCGAGATAGCCCGGATCTATTTCCTCGACCGCAGCCACACCGCCGCGCTCCTAAGCAGCATGGGAGGTATCAGCTGCCTGGTTAAGGCGGAGGGCCACTATTGAGCCTTGGATCGGAACGCATCGCTCGGTGCTCGGTAGAACCTCGATCCTATCTCAGGAGATTCCAAGCTTGTTGCTGCTGCTCGTATATCTGAGCGACCGCTTTTCGGGCACCATGGTTGGCGGTGCCTGAACGAGCGATTTTGGCCAACTTGAGATTCTTCTCCTCGAGGAGTTTCGCCCCTAACAGCAACGACGCAGGATCCCCTGAAAGTAATCCCTGCTCGATGTTGATGCAGCCGATCTCCCATTGAAGATCCACCTTCGTCAGCTGGCATGAATCCGTACCGGCGCTTCCTGCATTCTCAAGCTGTGGACAGTGAGCCATTTGGTCTGCAAACGATTTGCGGGGTGTAAGATTCCGATCAACGGTTGCTCGAGGGGCTTCGCTCGGGCAAGGGCTGGGAAAGGCCTGCCAAGCCTCGTCACCAATCCTGACCTCATCCTTTCGGTGCGAGACTGCCGAGTTCAAAGCTTTGAGGTTGAGACCGAATGACTCACTGTCTGGTTGTGAAATGGTTGTGTTATGGCTTGGCTTGGGGGGACTGGACCTTCCGGCAGAGGAGATGGACTTGGTGGAGCTTGTGGTAGTTGTCTTGATGGACATTGAGTTCTTCTTTCTGGAGCAAACCTTGCCTTCTGAATTCAGTCTAGCGATGGGGCCCAAGAGTGACCCAAGATCTTCTCCACGAAATGTGAAGAAATTGTCAACTTCGGGGACCGGGAACTCCGCGTATCCAAACTAGGGTGTCTGTCGGCTGTTAGGCGTTAACCAGCTCTGGAAACGTTGGGTTGTTCCGCACCTTAATGAGAAGGATGTAACAGCAGTTCTCGGTATGGGAAGGAGTTGTAGACGTCAGACTACTGCAGACGGCAGTATCTACTCAACTGGTTTGGTGCTCTCTTGAAATCGATTTTGGATAAACTGAGACTCTCCGAGGAGACAAGCAGGATCAGAGGTCGCGCTCATGGACTATGTACCGCAATTGAAGGATGATGTGATTTTGAAGACTGCGAGACTCAGCAACGACGACGTCAGGGCCAGACTGGCCCAGCTCCCAGCGGAAAGCCTGGCCTCGGCTCTGGTGGATATTCGTTTTCTCTCTGACGTGGTGGAGGCGACCATCGAGCGCCTGCTATCTGATTCGAACGAACGAGTCGAACGGTTTCATTCCCGCCTTCGTCATTACTTGCAGCCAGACAGACCCGACTATGTGCCTCCGCATGAGTTAGAGGGGCTGCTTTTGGAGCTTCAGGATCCCAACATCGACCCCTTGGACGGGTTCCTCGCACTGAAGTCCTTTTACCAGGCCGACGAGAGCCTGATCGAGGCCTATGACGACTCTGGCCATTCCGTGGGTTTCCTCACCGTTTATAGGGCCGTCCGTCTCTTGGTAGGGTTTGCTTCTCGGCGG
>JBJHCR010000121.1:0-16405 GCA_050486105.1 Vulcanimicrobiota bacterium
GTCTCGGAGAACGTGTTGTGGGGCTCCAAATCGTGCTAGAGCCCGATAAACCTTTTTCAGATTGCCAGGCCGGTTGTCTATCCACAGATCGAGGTCCTTGGTATAACGGGGTCGGTCGTAATAACTGACCGCGTATCCCTCGATCAAGAGATAGCTAACCTTCTCGCTTGCGAATACCGACAGAAGATCCTTGAAGTCTTGGTGCAGGTTCGGCTCCTCTCTTGAGTCGCCAGGCCTCTAGGGCCATTTCCCAGGTTGCGTCGAGTCGCTCTGAGGCAGAGGCCTGCCACCAGAAACTCCGATCTTGCTCGGCCATGTCGCCATGAGAGGCCACAGACGCCCCCTGCCAGGTTTCCCTGCGCTTATTTGCTCGCTCTTCAAAGCTTGACACATAGACTCGGTTCGACGGTAGCCAAAGGGAAACCTATTTTCACTGGATTGTTGGGGCTTCCAGACTCCTAAATCGAACCACCTAGTCGTTCGGCTTCTTCAAGACCGAGGAATGACCACCGACCGCCCCGGTGAGTGGTGGGTTAGGCCAAGAGCCTTCTCACCTATCTCAACTGGACTTCCCACAAAGATTGCAGCCGTTGGGGAAGCCCGAGCCACTGCAGAGGTAGCAGGTTCCACTGCCTTTGCAAAAAGAGCACAGACCGGTGGCGTTGCACGAATAGCACGGGTGGCCGGCGTAGTTTTCCTTGGTGCCGGAGCACCCGTAACACTTCCTTGAACCATTGCATTTGGTGCAAGCCCCCGGGGAGCGGGTGGAGCGCTCTTTCTTGACCGTGGTCACCTTGACTTGCATGCCGATAGGGTCGGTCTCAAGGAGAATGCCGTAGCTTTGCTTCTTCCCTTCTTCGGGGACGGGAAGATACACCGGAACCACCGGACCCGTGGGAGTCTCGAGAACCACTAATCGGCTGGGCTCACCATTGACCAAGATCTTCCAAGCAGCCTCGGCCCGAGCCCTCATGTCGGGACGGCCCAACGCCAAGCTCAGAAAACTGAGCACCAACAGCAGAAAAGTGAAGCCCAATCTCTTCCTTGGGGTCGCGGTTGTCATGGTCTTTCCTCTCTCCAGACAAACTCGGGCGCCCAAGCAAGAGCCGGCTTAAGCACCCGAGGTTCTCCCTATTTGACCGTCAAGGCAAACAAAACCAGGTCGCTGTCCTTGAACTCTCCGTCTCCCAAAAACAGGGAGAGAAATCTTGAGGTGATCACCCCTTGAGTGGATGCCAGAATCGCTGTCTGACCACGACGCATGTGGACCACCGTCTCGACCAGATAGACATTTCGACAATCAGCGCTGATTTCATCGGGAGCCAAGCCCGAGGTTTCAATACGGGTGTTCACTCTCAGGTTCCCTCCTGAGAGTTCCTTCACCAAGCAGTCCATCTTGGAACCAACATCGGTGTACTGCACTTGATGTCCACTGGATCGAGGGTCTCTATAGGTGATCGGATGTTTGGTTCCCAAGAACACCAGAATGTCTCGGTCGAGCTTGGTAGGCACGAAACCCTCTTCCAGAATCTGAAAGCCTCTTTGTTGGAGGGCTTGTTGCCAGTGTTCCGAGGAAAGTATTCTCTGAGCGGGCGCCTTCTCGGCTTTCACCACTTGAAAGAGAAGCTCAAGATCTGGGGACTTGGAGGAGCTTTGGGCAAAAACCGGAGCCATCGACCAGACGAAGAGACCGATCAGGGTTAGGATAAAGCCTTGGGCTTGTCTCGCATTCATGTTCAAATCCTCTCCAGGGTGAAGGTGGCGATCAGGTGTTTGGCAGCAGGCTGCCGCCCGATGACTCTGAGTAATTCCTCGGCTTGGGCCCCACCGAGCCTCCCCAAAAGGAGAGTTTCACCGGGAATGACGTGGTCGAGTACCGTTTCGGAAATAAAGACCCGGGTTGTGGGATAGGTTCCGTGGAGTTCGTCGGGATCCCCGGTTCGAGACCCGATAACAATTCCGAGTTCGGGACGGGTGTCGATAGAGAAACTCTGCCCGTCGGTGGTTCGGCATCTCACATCAAGCTTTAAGCCGGTGTCGACATACTGCACTTGGAACTGACTTGCCCGGGGATCGTAATAGACTATGGGATGCTTCTTGCCGAGATGCACCAGAGTGTCCTGACCCGACACGGAGAGATTGTCGACGGCCTGCAGCAGTCGCCCGGGGACCGGACCTTGAATCCTCCCACCTTGAGATTTCAGGGTTGCCAGTTCAGCATCGCTCACTTCTCGAATCTCTAGACGAACCAGCAAGGGCACTTCTAGGCCGGCGGCCGGAGGGGTATCGGTTCCCTCGGAGAGCGCTGGACCACTACAGGCCACCAAAGCCCCCAGCAGCAACGCGGTGAAAAATCGCAACATGTCTTCCTCCTCCTCAATCTCGCCAACCGGTCTGAACTCTAACCTTCTGGCGTGACCATCAGCCTACCCCAGATGAGCATCGAACTCTAGGCGCTCTTTATCATAATCTTGAAACAGATGCATCACAGCTTATCCCAATCCTTCCCAGGGACGGGCGGGGAAGCACCAGAACCACTTTGGGTGGACAACTCCGAGCGATGGTTGAAAGCTCTTTGGATCGGATGGTCGATCTGCTGCCTAGCCATTTTGGGCTTTTGGTGGTCAGCCCTCTCGGCAAGCTTGGACTCCCAGCTCAATCAGAAGAGACTGGCCCTACAAAGCATCAGCGAAGAACTCAGTCAAGATTTCTTGGCCCTTGAACAACTTCCTCAGGTCTTGCTCTCGGAGCTTAGGCAAGCGACACTCAGCGATTCTCTTAGCCTTGCGCAACTTAGGGTGTGGCAAGAGCAAGGGTCCCCCTTTTGCCAACTGTATTGGGTGGACCGCCAAGGTCGACCAGTCCACTCTCCAGAGTTGTTTGCCCCAGCCCCGACTTGGCTGCTGACCCTGGCCAACTCACGAGTTCCCCGAGATTTCCAAGACATGCGCGTACTCCGACCTTTGCCCCCGGGCACCGAAGCGGGCCGCTTGAGTCCAGAGCAACTTGTCGAAGAACCCGGCACTCCTGAGGAATTTCTGGTGTTCGCAGTGGTGGACCCCGAGAACAATCTGCTCTTAGCCGAAATGAACCTAGAGGAGATCTTTGGGTCCTGGCTCCACCGGCGCTTAGAGCGGGTTGCCCCCGATTTTGCCTTAACGACCTTCCACCCCGCCACAGACCTAGACGGGGGAAAGCTCTCAAATCAATCCTTACCCGCCCTCTCTGACCAGCCCCTTACGGCCGGCACCTGGACTTGGACCTGTCCAACCTTTCTGACCCAAGATCGCTTTCCGTTTCCTCCGGTGGTCCTGACCACCAACAACAAACCTGTGATGCGGCAAACCCAAAACACCTACGGAACGGCTCTAGGCATTGTTGTGGTGCTGATGGGCGGGCTCGGGCTTTGTTTGCTACTCGGTGCTCGAGCCTGGCGCCGAGAGAAAGAATTGGCCATGGCTCGCACTCGGTTCACCGACATGGTCAGCCACGAGCTTCGAACCCCCATCTCGGCCATCACCATGTACGCCGAGATTCTCCGAACCGGGCTGTTCGATAAGGCTGAGCAGGCCGAACGTTACTATGACATCATAGAGCGAGAAAGCAAACGGTTGGGACGCATGGTGGAAGATATTCTGGCCTTCGGGCAACTCGAGCGCCGGCAACGAACGCTGACCCCGACCCCTATCGACCTCGAGGAGTTCCTCACCCAACTCCAACAGCGCCTGGGACCTTCAGGAGCTCGCCTTCAGGTCAAAAAAGACCCCAATCTGAAATCCCTGGTCTGCGATCCCGAGGCTCTAACTCAGATTCTGACCAATCTCGTGGACAATGCTTGTAAGTTCTCGGAAGAGCATCTGGCGGTTGAACTTGTTCTGTCCGAAACCCAAGGTAGAGTTTCGATCGGTGTCTTGGATCGAGGACCGGGAATACCCGAGCCCTGGAGAAAGAGAGTCTTTGAGCCATATGGGAAAGGCCCGTCCCAGCAGCACGGAAAACGTCCAGGCATAGGACTCGGGCTAGCCGTGGTCCAAGAATTAGTGAAAGCCCTGGGTGGGGAGATTTCCTGTCGAGATCGACAGGGTGGAGGTACGGAGTTTGCCTTGCACCTACCCAAAAAAGGAAGTCATGATGGCCAAGATTCTGCTGATTGAAGATGAAGATTCCCTGGCTGTGGGCCTGGTGGATGTTCTTCGCCTTAAGGGCTATTCGGTGGAACGAGAAAGTGAGGGCGATTTGGCCTTGAAGCGAGCGTTGCAGGAATCCTTTGACCTCATTGTCTTAGACGCCGAACTTCCCGCACTCAACGGCTTTGAAATCCTCAAGGAGTTGCGTGGACGGGGCTCGGAAGTACGAGTCTTGATGCTCACCGCCCGAACGGAAGAAACCGACCGGGTCCTGGGGTTTGAGCTCGGGGTAGACGACTACGTCACTAAGCCGTTTTCCCTACTGGAACTCTTAGGTCGTATTAAGGCAATTCTTAGGCGTACAGCCAACGCCCTCCAAAACGAGAGCCCTCAAAGCCTTCGCCTACACCAAACCATCGTGGACTTCGAGCGCTTTCGGGTGGAGGTGGCGGGGCGAGAAGTTCCCCTTCCGGCTAAGGGTTTTGAAATTTTGAGGATCCTCTGGCAAAAGCGCGGCCGAGCCGTTTCCCGGGATGAATTGATGGATGCCGCCTGGGGAGTAGACGACGCCGTGACTCCCAGGACCCTGAACAACCTCATTGTCAAACTCCGACAGACCATTGAGCCCAACCCCGAAGATCCTCAGTTCTTGAAGACCGTGCATGGAGTGGGATACCGGCTTGAACTCGATGAGACAAAGGCGTGATGGATTTGTGTTGAAATTAGGACGACTCTTGGTAAGGAATTGGGTTAGCTTAGAACCAGGTTCCTCGATGAAAAGACGTTTAGAAAATCAGTTACGATTTGGGTTTCCCTGGGGATTCCTCCTGGTGATGTTGACTTTAGGGCTTCCTGGAAACGCTGACACCGACATGCCCACGGGCTGGGAATTCTACAGCACCACTCCCGAACTCTACCAAGCCGGAAGAGCGACCAGCGAGAGCTTTAAGGGGCAAGCCAGTGCCCACCTTCGTTCGGTAGCTCCTGTAAGGGGGAGAGCGCACGCTTTGCTGCTGCAGAAAATCGATGCTCGTAACTATCGAGGACAGCGCCTAAGGATGAGTGGCTATGTCAAGGCCGTGGAAGTCAAAGGGTGGGCGGGCCTGTGGATGAGGGCCGATTCCCGAACCGGAGAGATCTTGGCCTTCGACAATATGATGGACCGGCCGATCACCGGTTCTACGAACCAATGGCAGGCCTACAGCATAGAGATCGACATCCCCGACAAGGCGACGGAAATCCACTTTGGGGGGCTCCTTTACGGAGCGGGAGAAATCTACTTGGATCAGTTCGAGTTCCAGGTCGCAGGCAAGAGTCAAGGCGCTTCAGAAGTCCTAAAGCGCCTTCGCTCCCTACCCGAAGAGCCGCAGAATCTGGATTTTGAAGGGTGAGCACTCGCCTTGCCTAGCCGCGGCCTCTGCCTCTTGCTCGTGCTGCTCTGCTGTTCTGGGCTGTTGGGAGCCCAGGGTGAGCCCGAGCCTCCGGGATTCCACAGCGGGTCTCGGCTGCGCTTTGTTAACCCGGAGAAACGCTGGGCAGTCGTGGTTGGAATTTCCAACTATGAGTACCTTCCCAGAAGCGCCTGGCTCTTGAGTGGAGACAAAGATGCCGCTGCTTTTGCCGAGTTCTTGCGCAGTCCCAGGGGGGGCGCCATCCCGGTCAGCCAACTCAAACTGCTCCTCAACGAAGAGGCCACCACCAAGAACGTTCGACTGGCCCTGGATCACCTGATCACCAACGTCAGACCAGGCGATGTGGCCACCATTTTCTTTGCCGGTCACGGTCAGATCAGGAGGCTCGGGACGGGAGAAGCAGGCTACCTCCTAACCTACGACAGCGAACCGGAACATCTCAGCGCCACTGCCCTGCCCATGGACGAGCTGAAGCGATATGTGGACTTTCACTTGGGGCAAGCCAGCCAGGTAGTGGTGATCACCGATGCCTGCCATGCCGGAGCCCTACTCTCTGAGGATCCTCCGAGACCAGGGCAGAGCCGAAGCATCAATGAACACCTCCAAGCCCTAGGCCAGCGAGAGGGTGTTCTCAACATCATGGCCTGTCGGCGAGACCAGGTGGCCATCGAAGATCCCCGCCTCGGGGGGCACGGTGTTCTCACCTACGCCCTGCTCAGGGCCCTCAATGGCGACGGAACCGCCACCGCGGACGGCATTGTCCGCACTCACGAACTCCTGCAGTACATCTCCCGGCAGATCCCCCGCCTCACCGACCAGGAACAGCACCCCCGCTATGGTCCCAATTTTACCGATGAATTTCCCTTAGCCAACCTCAACCTGGAAGGCCCCAAGACCAGTTTGCCCCCATCCCCACTCGACGTCCTCCAGGCTCAGCCCTCGGGCTCCTCGACCACCCGAAGGTCCCAGGCCACGTTGCGAGTCCTGGGGGCCAGAGCCGACAGCGAACTCTATTTGATCAAGAATTCAGAGCAGCGCAGCGTAGGGCGCCCGCTCACCGACGGCAATGTACTGGTGGTGGACGCCCTCCCCTATGGAACCTACCAATTGGTGATGAAACGGAGCGGAGAACAGCTCACCTGGGAGCTGACCGTGGATTCGCGCAGCCATGTTTTCGATCTGCGGAGCGGAGAGCTTCGATAGGGATCACCTCGTGCAGATGGAAGGTAAGAATATGCCCGGCGCAGCCTGCTACGAGCGAAGAGAGGGCGAGATTTTTCGAACCAACTCAGCCTTTTTCGGACCCGGTGATATCTACTGCCCCATGTGGAGCCTGTTGGCGCTGGCCGGCTTGGACGAGCAGAGCTGGACTCCCCAGTTCTCGTACTGGAGTCGACCGGTCAAGCTCGACGACGGCGGTGCCGACGTGCGATGAACGATCAACTCCTGGGCGGAAACGAAATGCCCCACCTTTGCCAGACTTGTTGCGTGCCTCGTAGAAGCCCTTGAGTTTCCCGTTCTCCCACAGATGATCGACGACCTCGGACAAGAACCGAGCAGAGCTGTCTTCCGAGACCCAGTCGTCGAGAGACTCCGGCAGCAGGTTTAGCGCAGAAACCCTCCTTCTCTCAAGTAAGACCACAGCTCTTCCACCAGTTCTTCTACGCCTTGAGCCTGACTGTCCAAAACAAGGTCCGCTTGCTGCGGCTCTTCATAAGGCGAAGTTACCCCGGTGAACTCGGGAATCTCGCCTTTGAGGGCCCGTTGATAGAGTCCCTTGGGATCCCGCTGACGGCAAAGCTCCAGGGGGCAACGCACGAAGATCTCCAGGAAACGTCCTTGGGGCAATCGCGCCCGGGCGGCCTCTCGGTCCTGGATGAAGGGAGAAATGAGACTGCAAAGCACCAGATTGCCGTGCTGAAAACCCAGGACAGCGACTTCGGCCATCCGGCGAACATTTTCGCTCCGGTCCTGGGGGCTGAACTTGAGGTCGCCATTGAGTCCATGTCGCAGATTGTCACCGTCCAAAAGCATGCTGTGGTGCCCGGTCTCGTAGAGCCTTCTTTCCAAGGCTCTGGCCACCGCTGTTTTGCCGGAGCCGGAAAGGCCTGTGAACCATAAAACAGCGGCACGGTGACCGTTCAAGGATTCTCTTTCTTCCAGGGTGATGCCGGAGTCTTCCGGCACCACATCGGGAGATACCCGTTGCAGGGGAAGGTGGCCGTTGGTGGATTTCTCTCGGATCATCCCGGCGGCCACGGTGTTGTTGGAGTTGGGGTCGATGAGAATGAAGTTGCCGGTGGAACGGCTCGAATGGTAGGGGTCGAAAAAGAGCGGCCGGCTGGAGGTGATCCTCACACGACCGATATCGTTCATTTCCAGAGAATCGGAGCTATCTTGTTCTGCGCTATCCACATTGACTCGATATTGAAGATCCCCCACCTTCACCTTCACTCTGCGAGTGGTGTGCTGCAGCCAAAATTCCTGACCCGGGCGCAAGGGAAGTTCTCCCATCCAACACAGCATAGCTTCAAAATCTTGGGATTGAGTGGGCCGGTTCATTCGACTGACGATCATATCCCCTCGACTCACGTCAATCTCATCTTGCAAGGTCAGGATCACCGAATCACCGGCGACGGCCTCAGTCAACTCCCCTTCCGAATTCAGCACCGATTTGATGGTGCTATGTATCCCCAAAGGTAGGACGACCACCTCGTCCTTAGGGGCCACTCTCCCCGAATAGACTTGCCCGGCTAGTCCCCGAAAATCCTGATGGGGCCTGACAACGTACTGCACCGGAAAGCGAAAGTCACCTAAGTGGCCTTGAGAGTCTACCTGGACTGTTTCCAAATGTTGCAACAAGGTGGAGCCTTCATACCAGGGCATGTTGGCGGAGCTTGAGACAACATTGTCTCCAAGGAGCGCAGATATGGGGATAAAGGTCAAACTCCGAATCTGGAGTTTGGCAGCAAATTCCTCATATTCTTGGACCAAGCGGTGAAAGACCTGAGCTTCAAAGTTCACCAAGTCCATCTTGTTGACGGCGACGAGGAGATGGGGGACCTGGAGAAGCGAGGCGATATATCCGTGCCGCCGGGACTGGGTCTGTACCCCTTTTCGAGCGTCCAGCAAGATGATGGCCAGTTCCGCCGTGGAAGCCCCGGTGATCATGTTTCGGGTGTATTGCAGGTGGCCTGGAGTGTCGGCCAAGATGAATTTCCGTTGAGGAGTCGCGAAGTAACGATAGGCCACATCGATGGTGATCTTTTGCTCTCTCTCGGCCCGCAGACCGTCGGTCAGAAGAGCGAGATCGATCTGTCCTTCACCTAAGCTTCGAGAGAGCTTCTCCAAAGACTCAAGTTGGTCTTCAAAAATCGATTTTGTGTCGTAGAGCAGTCGGCCGAGAAGCGTGCTTTTCCCGTCGTCCACACTTCCGGCCGTGCTCACCCTGAGGAGATCCATCATCAAAAGTACCCCTCTCGCTTGCGGTCTTCCATGGCCGACTGGGAGCGCTGGTCGTCGGCCCGCCCGCCGCGCTCGGTGACGCGGGTGGAAGCCACTTCTTCGATGATCTCGGCAATGCTGGAGGCCTTCGACTCCACCGCCCCGGTACAGGTCAGATCGCCAATCGTTCTGAACCTCACCTGACGGGTCTCAACACGCTCCCCCTCTAGTTTTCCCACCACGGGGTCGGCGGCCAGAAGCGTCCCCTCGGCCGTGATCACCACCTCTCTGTGGTGAGAGAAGTAAAGAGAGGGAAGCTCCACATTCTGCGAGGCGATGTAGAGCCACACATCGAGTTCGGTCCAGTTGGAGAGGGGAAATACTCGAAAATGTTCCTGGGGATTGCGGCGTCCGTTGTAGAGGTTCCAGATCTCTGGTCTTTGGTTTTTGGGATCCCATTGGCCGAAGCTGTCCCGATGGGAGAAAAATCGTTCCTTGGCACGGGCCTTTTCTTCATCTCGCCGTGCGCCACCCAAGCAGGCGTCGACTCCGAACTCCCTGATGGAATGCAATAGGGTCGTGGTTTGCAAGGCATTGCGACTGGGGCGTGGTCCCGTTTCCTCTCTGACTCGTCCGGCCCGGATGCAGTCCTCCACTTTTCTCACTTCCAAAGTGAGGCCTAGTTGCTTCACGAATCGGTCGCGAAACTCCAAAGTCTCTTCGAAGTTGTGACCTGTGTCCACGTGCAACAAGGGAAAGGGAATGGGGGCAGGGTAGAAGGCTTTGTGAGCAAGCCAGGCTAGGCAGACCGAGTCCTTACCTCCCGAAAAGAGCAAGACAGGGCGCTCGAACTGAGCCGCCACTTCCCTGATGAGATAGATCGCCTCGGCTTCGAGTTGCTGGAGGTGAGAGCGCAGAGGCACGTCCTGGTTTCTTTTTGTGCTAGCGATAGGCATTTTGTTTCCTCATATCTTGGGGTTTATCCGACTGATCGACGGTGTAGGCCGCATTCCGTTTTTTGTTGTCCCATCCAGCGTCCATCGCGATTCTCTCCTTTGCTGGTGCAAGGCTGGCAGCCGATGCTCCGGTAGCCCTGGGCGGCCAGGGGATGGGGGAGCAGCTCGGGATGCTCGTAGAGATAAACATCCAGGTCGAAGCTGTCCCAAGGCAGAAAGGGGCAGAGCTTGAGCTTGCCCGTGGGCATCCTAGAAAGCACGGACAAGGCCTTTCGTTGGTCCGTTTGGTCATGCCTTACTCCGGTGATCCAAAGGGTGGCACCCTGGAGGACTCTGTCCAAAGGCTTCACTTTGTTGAGGGCGCAGCAGGCATCGCTGTCTCGGCGATAGAGTTCTTCCGGAGGAAAAGATTCGGGCCTGATATTCACCACCTTGAGGTGGAGCTTTCGAACCAAAGTGTCGCGATAGCTTAGAGTCTCCGGAAAGTGAAAGCCGGTGTCTAGAAAGAAGACTCGCAGCTCTCGATTGAGCTGGCTTATCATATGAAGTAGGGGCAAGCTCTGAGTCTGAAAAGAGGAGGTGGCCACGATCTCTTCGGGTTCAAAGTTGGCGAGTGCCCAGGCCAAAATCTCTCGGGGTGACAGCCCCTCGAATTCTCGATTGAGAACTTCGAGTTCCTGTTCGTCAAAGCTCACCGGGCCACCGCCTTCAAGACCGGCGCCGAAAGCTGGGGTAAGGATTCCGCCAGCCCGGCCACTTCGCCGATCACGATGGTCGAAGGCGTCTTGATGGCCTGCTGCTCGGCCAGTTGGGCCAAGTCTTTGAGGGAGCAGCGCAGCACACGTTGCTCCTCTGTCGTCCCGCATTCCACCACGGCAGCCGGGGTCTCCGGGCTTTTGCCTGCCGCCATAAAACGTCGGGCCAAGTATGGCAATCGGTCTCGACCCATCAGCACCACTACGGTGTCGAGTCGGCTGAGGGCCTCATAATCGAGTTCATCGTTGTTGGCAAAGCGGCCCGCCACGACGGCAAAAGTCCGGCTCATGCCCCGGTGGGTCACAGGTATCCCGGCCGCTCCGGGTGCGGCCAAAGCGCTGGACACTCCCGGCACCACCTCGTAGGCGATCCCGGCTTGGTGACAAGCCTCGATCTCTTCCCAGCCACGCCCGAAGACAAAGGGATCACCTCCTTTGAGCCTCACCACTTGGCGGCCGGAACGGGCTTTAGCCACTAGTATTTCATTGATCTGCTCCTGCCGGGTGGTGGGCCCGTTAGGAGTCTTGCCTACATAGATAAGTTCGGTTTCGGGTCGCACATGGGCCAGCAAGTCGCGATGGACCAATCGGTCGTGCACCAGAACTTCGGCCCGCCGGAGGTATTCCACCCCTCGAAGGGTGATGAGGTCACTGGCCCCTGGGCCTGCTCCTACCAAATAAACTTTACCTGACATTGTAGGCTCCTAAAAGGCAAACCGGAAACCTTGGTTTCCGGGCAAATTTCGACAAAAGGGGTCCTGGAGGCCCGCACCATCATGGGATTCAACCGAGGTCTCCTCGGTTGTCAACTGACTCTCTGGTCGGGTCTCTAAGGCAATCTGGGCTCCGGCCCGCAATAAAACGATCTCGTCCATTCCGGGCAAAGAGCCCAGCGGTGACAGAATGTGAACATCGTCTCGAAGCAATCTCCTGGGCAGATCTCGAGTGGCGTGAGTTCCGGCTCCCATCAAAAAGGGCAACACCAGCACCGGAAGCTTCCTTAGACTTGTTAGGGCCTCTTCAGGCCCCGGATCCTCGTCGAGAAAGGCGTGGACCACCTGAGCCAGAGGGAGTCTCTCACCAAGTTCGGTCGCCAGCGATTCGGTAGACCGGCGGCTCTGGGCGTGACGCCTGGTCCCGTGTCCCACCACCATCAAGGAAGCTTCCGTGGGCTGTAGGCCCAATCGTTTCAGGTGATCTTGCAAATGCTTTTGTGCCAGGCGGTAAATTTGGGGATGGGTGCCTACCGGTTCGGTGATCTCAACTTCAAAATCTCCCCAGCGAGCATTCTTCTGCAACTCCCGTGGAAGAACCACGTCACAGTAATACCCGGCGCTTGCCATCAGAGGAACGACAGTGACCTTCGGTCCTTTTAACCCACTTGAAGCGTGGGGGGGCCGAAGTATCGTGTTCTCAGGGGGTCCGAGAGCAAGGAGTGAGCGACCTGAGGAGCGGATAATAGTTGGGTCTATTTGAGCACCGGAAGGGTGATCACGACGCAGCAATCGGCGGGTACCCACCGAAGGTGGGTGATGAGGGCGCGAGACGAGGTTTTCTCGCGCATCAAGTGGGTTCAAGTGCTCGAGCGCCTTGTAGAAAGGGGGAGACCCCTTTTGAAAGGTCACCACGACTTCGTCGAAACCGCCCAGAGCGGCCGCCTTGCGCCCCAAATCCCGAGCCAACTCATTGGACGCGGAATCATCCCCATCCCCATGGGCGGCCAACACCAGGCTCCTCACGAGCCCACCCTCAATTCCAGAAACCCCTCGCGAGTGGGCACTTCTCTCCCGGTCACCCTCTGGCGAAGCTCGGTTTCTCCCCGTTGGCGACGGTAGAAATCGCCCAATTCTTCATCCTCCAAACCGTCTTGGGACCACCATTCCAATAGGGGTCGTACAGTGGAGAGAAGCTCCGAGGTCGGAACATCGGCGGCGAAGAGGTCGGCCATTCGGTCTCCTCGACTTCGTCCACCCACGTAGATTTGATAGAGATCCAAGCTGCGTCCCACAAAGGCGAGATCGGCCGTGTAAGGTCGAGCACAACCATTGGGGCACCCGGTCATGCGCACGGAAAAGGGCCTTCCCCACAGTTTGAGTTCCTTCAAGGAGTTCTCCAACTGGTCCATGATATCGGGCAAGAGCCGCTCGGACTCGGCCAGGGCCAAGCCACAGGTGGGCAAAGCCGGGCAAGCCATAGAGCGGCGTCTGCCGGCGGAGAGTTCTTCCACCAAAGGGACACCGTTGTCTTGCAAAATTTGCTCAACTCTTTCCAACTGAGCTTCTTGCAGGCCCGTGAGTAGAACGTTTTGGTGAGGGCTGAGACGTATCTCAGGCGAGAGCTCGGCTACGATCTCTCGCAGAGCAGATCGCAACTTTTTCCCCTCTTTGTCGAGAATGCGACCGTTCTCCACCCATATTCCGTAGAGCCAACGGCCGTCGGCTTGCCGGTGACGGCCCAGGTGATCGTGATATTCCAGATGGACGGGTTTGGCGACCTGGAGTTGTCCCGGGAAAAGCTTCTGGAACTCCTCTCGAAAGCGCTCCAAGCCCCATTCGTCGATGAGATACTTGAGACGAGCGTGCTTGCGGTCAGAGCGATTGCCGTAGTCTCGAAAGATCGCCACCACGGTGCGTACCGCCTCGGCGGCTAACTCGGTGTCCACAAAACCTAGAGTGATCCCCAAGGAGGCGAAAGTGTCGGCTCGGCGATTGGTCATGCCCTGTCCGCCGCCTACCAAGATATTGAAGCCCTTCACTTCCCCGTCTTCCACCACCCCTACCAAGCCACAATCCTGGGTGTAGACGTCCACACAATTGTCATCGGGGGCGGCCACGGCGATCTTGAATTTTCGGGGCAAGTAGTTGGTCCCATAGAACTTTTCTTCTTGCTTGGTATCCACAAGTTTTTCGCCGTCGAGCCAAATTTCGTGATAGGCACGAGTGGTCGGTCGGAGATCCTCGGCCAATTGGTGGGTCACCTTGGCCACGGCCTGATGGGCTTTATCGGCAAGACAGGCAGGGCACGCCATGACGTTGCGCACCACGTCTCCACAGGCTGCCAGGGTGGTGACCAGTTCTTTGTTGAGAGAGGTCATGGTTTGCTTTAGATCGCTCTTGATGACTCCGTGGTATTGAATGGCCTGTCGGGTGGTGACTCTCAGGGTGCCGTTGGCGTATTGGTCGGCTAGGCGGTCGAGATTGAGATATTGGGAAGCTTTGAGGATCCCGCCGGGTAGAGCCACACGAATCATGAAGTTGTAAGTTTTCGACTGTTCGGCCTTGCTCTGTTTGCGGCTATCCCGGTCTTCTTGTTGGTAGATTCCGTGGAATTTCAGAACTTGGATGTCGTCTGAGTTAAAATGGTCGGTGCTGGTGTCTTTGAGGGTTTCTTCGACCTGCCCGCGCAGATACTGACTGTTCTCTTTAGCTTTTTCAACCTTGGATGGCTTGCTGCTCACTGGTGAATCTCCTTAGCGTGTCAAGAAAAACGAAAAAAACCCCCGGGGTGCACGCCCGGGGGTTTCTTCTAGTGATCTGTTTACATCAATAAATTATCCCGAAAGTGAACCTCCAAGTTCAAGGTTGGGACAACAACAACAGATGCAAACGGATATGGGATTGGCATTTACGGAGCTTGCGCTCAGGACAGACTTGAGAATTTGACCGTGTCTGGATGCCATGCTCAAAAGGGTAGCAGCAATCGTTTCAAGTGTCAATCCATGAAAATTTTGTTAACGGCCAATTCGAGGAGTTCCCCTCACTTCAAGATCGGCAAAGCCGGCCAAACAGTCCTGAATCTCTTCTGCTGACCGGAGGGGTTCTCGCTCGGCGTTCTAGAATGGGCTGGAATCATGAAGGCTAATATTTACGACGACATCACACAATTGGTCGGCCGCACGCCTCTGGTGCGATTGCGGCGCTTGGGGAAGGACCTGCCGGGAGAGGTCGTGGTGAAACTGGAGTCATCCAACCCTCTTTCCAGTGTCAAGGACCGGATCGGATTGAATATGATCAGGGCCGCCGAAGAAGAGGGGAAGATCGGGCCGGATACGGTGTTGGTCGAACCGACCAGCGGCAATACCGGGATCGCTCTCGCCTTTGTTTGCGCCGCGAGGGGCTACAAGCTGGTGCTCACCATGCCCGAATCGATGACCCTGGAGCGAAGAAAGCTGTTAAAGAGCTTGGGTGCCGAACTCCATCTCACGCCCGCCACGGGAGGTATGAAAGCGGCCATCGAGGCCGCACGAGAACTGGTGTCGTCGAACCCGAACTATCTTATGCTGCAGCAGTTCGAGAATCCCGCGAATCCCCAGGTCCACTTCGATACGACGGCCGAGGAGATTTGGGCCGACACTGCGGGTGGAATCGATATCCTGGTGGCCGGAGTCGGAACGGGTGGTACGATCACCGGAGTGAGCCGGCTATTGAAGGATCGAAAGCCCGGCTTCAAAGCGGTCGCGGTCGAACCGGTGGATTCTCCGGTGCTCTCGGGAGGAGAGCCCGGCCCGCACAAGATCCAGGGTATAGGAGCCGGCTTCGTTCCCGGAGTTATGGACATGACTCTGGTGGACGAGGTGATCACAGCGCGCATTGAAGACGCCGTCGAAACGGCTCGTCGCCTGGGCCGTGAAGAGGGGATCCTAGGAGGTATCTCCGCCGGGGCCAATGTTTGGGCCGCGTTGCAGGTGGCCGCGCGGGAGGAGAATAGAGGGAGGCTGATCGTCACCGTGATTTGTGACACGGGCGAACGGTATCTCTCGACTTCTCTTTTTAGCGAGGAGGAGTGAAGAGCGACCGATTCGACTTTCACGACCTCGTCCGGCAGCTGGAGGAACAGAAGCTCCCTCCCTTCATGCAGTTGCCGGTGGTCAACCCCCGGCCTTCGAGAGAAGCTGTGTATGCTCTCGTTCACCGTCTCCAAACGGTGATCTTCCCAGGTTACTTCGACCCGGGGGAGGTGGGTCCCAACGGCTACCGCTACTACCTCGGTCACACCCTGGAACAGGTCTACCGGGAGTTGACCGAACAGGTCATGCGGGGCCTCTGCTTCCGCTGCGAACAGCCCGGAAAGCTCGCCACTTGTCGCCTTGAGGCGGAGAAGAAGGTGGAACAACTCTTCGCCGAGCTACCTCGAATACGCGAGCGTCTGGCTCGCGACGCCGAGGCGGCCTTTCGAGGCGATCCGGCCGCCCATAGCCGAGAGGAAACGGTCTTCTGCTATCCCGGAATGACCGCCATCACCTTTCACCGCGTCGCGCATGAGCTTTACCGGCTGGAGGTTCCGCTGATAGCACGAATCGTCTCCGAGCGCGCGCACTCTCTGACCGGTATCGATATCCATCCCGGAGCCACCATCGACGAAGGAATCTTCATCGACCACGGCACCGGAGTGGTCATCGGCGAATCGGCCTGGATCGGAAAGAACGTTAGGATCTATCAGGGTGTGACCTTAGGTGCGCGCAGTTTTCCCAAGGACGAGCGGGGTGAGCTGATAAAGGGCGTCCCCCGCCACCCGATCGTGGAGGACGATGTGGTCATCTATTCAGGGGCGACCGTCTTAGGGAGGATCACGGTCGGCCGAGGCTCGGTGATAGGCGGTAACGTCTGGCTCACCGAAAGCGTGCCGCCCCACAGCCGGGTCTCCCAAAGTCGGCCGCAACAGGAGCGTTACGAAGCCGGTTCCGGCATCTAAAGTGTTGAGTAGCCCCGGGG
>JBJHCR010000122.1:0-16392 GCA_050486105.1 Vulcanimicrobiota bacterium
CGATTCATCAACGGACCGCCAAAACTACCCGTGTTGGAGCGCGCCGTCTACATCAACCCACCGACAACTTCTGATTGCTCATTAAATTGAAACGAAGATTTGTCTCACACCCCTTGACAGGTTCCGGGTTGCCATGGTTGAAGGACTACTTAAGGCTTTGCGAACTGCTATCGAAAACGACACCCTTGAGAGTGTTTCTGAACTTGCCCACGCTTCGTTCTCTTCAGACATTCTGGATCAGGCCAGAGAGCTTCTCGATAACGGTTACAAAGATGCTGCGGCAGTCATGATAGGGAGCGCACTCGAAACTCACCTGAGAAACCTATGTGAGAAGCACGAAATCGAAACGCGGCGAGAGGACAGTAGGGGGCACTCCATAGCCAAGAAGGCGTCCCTGCTCAACGACGAGCTTAAAAAGGCTAATGTCTACAACGATCAAGAACAAAAGCAAATTCTTGCTTGGCTAGGCTTGAGAAACAGTGCGGCCCATGGGGAGTACAAGAAATATGAGGAGAAACAAGTTAGACTCATGCTCGAGGGCATAATGTTGTTCACTGCGAGACATCCGGCTTAGGGGGGGTTGCCGGATGACAGCATAGTGGTTCTATGGGATGTCGGACCAGGATCTTTTGTACACCACAATCCCGATTCCCTCTCGACGCAGCTTGAATGAATCGCTAATATATTGGTATATGCTACTAGAGCTTCAATTAGATAGATACAATGTGGTCCTATCTCAAAGATACTTGAGAATCGCCAGATGATTTTTCCCGAGACGGCACGTTCTGTATACTCCAGAAATCCGCTGAGCGATGTGGTTTGCCAGCTTCGATTTCCAACAATCCTTCAAGTATCTGCGGCACCTCCTGCGGCATTTCAGGACAGAATCCGAGACAAGTACCCCGTTCTCGAGCAAGTTGCTACTCCCGTCTTACCTAAAAACATGCCGGAGAACGTTAGGGTATTAGTCGAGGCTTCGCTAAAACAGAACAGCAAGCAGTTTAACTTTTTCACCGTCGAAGAACCGAAGAGGCTAGTCACGTTAACCGAAAACTTTGTTGCGCTTACCGAGCACGGCTATAAAGATTGGGAGACCTTTAGCGCTGAATTGCGGCTCGTGGAACAAGCTTTCCGAGAAGTGTATAAACCGAGCTTTTATTCTAGAATAGGTCTTTTATATCAGAATGTCATCGATAGGGGTGAACTCGGCCTTGAGGGTGTGCCTTGGAGAGAACTTCTCAATAGCTCTATTGTAGGGGTTCTCGGCAATGAGACTTGTTCGGGAGAGAAGAATACCAGAGTCTATCACTCAGAGACAGAACTCGCCCTAAACGATGGAAACGATAGCTACGTGATGCTTCGATACGGGCTTGGAGAGAAGAAGGTAAAGAACAAAAAGTCCGAGGTTTTTATAATTGCCGCGGATTTTTATACTGCCGGAAAGGTGGAATTGGATAATGCTTACGACATCCTCAAAAACTATAGGGTTTGGGCCGGGAATTTCTTCCGTTGGGCAATCACCGACCATCTCGAAGATGCACTCGGCAAGAGCCCGAACAGGTCCGGTATATCCGACGGGATTGACTGAAAGAGAAGAAGGAGAGAGTGTACCTAGGATCAGCTTCATACTGGCTAAAAATTTTTTCTCGCAGGATAGCCAATTCCCACTAATTGAAGCTTGTGGAATCAGTGACTTTTGGCTGGCTCAATCTCCCATATCCTGGATCTCTACGGCACAGATTGCTACGGCCGAGCCAAGGCAAGCGTACCCGGTAATAGACCTATTCTTTAGATACTTGGGCGAAGTTGAGGAGTTTCCTGATGACGCCTTGGCTCGTTTTGTTCAAGGCCTAACAGAGCTTCAAGAAGAGCCAAACGATGAGCCCGAGCATTTTCCCTTGAAAGTGACTCGTAGCCTAGGCCCAGCGAAGACTATTCGCACGCCATTGGAAAAAGCCCGACAATTCACTTTTGATATCCCAGATATGGATTCAGAGGACGAGTAACCACCGTTGGAATCGTGGTTCAAGATAAAGAAGGCATCTGAGCCGATCGACCAGGGAGATCTTCTGAACGACTGCCCATTCGTCAACTTTTTAACAACTCCAAAGGTCGTCAGGGGTGAAGTTGTGGGCAAGACAGCTTGGGGTGCAACTGATGCTATCGTCTTAACCCAGACTTGCGATCTCACTGGAAAGACTGGGTTACAACAGGTACTTCTTTGCCAAGCAATATAACTCGAGGAGTTTAAGCTACAATGGCAAGACAAGCATGGAAACCCAAACGAGAGAAAGTGGGGCTCATACATGGACAATGTTGCGAGTCAAAAGGTTCGCTCGCTATTTCTAATTCAGGCCTGTCCAGATTTGAGTAAGAATTTCTCAAGTTTGAGCCCGGGATTCCGGGTCGTGAATCTTTCGGCGTGCTTTGTCCTCCCCTTGGAGGCCTTAGTGGAGTGTGCGAACGGGGGGCCGCGCTTGAGTCTAAAATCGCCCTACAGAGAGGCCCTAAACCACAAATTCGGAGATCTCTTTTCAAGAGTGGGAATTCCAAGGTACGAAGAACTCCCTTGGAAGGGGTGACCTGAGCTAGAAGGATACGGCGGTTTGCCCTCCTTGCAAGACTCTCACCCCCTGAAATAGAAAGAAGCCCAGACCAGCGGTCCAGGCTCCTAAGAATTACTATGTTCGTAAATTTCTCTTGGCCGCCGGATTTAACCTTCTGGGAGGGCGGATGAGAGGCACGATCACGCGGCGAGAAGACCGCACCTGCCGATGTCTCGAGCATCCTTGGTTCCCACAGCCAGCTTGATCACTTGGTCTATGTTGGCCGAAAACGGCATCTCAGTGAGAATGCTGTAAAGTTCGGCCTCTTTGAGAAGCTCGATTGTCAGGGTTTCGTGACTAGCTCCATCCGGCAGGAGTTTGTCTTCCGCCGCGGGTGAGAAAGGGAGATGACCAATGTCGTGCAGCAGAGCGGCTGCCCTCAAGATAAGCCTCCATTGTTTTGGGTTCTCACCCATCTCCGGCTTGAGCCGCTCCTTGACATCTGACCGCATATTATCTACGACCGTATCAAAAACTCGGCCAGCTAGGTGCATGACTCCTAGCGAGTGCTCGAACGGTTGAGTACTGCTTACCCAGGCTGCCCACCTCAGACCCCAGCGAATTCACTCCGGTCCAGAATCGGTGGTGGGAAAGTGGGAGGGAATGGTGACCGGACTTAAGGCTGCCAATCTCGGCCGCCGACTTTGCGGGGATCCCAGGGAGGGGGAATGGGGTGAGAGCTTTTCAGATACACTGAGTGGATGGGTGAGACCAAGGTTCTCTGCCATAGGATCTCCCCCGGTAAACTGGGAAGATCGAGGGATGACCACAAGAGCTTCCCTTACTGAAATAGGAAATATCTAGAGAATGGAAGCATTTGCGGAGTTGTTAGAAAATGAGGAGATGTCTCCTAGGTGAGTGAGAATGGAGCCGATAAGGGGGAATGGCCAGGTGAGATTCCTGATTATTGGGTTAGATTGCCATTCGCCGAATGCTTCGAAAATATAACCAGTTCCAAGCTGAAGGTTAAGCAAAAGTCATACCTAGTCTCGGGACCCATACCCGTAATCGATCAGGGCGCAGACCAAATCGGGGGGTACACTGACGACAGCTCCTTGACCCACCCTGGCCCTTTACCTGCGCTGATTTTTGGCGATCACACGCGCGTGATTAAGTATGACGAGAGGCCGTTTGTCCAGGGTGCCGATGGAGTGAAAGTGCTCAACTCCAGAGGGCACGACCCTCGTTTTGCCTTTTGGGCGTTAAAGGCTCTGCGATTGCCCGACCGAGGCTAATGTCCTCATTTCAAGTTGAATAAAGCTACTCACTTCCCCCTCCCCCCCCTCAACGAACAGCGCCGCATAGTGGCCAAGATCGAAGAGCTGGAGCGGAGGAGCCGGGCGGCCAAGCAGGCCTTGGAGGCCATTCCGCCGTTGCTGGAGCGCTTTCGGCAGTCGGTGCTGGCGGCCGCCTTCCGGGGGGACCTGACCAAGGAGTGGCGCAGGCGGAACCCGGAGGTGGAGCCCGCCTCGGTGTTGCTGCAGCGCATTCGCCAAGAACGCCGCCGGCGCTGGGAGCAAGACTATCTGGAGAAGCAAAAAGCGAAAGGCAATATGCCCACTGACGATCGCTGGAAAGCCAAATACCAAGAACCCCAACCCCTCGACCCCACCAGTCTGCCGGAATTGCCCGAGGGGTGGGAGTGGGCTACTGTAGAGACTGTGGGCGAAATTCAGGGCGGCATACAAAAGCAGCCTAAGCGCCGACCAAAAAACAATGCATACCCGTATCTTCGCGTTGCGAACGTTCATCGAAACAAGCTGATTCTTGATGAGATCAAGAAGATGGAACTTTTTGAAGGCGAACTCGAAAAGTTGCGACTGGTCGAGGGTGACCTCTTGATCGTCGAAGGGAACGGAAGTCCGAACGAGATTGGGCGTATGGCTGTCTGGGACGGAAGCATCGAAAACTGTGTGCACCAGAACCACATTATCCGCGTCCGACTTTCTGAGGGAGTTGAACCACATTTCATGCGTGCCTTCTGGAGTTCTCCTGTGGGGCGCGGAAAGGTGTTTGAGCAGGCGAAGACAACCACTGGACTATACACGTTGAGCAAATCCAAGGTTTCGGGACTCCCCGTCCCACTAGCGCCAGTCGCTGAACAGAGGGCTCTCATAGAAATTCTTCAGCCTGCATTTTCAACGGTCGAGACCTTCTCGGAGTATACAAGTCAATCGAGGTTCCGTTTAGGCGCTCTTGAGCAATCCATCCTAGCCAAAGCCTTCCGGGGCGAGCTGGTTCCCCAGGACCCCAACGACGAACCCGCCTCGGCTCTGCTGGAGCGCATCAGGTCCCAACAGAATGCCTCCGCGAAGAGATGACGGACGGATGAGCCCCACCCTCGCCTTCATTGCCGGTCCGAATGGCGCAGGCAAAAGCACTTCCGCTCCGACGCTGTTGGTCGATCGCGAGGAGGCTCTGGAGTTCGTCAACGCCGACGACATCGCCAAGGGTCTGTCCGCCTTCCATCCTGAAAGGGTGGCGGTGGCGGCGGGCAAAATTCTGCTGAATCGTTTTCGTGAGTTGGCGGAATCCAAAGAGAGCTTTGCCATCGAGACTACCCTTTCAGGTCGGAGCTATGCACGTCACATCCGCCTGTTGAAAAGCGCAGGCTATCGATTCGAACTCTTCTTCCTCTGGCTTCCGTCGGAGGAATTGGCTGTGGCACGTGTTGCTCAAAGGGTTCGCCTTGGCGGCCACAATATCCCCGAACCCGTCATCCGCCGACGATACTACGCAGGCTTGGAGAATTTCTTCCATCTTTATCGCCCATTAGCCGACTCCTGGAGGTTCTATGATAGCTCCCACCACCAGGCCAGACTATTGGCTTCAGGATTTGACCAAACCGAGGTGGTGCTGGTCCAAGATTTGTGGGAAAATATCCTCAAATGTCCCTCATAGAGAAGTTCAAAGATGATGAGTGGGTCACGGCAGCCATCCATCGCGGCGCCCGAAACGCTCTGATCAAACACAAAGCTCTCGGTGTTGCTATAGCAACCTGGAAAGACGGCAAGGTGGTGCTGGTGCCCCCTGAAGAGATCGAGATCCCTGAAGAGCCGGAAATCGATGACGGCTCGAAACAGTAGGTGCGCCTCGAGCAAACCCGCGATTTTTCAGATCCAACCCAGAAAAGAGGGCCGAGGCCTTCTTCATAGCCGGGTTCGATGTCGTCAAGAAACTCTCATTCGCTCGAAACACCGAGGTCGAGCGAAAGTATATTGGGCTTCTGCTACGGGTTGGATGTCGAAAACTCACCGCAGGGGATCTTGAGCTGATTCGGTCCACCACTCCGCTTAAGACCAAGATAACTTAAAGAGCAGTCGTTTCCTCTGACGGGTCAATTCTTGTCCAGTTCCTTGTACTTCTTCCGGTATATCGACAGGTACTTTTCAGGCAATCGCACAGCTAGGTCCTCACTGAAAAGATCGAGCACCTCAAGTACGACCGAAACCGTCAGTAGCCTTTGTTCAAACAACTGGTCCAGTATCCAGAGCACTCCATGCACTTCGACGTTTCTCGTGGCCGCAATTTTGCGGAGTTTTCGATCACCCGTAAGCAGTATCGAGTTTGGCAGCTTTTCTGCTAATACAAGTGCGAAAACATCCGGAATTGAGATGCCGCTATGCCTGTCCAGAATGCTCTTAACAGACAGAACGTCAGACCCCTCGAGGTTTGCGATCTGGAAGCCCAAGTCTTCAAAATCGATATCAGACATCTCACTGAGTTCTCTGTGAACGACATCCGGGAGAACGAGCTTAAAATTCGCAAGTGAATACACCTGTAATATTCCGGCCTTGTGAATGTCGATCAAGACCGAGGCATCATTGACTATAACTCTCACAGGAACTAGAGGCCCTTGAGGTCTCTCTCCACCTGGTCAACAGGTTGGTCCAAAAGCTCGGCAGCCTTGACCAGCGAGACCATTCCCTCAGCGAGGGCAGCATGACACTTTCTTTCGAACAAGGTGGGTAGCTCCAGGGTGCCTCGCTCATCCTCCAACTCCTCAGGCTCGACCTTTCCGCGCCACCCCCTGGCAAAAGTCCGGCAACCATATTCGTACTGTGATTCCGTCACATAGCCGACCTGCCTGATTCTGTACCACATGGCGGCAGCACTCACTCGATAGGTCTTTTTGAGAGTTAGGATCTCTCGACTTCCAAAGGCACGCCTTGATCGGCCTATGAGCCCAAGCAGATGTACCTTATTTATGAGGAAAGACCCGGCGAAACGGTTTGCGGCCTTTTCAGTAGCTTTCTCGTCCCCAGGGACGCAAAGCAGGCGATGGGCGAGCTCGTGAATGAGAGTTAATCGGCGCCTTTCCAGAGAATGCTTCTTATTCACCACGATCACGGGAACGTCTGCCGACCCGTCTCGAGAGACTATGCAGGTGAGACCGGAAACGTTGCTCGGCAAGGTTAGAACTCTCACCTTCAGACCCTTCTCCTCGAGAAGCTCGGTCACGTCAGGGATAGGGTTGATCCCCAACTTCCAAACCTCACGTGCTTTGTCGGCCAACTGCTCTGCCTCTTCCGCGGAGGACACTTCTTGAAATGGAAAGGGCCGATCCCAGTCGGCACTAGCCTCCTGCAGTATCTCCTCCAACTCGAGAAATCGTTCGGCAAAATGAATGACCTCGGCCTCCACCCTTGCTCTCTCCCTCGCGGAAGTTCTAGAGTGCTTACGGAAGTCTACCGAGCCGATCCTAGTATTCTTGGGCGCGAGCAAATAGTTCAATGACACGCCCAGGGCATCGCAAAGAGCAAGAAGTACCTGAGAGCTGGGGACCATTTCGCCGCGCTCGTATTTGCCGATAGCTTGAGCTGATACGAACTGATTCATGTTTGAAGCGAGATCACGCAACGACAGACCTTCGCGCTTGCGCGCCAGCTTGATCCGATGGCCAATTTGGTTGCTCATGTTTCCATGTTACAATTTCTTTGCTAGAATGTAAACCGAGGAAACTCAAAAAAGGCCGCGCAAGATCCCAAGAGAGACCCACACGGCACTTACTGACAGAAAAGCTTTTGGCGTCTCTCGGGATCTTGCCTGCTATTTCTTAGGAGGAAAACGATGGAAACATCAAAGAACAACAACAGGCACGTGGTGCCAACCGGTCGCTCAGACAAGCCTTGGGGTGTAAGAAAGCCTGGATCAGACCGATTCAGTTCGCTTCACACCACACAGGAAGACGGAATCCAGCGGAGTCGTGAAATCGTCCACAACCTCGGTGGCGGAGAGAACGTGATCCATGGTCGCGATGGCAGGATCAGAGACTCAAGAACGGTCCCCCCTGGAAACGATCCTTTCCCTCCAAGGGACAAGAAGTAAGAGACCCGCACTCTACAACCAGCAGGTTCTTCATCTTTGTGGAGATGGAGAGCCTGCTAACCTTTCCCTTGACGATACTTTCAGGGAGTATTTCTTTGCACGAGGACAAGAATTTAGAACGTTGGTTTTCCAGCCATGGTCGCGGCAAAGCTCTCGGTGTTGCTATAGCAACCTGGAAAGACGGCAAGGTGGTGCTGGTGCCCCCTGAAGAGATCGAGATCCCTGAAGAGCCGGAAGCCATCACCGGCCAGGACTAACGGGGTTCAGCGCTGAGGGCAGGTCTGCGAGTTTGCGGAATGAACCCAAGACCGTGGGCCAGGACTTCCTTGTAGCCAGCGACCTCAAACCCTTCGAAGGCAAAGCCCTCAGCGCTGCCGACATCTACCATCTCAGGATGGAGAACGATTGCTGGGAATTCACCGACTCCGGACCGCCTTGCCAAACTCTCAGGGCTTCACCTCCTACGGCACCTTAGGCACGACGGACTTCTCCTGGGTGACCCCGAGCGATAAGCTCGTCTAGCTCTCTCGCCCTCCCTTCAGCCTTTCCTCGAGCTTACTTTGGACCCAATTGGTGTGCCCCAGCCCGGAGATGTCGTAGGTGTTTCCGTCTGCGGACTTCCAAACGAACCACCC
Organism: Vulcanimicrobiota bacterium; assembly: GCA_050486105.1. GTDB lineage: Bacteria > Vulcanimicrobiota > Xenobia > Xenobiales > JADMJV01 > JAEXNA01. The sequence continues at coordinate 8,570 of JBJHCR010000122.1, forward strand.
CAGCGAGGCGATCCTACAACTACTCAAACACGGATTCGGTGAGGGTGTGGGCCAGAGTGGTGCCTAGGGCGGTAGCTAGGAGAGGAGAAGAGGGGCTTGGTGCCGGCTTGGGCCAGGATACCGATTCGGGCTGGAGGATGGCGTCCTCTAAGCTTGGGAGTCTAGGCTTTCGACCTTCCCAGGCCAACCCTAGGAGCCCCAACATGACCAAGGGACTGAAGGCCAGCAGCAGACGCTGGGCTAGCTCCAAGCCATCGCCCAGGGCGTAGCCGGTAAGGGTCGCCAATAGGGCAACAGTGCTCAGGAGCAAAATCCTCATAAGTCGAGTGTAGCAAAAGACTTGAGATCCGCCAGGGATCGACCGGCATGTTTCGGGCTCGGAGACCTCGCCACCCCAGCTCAGAGGAACTTGTTTCAGACGGCCTGATTTTCCCACGCAGGAGGGGACTTCGAAGAGCCCCTTCGGACCACGTCACGTGAACTGCGCAACCTTTCGCCTCTGCAGGTCCTGGGGAAAACCGTACCAGCGATGCTCACTCTTTCAATCCTCGTGTCGTCTGAGGAGAAGGCCTCGTCGACAGGGGTCTCTCGAAAGCCTTCCACGGTGAGTAAGGTCCCCGACCAATGCCCGAGCTGGGAGGTGCCCGGACTGTTGACGGACTCGAGAGCAATGGGAGAAAGGTCCGCGTCAAAAGCAATCGAAGTACCGTCTGGGGCTTGGGTGGAACACGGTCTGCGAAAATTCGACCCCTGTGGAGGCCAACGATGTACATTCAGGGGCGAGAAGTTCTCCCTTTGGAGCGTTATGAAAACGAGCAATCGGGAGAGCTCGGCGAGGCACCGGTCGATTGCGACCTGTGTCAAGAAATGCTCCCGGAAGGTATGCAAGAATCGGTATACGTCTGGTGGAGAACTCCGGAAAACGTCGTCGCAAAAAAAGAGCTAACCTCAACCTTGGGTGCGAAGATCACCGGGGTCAAAGTCGTGCAGAAAACGGTGACCTGGTATGAGCGGGCGGGGGCCTACTTCCTCTGCAGCGGCTGCCGCCGGAGGCTCCGACCGACGCTCCAACAGGCGATCCCCCTGGCCGTGGTGCTTTCACTGCTGGCCATTCCTCTCGCTCTTTTTTTGGGCCAGGGAATACCTCTGTTTGGAGTGATGTTGATTCCAGGAGGGATCTTCGCAGCCGGGGTCTGGTTGGGTCTGAAGTGCCGGTTCAGGGGTTATCCGGTGAGTTCCGGCTTTCGCCTGCATCGAACCAGTTTCGACACCAGGGATCGGGAAATCGGAAAACTGGTGGCGATTCTCGGATTCTGTATATTTCCTTTCATCGGTGCCCTCGTTCCCACCGAGAAGCCGGTACATTTTCGCTTGGCGGAAGCCGAAGGTGCCGTAGGATCCCCGGACCGAATTCGTTTAGTCAACAACTCTCTGACGGAATTGGCGAAGGGAACGAAGTTGGATCCCACTCGGGCGGGTGAATCTGTTCTGATCGCCTGGGAGGAACACCGCAAGCTCAAAAAGAGCGGCCTCTACCCCAACACCCGTACTCTCATGAACGAAGCGAATACCCTCTACCAGTCCGGCCTCCTCGAGGGCACGCCCGAGGCGCTGATTCAAGACATGGGTGCCGACACCGCTGCCCACAGGCTGGCACGCCTTCACACCGGCAAGGTAGGACCTGCCTACGAATCAGAAAGCCAGTTTGAGGCCCTCCTCGACCAGATGCGGGGCGCCGGGGTTAACTCCAGCAGTAAGCAACTTGAGATCGTCCAAACCGTCGAGAGTGTCTACTCCGGGCTCAAGGCATGGGACGAAAACCCCGATCTTTTGGTGATGGTGGAGAGCCTGGCCGGCAACCTAGAGGAATCCCAAGACAAATTGGAGCCCACGGTGAAATCCTGGGTCTCAAGGGTCCATGCTCACCCTGAAGAAGCACGCCCTTGAAGCGTATCGGCAACAAGATCCAGAAGCCCAAAGTAGATACTCCTTCGATCCTATTCAGAAGCGACAGCGGTTTCCGGACGGAAGTCCAGGAGGCTGCAAAGTCGACGCCCTGCGGGCGAGCTTTGGTGTAGCCTGCGGGCGGCTTAGACCCGAGTGGACCATCCTGACACCGATGGTCGTTCCGGTACTTGTCTTCTAGACTGGAGAGAGAGCGATTGCGGCTAGGGCCGCTTCCAGATCGGATTCGAGGTCTTCGTAGGCCTCGATGCCAACGGACACCCTCACCAGGCCGTCGGATATGCCCATGGCCTGTCGCCTGTCGGCAGGGATGGAGGCGTGAGTCATGATTCCGGGATGCTCGATGAGGGATTCCACCCCCCCCAGACTCTCAGCCAGGGAGAAAAGTCTGGTGGTTTCGAGAAGAGCTCGCGCCCCTTCCAATCCTCCCCGCACCACAAAGGAGATCATCCCTCCAAAACCCGACATCTGTCGTTTGGCCAACTCGTGCTGTGGGTGAGACGGGAGACCCGGGTAGAGGACTCTTTCGACTTTGGGATGGGCTTCCAGAAATCGAGCTAAGCGCATGGCATTGGCTTCGTGGGCTCGCATTCTCACCCCGAGAGTCTTGACTCCCCTGAGGGTCAACCAGGCGTCGAAGGGGCCCGGTACTGCCCCCACGGACTTTTGGCAAAACTTCATGCGCTGGTGGATCTCGGGGTTGTCGGTGACCAGAACTCCCCCGATGACGTCGGAGTGACCCCCCAAATATTTGGTGGCGGAGTGCACCACAATGTGAGCCCCCAGGTCCAAAGGCTTTTGAAAATATGGGCTCATGAAGGTGTTGTCCACCACCATAGTAAGATTCTTGGCACGGGACAAGGTGGCTAGGGACTCGAGGTCGCTGATTTTCAACAGCGGATTGGTGGGGGTTTCCACCCAGAGCATTCGAGTTTTATCGGTGATATTGCGCTCGACTGCCTGAAGGTCGCTAGTGTCCAAGAATTTGGCCGTGATGCCAAAGCCGTTCATGACCTGGGTGAAATAGCGATAGGTGCCGCCGTAGACATCGTCTCCAACCAGAATTTCGTCGCCTGACTGCAGCAGATACATGCAGTTGTTGATGGCAGCCATACCCGAGGAATAGGCGGTGGCGAATCTTCCGTTTTCTAGGGCAGCCAGACAATCTTCGTAGGCCTTGCGAGTGGGATTGGAGGTGCGCGCATAGTCGTAGCCTGCGCGAGGTTTGCCCAGTCCATCTTGAACGTAGGTCGAGGTCTGAAAAATAGGAACCACGACCGCTCCGGTTATCGGCTCGGGCTCTTGTCCGGCGTGAATGGCTAGAGTGTCGAAGCCCCAGGACTTCGGATCAGTAGACATAGTTCAGCGCGATGCTCAAGAAAATGAAAGCCCCCGCTATGTAGTTGGTCACCGTATCCACGGTGTCTTCGGTGCTCTTAGCTCCGCGAAAAGTGCTCTCGCCTCCCCCGCCCATCATGGAGCCAGAGAAGCCCTCATTCTTGGTGGTTCGGGTCAAAATAGCGATGATCAGTGCTAGCGAAACTAAGACGTAAAGGAATCCGAAGAGGTATTGCATTGCCGACATAACTGACTGTTCTCCTAGGCTCTTTCTTGAACCTTATAATTGACGATCCGAGCGAACGATTCCGCCTCCAAAGAGGCCCCTCCCACGAGAGCGCCGTCGATATTGGGATGAGCCATCAGCTCATCGATGTTGTCCGGCTTGACCGACCCTCCGTACAAGAGGCGAACCGCCGAGGAAACCCGCTCCCCGAAGCGCTCGGAGAGGCGAACCCGAATGTGACGCATCACGGACTCGGCATCTTCAGCCGTCGCAGAACGGCCGGTTCCAATCGCCCAAACTGGCTCATAAGCTACCACGAGGCGAGATCCTGAGTCAAGGGTCACTCCAGCCAGAGAGCCTTCGAGTTGCTGATCGATGACCTTGGTGGTGATGCCATTCTCGCGCTCTTCCAAGGTCTCGCCCACACAAAGAACCGGCACCAGACCGTGAGCCATAGCCTGACTCACTTTTTTAGAGCAAGTTTCGTCGGTTTCGCCGAACATGGCTCTTCGTTCCGAGTGACCCACGATGGCATAGCGGCAGCCGGCATCCTTAGCCATCTCAGCCGAGATCTCACCGGTGTAGGCACCCTTCTCAGCAAAATGGAGATTCTGCACTCCCATGCTTACCAATCCTTTGCCGGCGATCAGTTTACCCACCGACTCCACTAGAATGGCCGGAGGACAAATCAGGACCTCTCCCTTGGGCTCGGGGATAGCCTTCAGCAACTCATCGAGTAGACTTTCCGCCTGCCGACGAGTGCCGTGCATTTTCCAGTTGGCTGCTAATAAGGGTGTTCTCTCCATTTGTGTTCCTATTCTCTCAAGACTTTCGTGAGCAGTCGATCAACTCTGGACGGCGGCCTGCCTGAGGACCTCGACTCCCGGCAGTTCTCGACCCTCCAAGAATTCGAGTGAGGCGCCGCCCCCCGTGGACACGTGAGTGATCTGGTCCCCGAGACCCATCTGTCGAACCGCCGCAGCAGAATCCCCGCCTCCTACACATGAAACCGCTTCGGAAGCTGCTAGAGCCTGAGCCACCTTCAAGGTCCCCAAATCGTAGGGTGGTGTTTCGAAGACGCCCATCGGCCCATTCCATAGCACCGTGCCGGCCTCACCCACCAGCTGGGAAAAACGCTCTATAGTCTGGCTTCCGATGTCCAGACCCATCATATCTTCGGGGATGGCATCCACCGGCACTTCGCGGCGCTCTTGCCCTGCCGAAATCTCCGAAGAGACAGCTACGTCCACCGGCAGAACGACTTTGGCCTTGGCCGAGTTGGCGTCTTGCCAAACTTGAGTTGACAGCTCCATATCTTTCTCGCACAGAGAGCGTCCGATGTTGTGACCCTGAATTTTCAGAAAGGTGAACGCAATGCCCCCACCGATCAGGATGGTGTCGGCCAAGGCCGCCAGGTTCTTGAGAACCCCGATCTTGTCGGAAACCTTTGCCCCTCCGAGAATAGCAACGAAAGGCCGCTTCGGGTTCTCCAGAAGTCGCCCTAATTCAGACAACTCCCGCTCCATCAGCAAGCCAGCCGCCGCTGGCAGTTCAGTCGCCACGGCGTGGGTCGAAGCGTGGGCCCGATGAGCCGCACCGAAAGCATCGTTGACGTAGACTTCAGCCAAGGCCGCTAGGGACTTAGCGAAGGCCGGGTCGTTCTTCTTCTCTTGTTTATGAAAACGGAGATTCTCGAGCAGCACGATCCCCCCGCTTGGCAGCCCTCTCACCAGAGCCTCCACTTCGGGACCGACGCAGTCCGAGGCCATGATCACCTCGCGCCCCAACAGCTGTTGCAGCCTGGCTGCCACCGGTTTCAGAGAGAGGGCCTCTTCGAACCCTTCACCCTTGGGTCGTCCCAAATGCGACATGAGCACCAGCCGAGCTCCTCGATCTAAGAGATGGCTGATGGTGGGCAGGGCTGCTTGGATGCGGTTGTCGTCGCTGACTTCTCCATCCTTGATAGGACAGTTGAAGTCTACCCGTACCAAAACGGTTTTCCCATCCACCGGAAGTTCTCGGACACTCTTAACGCTCAACGGACACAACCTTTCACTGCTTCAGAATCGAGAAGAACCGCCGAGGCTCTCAAGTCGCCCCGGCGGCACTACCAAGGGTCAATCAGGCTTTGACCACCAGTTTTCGGCTGGCCATAAACTGAATGAGATCGCCGACGCGGTTGGAGTAGCCCCACTCGTTGTCGTACCAGGTGACCACTTTGACCAATTTGCCCATGGCACTGGTGCAAAGTCCATCGATGATGGAGGAAGCGGGGTGCCCTTTGTAGTCCATAGAAACCAGGGGCTCATCGGAGTAGGCCAGGATCCCTTTCATGGGGCCGTCAGCCGCAGCCTTGAAGGCTTTGTTGAGGTCTTCGGCGGTGATATCTTTCTCCACCGTAGCGACGAAGTCCACGATGGAAACGGTGGGGGTGGGAACCCGCATAGCCATCCCGTCGAATTTGCCTTTGAGGTCAGGGATCACCAGGGATACGGCCTTAGCTGCACCGGTAGTGGTAGGAATGATGTTCAGAGCGGCTGCTCGAGCTCTTCTCAAGTCTTTATGAGGGAGGTCCAGGATGTTCTGATCATTGGTGTAGGCATGTATGGTGGTCATGTAGCCCTGCACGATACCCCAGCCATCGTGGAGAACTTTGGCTGCCGGCGCCAAGCAGTTGGTGGTGCATGAAGCGTTGGAGATGATGTGGTGCTTCTCGGGGTCATAATTTTGATGGTTCACCCCCAGAACGATGGTGATATCCTCGTTCTTAGCGGGGGCCGAGATGACCACTTTCTTGGCTCCAGCCTGGAGATGCTTGCTTGCTCCATCGCGATCCACGAAGATTCCGGTGGATTCGAGGACCACGTCCACACCGAGGTCCTTCCAGGGCAAGTTGCCCGGGTCTCTCTCCTTGGTGACTCGAATTCGATTCCCATTGATGACCAGGTGGTCGCCCTCGGCTTCCACGGATCCTTTGAACGGTCCGTAGTTGCTGTCATACTTAAAAAGGTGGGCGTTGGTTTGGGTGTCCACCAAGTCGTTGATGGCCACGACCTGTAAGTCAGGGTGGTTCTCCATCATAGCCTTCAGACTCTGGCGGCCAATGCGACCGAATCCGTTAATTGCAACTTTTGTGCTCATATCTGTCTCTTTCCCTCCAGCCGAATCAATCCCGGCCAATGTTCACTTGGATATACCCTCGAGGTTTGGATCACCAAACCCGGGAAGGGCAGAGGTTTCTCCGTTCTCTAAAGGAAGTTTGGGTAGTCTCAAGTCTGTTGCAAAGGAACTCCCAGCTTGGCAAACCAAAACCCTCTTCCCATCGTTCATTTGCCCCCATTTCAAAACTATAGCTGCACTTCTTGTGGGCGCTGCTGCCGCCAACCCTGGGGGATCAGAGTGGACAGTCATGCAAACCAAGAAATTCTTGCCTCTCAGGCGGCCAAGACGGTCACTCGAGAAGGCTACCTAGCCATAGAAACTCTAAACGGTGTAGAACTGGTCGGTCGGAAGCCCGACGGAGCCTGTGTCTTCTTAGACGCACAGAACATGTGCTTGGTCCACGGAGAGAAAGGATCTCAGAGCAAGCCCTTGGACTGCCAGACCTACCCCTACCTAATGACCGAGACTCCAGACGGTTTCTTCATCTCTGTGTCGTTTTCATGTCCGGCAGTGGTGGCGGGATTTGGCAAACCGGTAGAGCACGACCGCGAAGAGCTCGAACGCATCTTGAGCGATCATCGGGAGGAAGCCCTGCAAGATGAGCCGGTGGGAGAAAGCGTTGAAGTCCTTCAGGATATGACCGTCGATTGGGCCAGCTATCTGAAGCTTGAACCCTTGCTCATGCAAGCTTTTCGACCCGATCAGCCGGTGCACTCGATGTTAGGAATGGCCGTCTCCCTGGCGGCTTTCTTCCATCCGGCTAACCCCGCCGAAGAACTCTCCCTCTCAAGACTGAATCTGGCAACTCCCCTGGATTTGGGCGGTTTCGACTTCGAGCTGTGCACTTTGTTCTCCACCATCATCATCTCCATCCTGGAGCGAGAAGACCAACCCGAGGAACGGCAGGCGTTCAGCGATCGCCTGGCCCAGGGGGAGCCCTTGGAGTCCCACCTCTACGGAATCCCGCTCCGGGAATTTGCCATCCTGAGCAGCCCTGACCAAATGACCTCTCAAGTGATCGCCCGCCACTTCATGGCCCACCTCTTTGGCAAGAAACTCTTGGCCGGCCCATTGGTCTCGCGAAAACTCGGCTATGCCTGCGGCTACACCATCATGCTGTTCTATCTGCAAG
>JBJHCR010000123.1:0-16293 GCA_050486105.1 Vulcanimicrobiota bacterium
CCGAAGGTGGGTGATGTCCTTCGTCTCGGGCACCTTCGGTGAACGCTTCGCTTGCGGTCCGCAAGCGAAGCGTTACGTCCCCGTTTAAATCAGCAGCCTCCTAGGGCTCGGAATCGAGTTCAAGGTCGAACAGAAAAAGTTGCCTCGGACGGTCGTCGGAAACCAGATTGGTTAAACCGACCCCCAACAGACGCAGAGGGCGATCGTGGTAATCGGTCTTCTCTAGCAAATTCAAGGCTCTTTCGTAGATAACCTCAACCGCTCTTGTTGGTTCAAGGTAGGTCTGACTTCGAGTCACCGTGGTGAAATCACCGTAGCGCACCTTGAGGACCACCGTGAACCCCGAAAGTTCTCCTCGTTCACAGCGCTGGCTCACGTTTTCCACTTGCTTCTTGAGTCGCTCGGAGAGCTCTTCGAGATCCTTGCAATCTTGAGAAAAAGTGGTCTCGGTGGACACCGACTTAATCTCGTCTCGAGCCTCTACCGGGCGGTCATCCCGGCCTCGCGCCAAACGATAGTAAATGAAGCCACTCTTTCCGAACTCTCGCACCGCCTCCTCAACACTCAGTTTTCTTAGGTCGGAGATAGTGAAGATGCCCAGTTGTCTCATTCGCTCGGCCGTGGCGGGTCCCACCCCCCAAATTTTTCTCACCGGTAAGGGATCCAGAAACTCTTGAATCTCCTCGGGCAAGACCACCGTCAAGCCATCGGGCTTTCTTATGTCCGAGGCGACCTTGGCCAAGAACTTGTTTGAAGCGACCCCCACCGAAGCAGTCAGGCTGAGTGTGCGAGCAATGCTAGCCTTGAGATCGAAGGCCAAGCGGGCCGCCGTCTTGGCTTGCTCCTGACAAACTCTGGTCACGTCGAGGAATGCCTCGTCGATGGACAAGGGCTCCACCAAGTCCGTGACCTCGGCAAAAATCTCCCTAATTTGAGCCGACACCTCTCGGTACCGCTCGAAACGAACCGGTCTAACTTGGAGGTGAGGACAACGCCGAATCGCCTCACCCATGCTCATGGCTGAACGAACCCCGAAGCTTCGAGCTTCATACGAAGCTGCCGCCACTACCCCCCGCCGATCTTTACTCCCGCCGACAGCCACTGGCAAGCCTTTGAGTTTTGGGAAATCCCGCTGCTCCACCGAAGCGAAGAATGCATCCATGTCTACGTGGAGAATTTTCCGAAGAGGTCTATCTGGAGGTCTGACGGCTGGGTCACTCATCGCTTATCACCATACCCGCTCCGAGCGGGTATCCAACAGTTTGCAGAAGTCAAACTGATCTCGATCAGGGTGTTCAATTCTCCAAAATGGGATGATCCCTTAGAATCAAGATCGATGTGCCCTCAATCCCCCAGCGAAGGAAAGAAGAAAACGTGAAGTTAGCTCAATGGTTTGCCTTGGGTCTTATGGCCCTTTTGACCGGCGTGGCCCTGTCCACCCCAGCCACCGAGACCAAAGCCTCCACTCCCAACCCCGACCGAGGCCTGTATATTTACCAGGCCTACTGCGTAGGGTGCCACGGACAATCTGGCCGAGGAGACGGACCCATGGCCGGCAAGCTGTTTCGAGACTTTGGTATCCGTCCCACCGATTTGGGTGCCACTGATTGGCTCCGAGGTAAGGACGACGTCGTCCTGGCCCAGGCTATCAAAGGAAGCAACGGATACCACCGTAGAGCCTATATGCCAGCCTGGAGTGAGACCCTCAACGACAAACAAGTCGACGATTTGGTGGCCTACGTCCGGGGTTTCGAGGCCTATAAAACGGAGACCGAAGCGCCTATCACCAACATCGGAGACCACGTCGAACTCGGACGAGTTCTCTACTCTATCCATTGCCTTGCCTGTCATGGCCCCCGAGGCGAGGGAGACGGTCCGTTCTTCGAAGGTCTCATCAAGTCTGGCGACACCTTGGCCGTAATGCCCAGCTTCCGCGAAGACGACTTTTTCTTCACCCGCAGCGATCAAGATATCGAAAACGTGGTCCGGAAGGGTACGGGCCACTCGGGCCTTATGCCTAAGTATGAGCAAGGTTGGTGGGACCAGGCCATCGAGGAAAGAGAACTCAGAGCTCTGATCTTCTACCTGCGCACACTGCCCCTCACTGAGCGACGCAAGAAGATGTAAGGAATCTCTCTACCAGGGGTTGACGCTGCGGGAGGCGATCCCACCGTCATCTTTGAGAAGATAGCCGGCAAAGTTCACCACGTCGAGGTGGACTTTGCCGTTCTTATCTTCGTAGAGGCTCACCCCTTGCCGGTCGGTGACCCAGGCGTCGCTCTTTTCCACCGCTTCCAGAGTGGTCAACAGTTGGCCCAGGGTTACCGGAGTCTGATGCACCTCTTTGGTGGAGGAGGGAACAACCAGGGCCCCATCCTTGGTGGCTCCGAGTTGAACAGAGTCATCCTGGCCAGCAGCTCGGAGACCTTCAATATCCTGCTTCAGGTCCTGAAGTGAGCGGTTTTCCCAACGAATATAACTCCCCCCACCAGCGGCTGGTCCGGTAGAATTCACGGGATGGAATCTGATCATGGATGGCCTCCTAAGAATGGTGTGGAGAATTTCCTCTTAGCCAAGGTCCGCCCCTTTTGTGGGTGCGAACTTCGACTGCTGCACTCAATAGGTTTGATTACGCAGAAATTCCAGATTAACCTCGGGCCTCAAAACAGGGACCCCGGAGTTGGCCTCACAGCCTTGTTCAGTCAGATTCTGGGTCATCATTTGCTCGATCTGGGCACTGCTCTTGTCTGGGTGGAGCCGATGGAGCTTGGCCATGGTTACCGCTACCCTGGGAGCTGCAAACGAGGTGCCCTCAGACTCTCCCACAGTCCCATTGGCGTAAATATCGACGCCCGAAGAGTTGCTGGCATAGGCTGCCCGGCAGTTGCCGTTATCCTCAGTAGCGCCCACTGAGGTGACTAACTCGTTTTCAAGAATGTTGGTCTCAAAGTCCGCAGGGACGCGAAGTTGGCTCCCCCCGTTTTCTCGGGTCATAACACCTTCGATTTCCCCCTCGTTCCCAGCCGCGATGACCACGCTATTGTTTCTAGCCTCGAAGGTCTCTACGGCATTATCCCAACGCTCGGCAGAATCGGCAATCCGGGGACTGTTGTCGAAGGTAGAGGAGACATGATCGATGATCCCTTGCTGCAGCTTGACGGTCTCCGCCTGACGGAGGGCATCGTCGTCGCCTCTCATACGTTCAAGATCGATCCCGAATGCGGTGGCATAGTTGCGAGCGCTCTGCTCCGTAGGAAGGCTCGAGAGGCTTGCAGCGATCCCACCACCGTCGGAAGAAGGGCGATAGATAGCATTCATAGCGTCATCGTAGATCGAAAGCGACTGAGATGCCTTGCTCGAACCAAGGGAAAAGTTGACTACCGAATTCTCCACCCCGCTTTGATCGGCCCGCTCTAGGTAGTCGGACTGATCGTCAAGAAAATGGGTCATTTCGTTCTCGGTTCTCTGTCCGAGAACCGCCAGCGCCTCTTGTTGATTCAAGCTTTCCGTGCGGAATCGTGCCTTTTCCAGGTTCGAACTTACCAGAGCAAAAGGACTGGGTTCGTCCATGACGCTGGCCACCATTCTGCCCTCTTCGCCACCCTGTTCCCTGGCCGCCTGAATCACTAACGCACCATGAGGAGGCCTGTAAGTCCCCGACATGATATTCCCAGTCGGGGTGAAGCTGTCTCTCACATAGACGGTACCAGGCTCACCCTTAGGAACCGGTGGACGGGGTCGGGGCTCCTGAGAGGCACCGAATTGATTCTGCTGTAAGAGTCCCCCTCCATTGAAGGAAGGAAGCTGACCTAAGAGATCCATGAACGATTGAGTCTTTCTTGCACCCGAATTCTGTGATGTGTGCTTCGGGTGGAATTTCTTAGCCATATGTTAGCAAAATGTTATGAACAGGATATTGTCAGTAAGTTTCCATTCTTTGACGGTCCCTCGGCAGTTGAAGCCCCCGAGTTTTTGCAGCGGCGGTCCAACATCAGAGTTGAACCTCTCGGCCTTCAAGACTCAGGCGTCGGACCTCCGGCGCAGCCTCCTAAAAATCCGTCTCCGCGGCCGCCGAACCAGAAGTAACACCTACGGTGTTAGGGTCTTGGTAGGACGCAGTGATGGTCAGCTCCGTACCGTTGAGGCTCTGGGGCATGCGCAATTGGTTGACGGTGGTGGCAAAACCATTGGGATTGAACACCGCGCTTCCAGTGCCAGTGCTCTGGCCCTGGGCCACGCTCCAGGTGACCTTAAAGGTCAAGTCCTCGACCGTTCCATTATCGTAGAACCCGGTGGCGAAAAAGTTCACGTTGAGCGAGCCCCCAGGTGGGAGGTTCTCTTCGAAAACCCTGTTCGTCGGGGTCACCAGGATGGAGGTGAGCTTCGCCACCGGTGCGGTGAAGCTAGGGGACGGAGACGGGAAAGGGGGGAGCTGGAAGAAGGGGATCATGCTGGTGGTGGTCGAGAGCGTGGTGGACCCTTGAGGACTTCCGCTCGAGCTGGTGATGACGCTGGCTACTCCTTGGTCGTTGCTGTCGAAACTCTGGCCAGGCCGGAGATAGCTGATGGCTCCTCGATCCTCTGGCACATTCGAGATGCTCACGGCACCCGGGGTGTCGGACGACACCGACCAACTCGGAGGTAAGGTTAGCTGGTCATCGGAGACGTTGAAGCTCTCGGTATGGGTGTTTCCTTGGCCTTCGACCAAAAAAGTGTAGTAGCCGACCAAGACTTGGTAACTCCAGGTGGCCTGCAGGAGGGACGGCACGGCCTCGTCATAGAGCAGGGTGAACGGAAGGACCGCTTGGAGGTTGCCAAGGGTATCGGCCTGATAGCTTGCCAACTCACTATACGGGCCGGCCACAGTGGTGGTATAGCCTGGAGAGTTGCGCACCAGCAGCACAAGATACTCCGGGGCATTACCCGAATCTTCGTAGGTGGACTCGGTCCCGGTGGTCAGGTCATAGAGGTGCAAATCACCTTTGTTGTCGAAGGCCCCGCTGTAGGGGTTCCCGTCTGAACTGCAGGCCACATAAATGTCGCCGCTGGAGGGAAGTCCGGTGAAGCCCATAGCTTGCAGCCCATTCAGCACGTTCTGGCCTCCGGCGTTCAAGGCGTATCCGCGCAGCCCACTCAGCTGTGAAGTGGTGGGCAGGTACCAAGAGTATTCGTCTACCCCAGCTAACTGGAAGCTGTCGGCAAAGGTCACGAACTGCTCGGGCTGCAAGGGGAAGGCCCACATTGCTCCAGTGTGACGATCCACAAAGACGTCATCAGAGAAAAGAGTGGGGGGTGGGACCAGTTGCCCCTCGATCGCGAGATCAGCAACCACCTCGGCGATCTGAGTGCTGGCGGTGCTGATGCCTGAGGCGATGGTGTTGGTTCCCTGGGTGTTGGACAAGCCCAAAGTGCTGGAATCCATGTGCGCGTTCTCAGCCAAGAGATTTATCCCCAGCACTTGGTAGGCGCGATAGTAATCCAGAACCCTGGTGATTTTCTCCTGGAGTTCATTGCTGCGCAAATCTTGAAAAAGGGCGCTTCCGCTCGGAGTCAGGTTCCCATTTTGGTTCTGCAATAGAGAGGCGTAGTGGAAGATCGCATTCTGGGTGCCGCCCTTCCCTTGGAGGTATCGACGCAGAAGATCCAGGTCATCTTTCAGGCTGTCCGTGGGATCGTCAGCGTAGGTGCGAAGCCCGGTAGCAAACTCGGTGATCGTCGGGTCGATGCTCACCACCGGAGTGTCGGGAAGGTAAGGGGGATTGAGGTTGACTAGACTAAGATAATTTAAGCTCTGTTGCCCGATTCGGATCAAGGCCGGGTTCAGGGCGTTCCTGATGTCGTCAAACTCCTCTTGCTCGATATCGCTTTGCACCTCGATGGAGAGGTTCTCAACATCATTGAGCAGATCGCGGAGAGCCGTCTGTAGCTCGGCGATTTCCACGGCCTTATTGAGCCCCAGCAGTGAGCCCAACCAACCGAAGGCTTTGCCCAGGCCGTCGCTGGCCTCGTTGGCGATCACGTCCGCGGCCACGTTGTCTACCAGAGTCTTCAAGAAACTGGCCGCAACCTCTCCTTCTTGAGCGAGCACCTCACCGAGAATTTGGGTGCCGGCGGGGATGTTCCCAGGATGGAGTCGGTGTCCCAACGCGCTTTTTAGTGCCGGGTACGGATGCGGCTGTCGGAAGTAGGCGATCTGGCCAACCGAGGCGGCTTCAACCAGTTGGTCCAAGTAGTCGTTGAGCGGAGTAGAGCCGGCTCGCTCCACTAAAGCGGACCAAGAAAACTCGGAGCGCCAACTCTCGCCGAAGGTCCCTCGCACCCCGGCCACCTCGGAGATATCGAGAAACCGAGCGATCCGCTCTTGGGCATGCTCGGCCGACACTTCAGGGTGAGCTTGCAGGTAGCGGCTCATCAGCGTGCTCACCCCAGTCACCCACAAGAAGCGTTGCCCGTTCACCTGGGCCGACAGAGTGACATCCTCAGTATGAAGGACGACTCTACCGTCAAAAGGGACGTCCCTCAACAGAAAGGAGCCTCGCTCATCGGTGGTGGTGCTGCTGACCAGGCGCCCTTGGGCGTCGTAACCCTCGACCTTCAGACCAACCTGACGTGTTGGGGCGCCCAGATGGAGTGAACCGATCCGGTCTTCAACAGTGACCGGACTCGGGTTCTGAACGAAGTCCTGGGGATTCGAACTGGAGCAACCACCCAACAGGACACCGACAGCAAGGACAACGGCAAGAATGCCAACCCGGAAACTTTGCATAAAAGATCACACCTAAGTTAGGAATTACAGCTCTTGAGACAGTCTCCGACGGTAGACGTCCAACGGCCTGTTGCGAGTTTCGTGTCAGCTTGAAGAAGCCCTTCAAAAAATCTTGACTTTAAGTTATTTTGGACTATTATGGAATAGGCCCGCATGGTCCATCTCGGCCCCCGAGCAAATCAAGTCGGGGTGGTCCCGGGGAGGGAGGGGCTGTTCAGGGTTTTCTTCTTGTCCTTCATGGTGAGTGCCGCCCACCTTTGGATTCCCTCGGCGGGCTTGGATTCGGCTCAAAGGCTCCAGTCGACTTAACGACGGTATAACGCTGGCCGAGTACTCTATGATCAGAGTTAAACGCCGAGACAGATTGTGAGAGTTACCATGACCATGAAATTAGCAGCCAGAGCAGATTTTACCCGTGCGACCTACTTGCCCTTTGAAACCTCTGCCCCTAATCGCAATCCACGTTCTCTGGCGGAGATTGCCGAGGTCAAAGACCAGGCCACACTGAGCGGTCAGATCAACACAAACTTGGAGCGCTACCAGGACATTATGAGTGCCCTGAGTAAGCTTGATCAAACGAGTTCAGATCTCAACAAGAACCCTGGTGAGGTGGCGGTTTCAGGGGCAAAAGTCCCCGGCTACGGGCTCACCTTCGACGCCTATTTCAAATTCGAGCCATCGCCCACCGGGAAAGAACAACCTGTCGTTGCCGCTGAACTGGCAGAAGACGGAGAAACGGTCTTCACTTATCGCCAAGAGACCCAAGGAGCCGAGACCAGACTGACGGCAACCGTGTTCGACCGAATTACCGGACAGGAATACCAACTTGCAGGTCCGTTGAATGGAGTGTCCGAGGTCACCACAAACCCGAAGAAAAGCCGAGTTTTCGACCCAAGAGGAGACCTGAGAGGAGACCTAGGAGGAGGCCAGAGTGTAGACCTAGGAGGAGACTGGTACAGCGGAAGCTGGGGGACAACCCCTCCCTAACAGACAACTGAAGAAACTCTCCGGGCTCTTTGGGCATTGTATTCAGAGTGAGAAACACCACTTTGCTCCTTGGCTTAAGCCTCAGCTTAGCTTTAGGCCTCTTGCTCTGGCAATCGCCACCGACATCGGTTTTCGCTTCCGACTCAAGCTTCACGCCAGACAGGGGAGAAGGCTGCCAACTGTCCCAAGTCGACCACCTCGGACTTCCCGAACTGAGTTTCACCGCAAAGGCCATGTTGGTCCAAACCGAGGCTCCCGAAGTGGAGACCGTCTACTTTTCCATGGGATGCTTTTGGGGCACCGAGGCCATGCTGGGAAGCTGCCCTGGGGTGCTTCACACCCGAGTCGGATTCACCGGGGGAAGAACCCCAGACCCGGTATACGAAGATTATGGTGACCACGTCGAAACGGTAGAAGTGACCTACGATCCCGAGATTCTCTCCTTCTCAGACTTGCTCGAGCACTTCTGGACTCATCATAATTCCCGAGCCAAACCGGTCTTTGGAGAGTTTGCCAGCGCCTGCTTCACCACCAAGGCAGAGCAGCAAGCCCTGGCCCTAAGCCGCCAGGAAGCGGTCAGAAAGACGGGGAGGGAAACCCCTGTTCACACCGCCATTCTGCCTCTCACCATCTTCTATCCGGCCGAAGATTTTCACCAAAAATATTACCTGCAGCAAGACCCCGACCTCCTCGACCAACTCCCCGTTCGCGATAGGCTCTCCACCCCCATCGCCACCAAGCTCAACGCCCTAGCCGGCCGGGCCGGAGACCGCCGACAACTGAGCGAGTCCCTGATCCCCCTCGGCATAAGACCAGAGCAGTCCGAAGTGCTGTTCCACAGAGCCGGTTGGCCTCAAGAGCGGTGATGGGATGCATGGGCTTGAAATCTGTGTCTCAAGCTTGAATTGTCCCTAACCTTTCCAAGGGCCAAAGAACGAATAGGCTGGACCGATTCTGGACGGGTTCCCGCTGCGGCCCAAAGAAGGACTTTCTTAAATAGCCATCCAAATAGCCATTATGAAACACCAGTATTCCGTAGCCTTTGCTCGGGACAATTTGGCTCGGATTCTCCACCAAGCCGAAGAAGGGACGCCGGTCAAGATTACTCGTCGGGGTAAGACTGTTGCCGTTCTCCTCGGTGTTCGAGAGTACGAAAAGTTGCAGTCTTCAAACTTTATCTCAGCCTATCAGAAATGGCGCGCAAACCTGGACGAAGAGTTCGACGAGCCTGTTTTTGAAGGGCTTCGAGATCGCAGTGATGGCCGAGAGTTTCGATTTTGACCTATCT
This sequence comes from Vulcanimicrobiota bacterium, assembly GCA_050486105.1. Classification (GTDB taxonomy): domain Bacteria; phylum Vulcanimicrobiota; class Xenobia; order Xenobiales; family JADMJV01; genus JAEXNA01. The sequence continues at coordinate 9,042 of JBJHCR010000123.1, forward strand.
GCTTGATACCAACGTAATCTCAGAGTTGGTCCTTAAGGCTCCCTCAGAAAATGTGCTCAAGAACTTCCAAGCCCACCAAGGCACTCTGGCGATCGCCTCTGTGGTCTGGCACGAATTGCTCTTCGGGTTGGGCCGTTTAGCTGAATCCAAAAAGAAAGAACATCTCTCAGCCTTCGTTTGGAAAGTGGTTTATCCATCGATTCCCATCCTTGCTTACGACTCTGACGCAGCAAGATGGCACGCCCAAGAACGTGCTCGACTCTCCCGAAAGGGTCTAGCGCCCGCTTTTGCCGACGGGCAGATCGCCAGCATAGCAGTGACGAACGGTCTCAGGCTTGTTACGCGAAACCTTTCAGACTTCGAGAATTTCGAAGACCTGCATATTGAGACTTGGCACTGAGCGCTCCGAGCCCAAAGAGGTGTTGTTCCGGAGAGGTGCCACCGTCACCCAACGAGGTCTTTTTCCCAGAACTGCATGAGTTTGGGGCTCTCTTGGTGGTGGTCGATGTCCTTCCAAGAGTATTCGGTGGTCAGACCTTCTCGAGGCCTATACCCACGCTTGCTCCAAAAGGCATCAAGGGGAACGTGATCACTGGGTTTGAGCGGGTGCGAGTCTGGGCGAACCACGCTGCAAAAGCAGGTTCTAAGCAAACCGAGGCGCCGTGCGTGCTCTTCTCGCAAGTCAAAGAACTTATGCCCCACCCCTTGTCGGCGATAGGGATCCAGGAGTACGGATTCCCCGAAATAGCAGTAGTCTTGGACCCGAAGTTCTAAACGATGGAACGGACCCTGAAAGCTCTCTTCCTCATCGGCCAAAGGAAGCGCCGTGGAGGCACCAACCACCCGCCCTGCATCAAAGACCAAGACGACCAGACTGCCGGAGCTTCGGACCAGCGTCTGAAGATAGGTCTTTTCGTACTCCAGGTCGCCATCGTAGAGGTAAGGATACTCTCGAAAGACAGAGATGCGCAGAGCCGCGAGATCTTCGATTTTTACTTGGATCTCGCTGCCCCGATAGAATTGATACGACAGGCTCATAGCTGATTCAGATTCGAGATGTTCTGAGCGTGACCTACTTCTTGAGCGTATGTGGCTGTCATCGCATTCCATCCTGATCGCGCCGAAGATTCTTGACAAAATCCTCTTCGGCCGATCACCTTTTCATCCGCCAGGAATCGGGAGTCCAGAGTGGGGCTCCTCATATTGACCCTAAGAAAAGCCCAACACTGTAGCTTAGCCCGCCGAGGGCGCCGTAGAGGGTCTAAACAGTCAAGTCGCTCGTTGTCCGTTCCGAGAGCTAAGAGGTGATCTCATCAGTTCGGGTGAGGCGCTGGGTCACCCAGCGACTCAAGCGGGTGAGGAGCGAACTCTTCAGGCATTTGCAGGTGCCGTACACGTGGCCGCAGGGCAGCACGAAGTACTGGGCTTGACTGTCCAGCGATTCTCGCAACTGCGGCCAGTACTCAAGTTTATCGGTGCCGAAGGTCAGACTGACCAACACCCGCTTCTTTGCCGACGGCGCGTAGGGCTCCGTGGTGTGAGCCGTCTTTTCGCCAAAGATGATCGCTTCATTGAGGGTATAGAGGTAGCGCTCGGACTGATTCCCCAGTTTATAGAGCAGATGACCGTGACCAGGGTCGAGTTCGAACAGGGGCGTAATCAGAGTGAAGGCGTTGGCGCCCGGCGCGTAGTCGCAGTGCCACTGGGCCGCCGGAGCTCGATCGCCGATGACCAGGAAGCCGCAGTACATCACGATCTCGTTCTGATAGTCGATGAGGTCACGGATCTCGCTTTCCAAGGCTAAGGCCTCGAAAAAGCGCCGAAAGATCCCGTAGGTGGCCGCATCGTTATGTGAAAACCAAAGCAGGGGATAGCTCTCGAACGACAAGGCTAAGTAGGAGCCCGCCTTGCCGATCCGCACTCGGTGGCTCCGACCACCTTCGAAGAGGACCTGGTTTTTGGGATTATCGAGCAGGGTGGCGAGCTCGTTCCGGTACGAGGCGCGAATCTCTTCGAGCAGACCCTCCTCGAACCGAAAAGTGAAGGCATCGAGTTCCGGGTGTAGCCGTTTCAAAGGGCCTCTACCTCTTCTTTCTCTTCTTCTTGGCCATGGTCCATGGTCTTTCTCAGCTCTGGGTGATGGACCTCTCCGGGGGAAAGCGGACAGGCTCAAGCGGTCTTAGGACCCGAGGCCAGGCTCGAGGGAGGATGCTGTGTTCAATGAACTTTCCCCGAAGCTGGCCGAAGAGGTGCTCCAAGAGTATCTAAAGATACTGGCGGGTTGGCTCTTCGTCTCTAAGTCCACCGGCCGCGCCCGGATCTCCTCGCTTTACGACCCGATCATTCGCCAAGTTAGAGTCGGGCACTCTGACTGTAAGCTCAGATCGCGCTCAATCGCCGTGGTTATGAGCTTGCACGATTCGCTTCTTCTGACAGCCTGGGCTGGTCCCCACGGATTGGGGACCTATTCGGGACCATTTTTGGAGCTTTCGTTGGGTACTCGTAAATGTGACCTCCTAAATTGTTTCGAATATTGCGAATAGGTGTTATAATGAGATATGACTATTTCGACGCCAGTAAGACCCACGGGAGAACAAGCAAAGAAGGCTCAGGAATGCCTGGAGACTCTCAAGGGGAGTCCTCATCCAACCGTGACCGTGAAACTAGAGAGCGGAACAGAGTTTGAGGTTCCGGAGTTTGCGCTTCGTTTTCTGCTCCAACTGCTTCAAGAGACGGCCAAGGGCAACGCAGTGACCCTGATACCTGTCCATTCGGAACTGACCACCCAGCAGGCGGCTGATCTCCTGAACGTTTCCCGACCATACGTTGTGAAACTCCTGGAAGGCGGGGAGATTCCTTTTCACAAACGTGGGCGACACCGAAGGATTCGGTTCGACGACCTTATTCAATACAAGAGCAAGGACGAGCTGCAGCGAGAGAAGGCCTTTGATGAGATGGTCGAACTCTCTGAAGAGCTTGGCGTCGGCTACGAATAGAGGTCAAAGATTTATTCCCAGAATTTCACCGTCATTTATGACGCTTGTGTGCTATATCCATTCTCCTTGAGAGACCTCCTGATCCAACTTGCGATGAGAGGCCTCTTCAAGGCCCGTTGGAGTGCAAGGATCAATGATGAGTGGTCAAGAAATCTTCTTAAGAACAATCCTCAACTGAAAAGTACGGAAGTCCAAAGAACTGTCCAGCTGATGAGCCACGCTGTACGGGACTGGGAGGTCACGAGTTTCCAAGACCTGATCCCCTCGCTCTCTCTTCCGGATGACAATGATCTCCACGTGTTGGCGGCTGCGATCAAAGGGAACGCTGATGCCATTATTACGCTGAACCTAAAACATTTCCCAGAGTCTAGCTTGAGCCCCCACGGTGTTGAAGCACTTCATCCTGATGACTTCGTACTTGACCTAATTGACCTGAGTGCTCACCAGGTGCTGGAAGCAGCCCGTCTATGCTGGCAAAGACGCAGGAAGCCACCGCTGACCTGGGAGCAGTATCTGGAATCTCTGAAACGGTCTTCGTTGCCGCAGGCCGGAGAGAAGCTCCGAGAGGTTGCCGAATTTCAGCGAGAATTCTGAACCGTTTACCGAAGAACTGCGGGTCTGGCACCTTCTACGATTAAGCATTGTGGGCTTCCCCTGACGGCGCTTGACTCACTCTGGGGCTAGGTGGGGACCAAGACTAATTTTTGGCCAAAATCCGGCCAAAAAAAGAGTTAAGTTCTGAAACCACCGTTTTCAAGAACCACGCAGCCAAGCCGTTTTTCAGTCGAGCTTTCCCTTGACAACCCCGATACTTTTATTCGCCATGTAAGAGTCGGGCACTCTGACTGCAAGCTCAGATCGCGCTCAATCGCCGTGGCTATGGGGTTGCGCGATTGGCTTCTCCTGACAGCCAGATCGCTATCACGAAACGGAGATGGCTAACATCCCGCCCCCCAGGCACCGCTTACTCCATAAGAATCCAACGCGTGGACGTTCTCCAAGGACCCTAACTTCCAGCTTCGAAGCCCTGATCATGAAAACCGTTCAGGGAGACCTTTTGAAGCTGGCCTCAGAAGGCATGTTCGACGTTATCGTTCACGGTTGCAACTGTCAAGGTACCATGGGAGCGGGCATCGCAAAGGTGATCAAGGAGACTTTCCCGGAAGCCTATCAGGCCGATCTCAAGACCACCAAGGGAGAGCGCACGAAGCTTGGCACCTACTCAAGCGCCACCGTCAAGAGAAACGGATTCGAGTTCACCATCGTGAACGCCTACACTCAAGAGCACTACCAAGGCAAGGAGCCCCTTGTGGACTACGACGCTCTGGCCAGTGTATTTAAGAAGATCGCCCAAGACTTCGATGGAAAAAGGATAGGCTATCCCAAAATCGGAGCTGGGCTTGGCGGCGGTGACTGGAACAGAATCTCCAGCCTTATCGACGAAGCCCTCGAGGGTCAGGATCATACCTTGGTTGAATTTGGCTAGGTCACGAAAAAGCGCAGATTGGACAAAATCTCGCACCACGGTGCGAGAAATGAGAGTTCCTGGCCGAACCCCACTTGAACTTCTTGACTTAAGCGGTGAGTTTGAAGTGCCGATAGTTGGACATCAGCAGCTTGACCTGCAGTTTCCAGGTGATGGCCATGGGCCAGTCACCTTCGTGGGATAGGTACTCGGCCGGACCTAGGAAGAGATAGGGACGGGTCTCGTTGCGGTCATCCTTGCTGGACTCTCGCACAAAGAGGAGAGCTCGACCACCCGGTCCACGATGGCTTTGGTAACGTTTGCCGGTTTTAGAGTCGCTGCTGGTGGTGCTTTGGGACTCCCAATGGAAGAGCTCGGGGGAGAGGGCAAAGTCGCGGTACAGGGTGGTCGGGCTGTAGTCTTTCTCGTTTTTCTGAATGGTTACGAAGAACAGGTCCCAGCCACTCGGTTTATGAAAAAAGACCCCCTCCCTGATCCGATGGGGTCTTTCGGGGGTCAACTCTCCAAAGGCCGCCAGGATCTCTGACAAACTGTAGTGACAATGGATGGAGAGGGGAACCGTGGGGAACTCCTCGAGGGGATAGGACAGGTGATCTACCATTTCTTCGAGCACCGGCAGCAAACTTCTGAGCTCGGACAGTGCCACAGGATCCTTCCAGAGTTGGCCCAGTTGCTTAAGGATCGGATTTCGGGCCTCATCGGGCGGCCACAGGGAAAAGTGGAGCATGCTCAGCAAGCGGATCTTTCGTTCCGACGGGGGAAGGTTGTCGGGAGGGGAGGGTTGGGATAAGAGCTCCTCGAGGTATCGGATCTGTTCCAGGCAGTCCAAATGGGTAAGACGAGCGATAGCCTTGAGAAGTTTCGGATCTCCTTCCACGACCCTCTCAAAGCCGACCTCTTGGCGCAGGACCCTCCAACCCGGTCGCTTTCCTCGATAAAGATCGGTAAGCTCCAGGCCGGATCGAGCCAAGAATTCTCGCAAGCAGACTTTGGGTCCCAGAGACGCAAGCTCGTGCTTTAGGAAGGCTCGATGACCACTCAGGGACCTCTTGATGTTTTCCAAGACAATGGTTTGAGCCACCCGGTCAAGTTGCACGGAGCAGCCGGAAGGGAGGTGGGGGAAGCCTTGTTCGAGCTGTTCGACCATCTCCTTTCGACTTCCGCCGACCAGACTCCTCAGGGCCGCATCAAAGCGAAACTCCTTGGCCTGGAAGCCGATGAAGTCCAAGACGGTGAGGCATTCTTTGCCCTCACAAAGCCGAAGCCCCCGGCCCAACTGCTGCAGAAAGATGGTGGCGCTTTCGGTAGGTCTAACAAGCAAGAGGGTGTCCACCTCCGGCAAGTCGACTCCTTCGTTGAACACATCGACGGTGAAGATCACCTGAAGGTCACCCCGACGAAGTGCCGTGATGGCCTTTCTCCTGTCCTCAGCAGGGGTCTGCCCGGTGACGCTGACGGCCCGATATCCGGCCTTGCAAAACCGCGAAGCCATGTCCTGGGAGTGCTGTACGCTGGCGCAAAAACCCAAGGCTCGCATGTTTTTCACGTCGGCCAGTCGGGATTCCATCTCTTTGAGGATCAGCATCACCCGGGCATCGTTTCCGGTGTAGAGGTTCTCCAGTCCGGATGTCTGGTAGCGGCCTCGCCTATACTCCACCTCTCTAAGATCGGTGTTGTCGTGGATTCCAAAGTAGTGAAAGGGGCAGAGCAATCCGCGCTCCAAGGCGTCCCACAGACGCAACTCGGCGGCCACCCGCCCGTCGAACCAGTGCAGCACACTCGCCCCATCGGAGCGTTCGGGGGTGGCCGTGAGGCCCAACAGAATCTTTGGCTTAAAATGCTGCAGTAAGCGGTCGTAAGTGGGAGCGGCAGCGTGATGGAACTCATCGACGATAACCACGTCAAAGTGACCGGGCTCGAACCTCTCGAGGTCCACCTTAGCCAACTTCTGCACTGAGGCAAACAGATGATCGTCTTGCTGGGGTTGGTCCGTCCCGGTCCAGACATCGCCGAAGGTGCCGTCCTTCAAGATGGCTCTGAAGGTGGAAAGACTTTGCTCGAGGATCTCGGTCCGGTGGGCCACAAACAGCAGGCGAGCCCGTTTCTCACCTCTATGAAATCGGCAGAAATCGAGACCGGCGATCACTGTCTTGCCGGTTCCCGTGGCTGCCACCACCAGACTTCGATGGCGGCCGTGGAGTTCGCGCTCGGCGCTCAGCCGATCGAGAATCTCCTGCTGGAAGGGGTAAGGGCGAACTTCCAAGGTGTAGGCCAGGCTTTGGTAAGAAGGACCCTGTTCGCACACAGCCTTAACAAAACGGTCTCGGTCACGCTCGGGCCGATAGGGTTCGAACTCGGCATCGCGCCAATAGCTCTCAAAGGTGGCTTGAAACTTCTTGAGCACCCTCGGGTTCTCGGTGGGGGAGACTCGAACGTTCCACTCCAAGCCGTCCTGCAAGGCGGCCGAAGACATGTTCGAACTTCCCACGTAGGCGGTTGAGAAACCGCTGTTTCGATGAAACAGCCAAGCTTTGGCGTGAAGCCTGGTGCGACGATGGTCATAAGACACCTGAACCTCTCCTAAAGAGCATAAGTGGTCTAGGGCTTTGACCTCGGTGGCCCCCAGGTAGCAGGTGGTGAGAACGCGCAGCTGGCCACCTCTTAGCCTGAAGCGCGACAAAGGCTCCAGAAGGAGACGCAATCCACTCCACTTGAGAAATGAGCACAATAAGTCGACCCGATCAGCGGTCTCCAGTTCCTTGACAAGTTC
>JBJHCR010000124.1:0-742 GCA_050486105.1 Vulcanimicrobiota bacterium
ATAGTAGCCACCCCAGATATCCTTCAATCTGCTCTTGAGCTTCTGCAATGCACCATATTCCTCTACCTTTTAGGGATAGCACAACTAGCAGATGATCTCCTGGAATACGAGAGGAAAATTATTCAATAATTCCTTTAATCGCGCTCAACGCCCGGACTAGCCTACTCCGGTTTTTCCAAGGAGCAACGACAAACTCGTGATCTGAAGTCAACTCTATGGAGGGGTCACAGAAAATCAGCCCTAAATCCATCTGTCTCTGATAAAACACCTCGGACCAGTCGAGCCAGGATCTTGGGCTTAGATTCTCACCGTCAACCCAGGTTCGCTCCCATCGCCCCTCATCGACCAGAAACAGGCCCCTCGGAGACGTCGGATGCGGCCGAGCTGCTGAGGGGGGAGCAAAAGCACCTAGAGCTTGATCTGTGTGCCCATCGGCGCCTCTCACCGTCCACGCAACCGAGGTCCATCCCAACGACATGGTCTTCTCAATTCGTTTAAGATGCCTTCGCAACTGCTCGCTGGGCTTGGGCAAACCCCGGGCAACGAACCCCAGACAGAGTCGGTTCGGTGCGCTAAAGAGGGCTAGGAACTGATGGAGGCTCAGAACTTCTGCCTCTCCGGGAGAGACTTCGTGAAGTCCCTGAGACGTGACAACCAAGCCTAGGAGGCTGGCCGGAAACCCTCTCAAACTGAAATCGCCCCTACTCACAGTCATGCACAGCGCTCCTCATTCGAAATACAA
>JBJHCR010000124.1:752-2795 GCA_050486105.1 Vulcanimicrobiota bacterium
CTGTACCTTACTGCAAGTAGGAACAATTTCATTGTCAAGGGGGTTTCCGGCCAGCCTCCTAGCATGACACATGTTTTGCAGTGAGCTACGCAACCCCCTGCAGCATTCCCGGTTAGAAACTTCCCGAGTGGGGGTAATTCCATGACTGATGCCGCACGAATACCAGGACATACTATGACGACAAAATTGACCCATTTTTTCAACTCTGCCTTGCTCTTCGGTCTGCTTACACTGCTGGGCAGTCCTACCGCCTTAGCTCAAGGGCAAAGCGGTCGGGTACCTATTCCAGACCCCACCTTATTCTTGTCTAACGACACCATCTCTTTCGCCGTCCTCAGTGCCCGAGCAGACGATATCGGTTTTCGAGAGATCTTGGACATAACATGGTCGGGGCTCCAGAACGCCCAGGGGAGTGCCGCTGCACCGTTCATGAAATTTCTGCTGAAGGCAATTCAAGGACATCAGGGCGACGAGCAAAACGCCTTGATCAGTTTTCTTCCCATGCAGATGGTGAGAGCCGATGCTCTCCCTCCCAACGAGACGGTCCCGAACCCGACCATCGCAGTGACGGTCGCAGGATGGCCTGGCTTGCAGCAACTCTTTCTCACTGGGATGTCGAGAAGCAACGAAGGCGAACAGTTCCCAAGCGAAAAGACCGAACACGCCACCTTGATCTTTCGTGAGGGTTGGGGGGAACCCGGTACCGCCCGAGTCTTGACCAGACTGGCGGGAACCTTTGTTGGCTTCCCCGACCGAGAACGGGCCCTCAAGGGAACGGAATTGCTGGCAAAGAACAATACGTCCAGCGTCCCCAAATCCAAGGTTAAAGACCTGCTCTCGGACATGGATACCTCTCGCAACACCTATGGAGTGTTGCTCAATCGAGATGGCTCCCTGCTCAATTTTCTGCGCTGGCTCAATAGCAGCGACACGGCCCGTGCCGAGGCCAAAGTGGGCCCCGAGCGTCTCAATGCAGTACTCGAACAAGTCGAAGCCATGACTTGGGAAGGGGATCTGCTCACCGCAGATGAGTTCGAATTCCATCTTCGGTTCTTCACGACCTCAGAAGAGGCTCGCCGGGAACTCACCGAAGTCCTCAAGGAAGTGCGCGGAGTCTTGGACGACTACGGGCGAGCTGGAGAGATGCAGGCCACCGGACTAGACAAGGACGTTTACGTGGTCTTCACCATGGTGGGCTACCGAGAAATGCTTCAAAACTATCTCAAGACTTTCTGAGAGAGAGGCGTTCTAGATCGTCAGCGCTCAATATCAATGTCCACCACTCGCCGATCGGTTACCGGAACCCCAGCGATTTTCCTGGGGGACCACTTGGCTTGCTTAAGGATCTGCTCAATCTCTCGGTCCAAATCCTCAATCCCTGTTCCTCGAAGTATTCGAACCTGAAAACGACCGTCGGCTTCTATCAGGAATTCGGCTTGTAACGAGGCAGAGCGAAAGTCCTGGTAGTGGTCGGGCAAAACCACCGGAGGGAGGAACAGAGGTCTAGAGGGAACTGTAGGCCCTGAACCTCCCGCAGACCCAGGCGCACTGTGCGATACAGCCTCTGTCTGGGGATCCAAGTCCGCCTGGCTTTCCTCCTCGGAAGGTCCTTCACCGCTCTCCTCTTCAGGTCCGGCCTCCCAAAGGGGCGCGGGGTTATTTCCGACTCTTCGACTTCCTGGGGCGGTCTTGGTCTGTCTCTGATTCGCCTGGGTAACCTGGGAGGGCCCTGGAACTCGGGCCTCGGGGTAAGCCGGCCTGAGGTCTCTTGCCTGCAGGGGATTGGGCCTTTCATCGACGGGCTCGCGGTCGGAGTCCGCTCGGTCTCCATCATGGTCGATCGGTGCCTGAGCTCCCTCCGCCTGGGTCTGAGGAGGTTCGACAGCGTCACTGCCTTCATCGGCAGAGTCATCCGAACGTTCAGCTCCCGGCGAGGGGAAGAGAGCGGGAGGGCTCGAGCTTGAGGACACCTTCACTGCTCGCACTTCGTAGAATTTCGAGGCAGCATCGTTTGCCTCTGAGCCTCCCCTCCTCTCAAGACCA
>JBJHCR010000124.1:2805-16226 GCA_050486105.1 Vulcanimicrobiota bacterium
AGACCAGGGAGAGGTGCAACAGCAAAGAAAAGCCTAGGGAGCGCCAAGATAGGTCTTTCAGAGATGGTCCTCCTTCTCATGCTGTTGGGGAGTCGGGGTTTGACGAAAGCCGATCTCAGTTCGGTAGACTCGAGGCGAATTCCGGTTTTGGTCCGAGATTCCCCGGGTATACACCTAGCGTATTCATCGGTCCTTTGAGATTCATCTAATTTCCAGGGCCAGAAAAAGGGTTATATGTTACAAGAAGGCAGCAAAATTTTCCACTCTCTTCACGGCATCGGAACGGTTGTTTCGGTAGAAGAGAAGGTCGTGCTGGGGCAGCCTACCCGCTTTTCCATTTCCTCCTTCGGAGACGACGGACTGAAAATCATGGTCAATCTCGACCGTAAAGACAGTATGGTCCGGCCTCTTATCGAACCCAACGACGTTCCAAAGGTTTTGGATTATCTTCAGACCTGGGTTTCTGACCTCCCGAGCAAAGCTCCCACCAGGTATAGCACCAACCTGAGCAAACTCAAGACCGGCAATGTTTTCGCCTTGTGCGAAGTGGTCAAGGGGCTGACCAGTCTCAGTGAAGAGCGAAAGTTGTCACCCAAGGACCAAATCATGTTGGAACAGTGCCGAAAACATTTGGCCGAAGAGCTCAGCTTGGTGCGAGACGCTGATCGCGAAGAGATGGAGCAAATGATCGACACCACTTGTCGGTCCTCTTGCAACTGACAGTTTCGACGAGCAAGTTCGATCGAACTGCGCCGTTGAGTCGGCTCCGGAACCACTTTGACATTTCGGCTGCCGAGGCTCCAGGCACCCGACTTAGGATCTGGTCCGGAATAACTTTCTATTTTCGGTTGTCGAGGCGCCCCCCTGGCAAGGCGGTTCGAGCGACTAGTATCGAGAATACTTAAGCGAGAACCAACGCTGCCAGGGGGGATGCATCGGCGGCCCAAACCGGGAAGTTATTTCGGACCAGATCCTTAGTTGGTGAAGCAGGGCGGTTAGACCGAATTCCGCCTTAGTGGCCCCGGTGGCGCCGAAGGTCTGCTTGAACCATGGACTCCACCAGGGACTCGAGGGTCATCTGTGCCTTCCAGCCGAGTTGCTCTTGGGCTTTCCTGGGATCTCCGCAGAGGATCTCAACTTCGGCCGGGCGCAGAAACTGTGGATCTACCACCACGTGGGACTCCCAGTCTAGCCCGACACAATCGAAAGCCAGGCGGCAGAAATCGCCCACTGAGGCAGTGGTGCCCGTGGCGACGACATAGTCCTCAGGAGACTCCTGTTGGAGCATAGCCCACATGGCCTCAACGTAGTCGCCGGCGAATCCCCAGTCTCTCTTGGCCTCCAAATTTCCGAGGGCCAGTAGGTCGAGCCTGCCTAGCTTGATTTGGGCTACGGCATCGGTGATCTTTCTGGTCACAAACTCCAAGCCTCGCAAGGGAGACTCGTGATTGAAGAGGATTCCGCAGCACGCATACAGTTCGAAGCTTTCCCTATAATTTATGGTGGTCCAGTGGGCGAACAACTTGGAAACCCCATAGGGACTTCGAGGATGAAACGGAGTACTCTCGTTCTGCGGAGTTTCTGCTACGGCCCCAAACATCTCAGACGTTGAAGCCTGATAGTATCGTATGGAAGAATCGACCAGGCGGATCGCCTCCAGCAGATTTAGAGCCCCTACTCCAGTGACTTGAGCGGTCAAGATAGGTTGATTCCAACTGGTGGCCACAAAGCTTTGGGCCCCAAGGTTGTAGACTTCTTGGGGCTCTGATTTGCGAATCACTCGGACGAGGGAAGATAAATCCGTGAGATCGCCGTCCAAGAGTTCTACCTGTTCGGCGACCCCGAGTTCCTCCAACCGCCAGTTTGTGGGGGTGGCCCGACGGGCCAAGAGTCCGTATACTCGGTAGCCCTTACTGAGCAGAAAGCGGCTAAGATAGGCCCCGTCCTGTCCCGATATCCCGGTGATCAACGCGGTTCTAGACATGAGTGTTTTCCCAACTTTCTATGAGGTCTCTCCACAGTTGTTCCAGCGGAGTACGGGGCGTCCAACCGGTGTCCTGTCTGATCCTTTCAATACTTACTCGAATGGGTCGTGAGATCTCCTCACGGAAGCGCTCTTGATCCAGAACAAAGCTAATGCGACGGCCGCTCACCGAGGCCAATTGCGTCAAGAAGTCCTCTAGTCGCTGGGAGTGCCCGGAAGCGACATTGTACACGGTACCTGGCCTTCCGGACCTGAGGAGTGCAAGATAGGCCTCGATTACGTCTTGCACGTGCAAGAAGTCGCGGTGGGCCGACAAATTTCCCACCTCAATCGTTCCCTCAGCCTCTCGAGGAAATGCGCAAATCTGGGAGGCCATAGCCGGCAGAAAATATTCGATGGACTGTCCTGAGCCCGAATGATTGAAGGGGCGAGCAACCACGACCTGCACCGAGCTTCGTCGACCGATCTCAAGAGCGGCCACTTCGGCAGCATACTTTGAGGCGGCGTAGGGAGAACCGGGAGAGGCGGCATGGTCTTCGGTGATGGGCTGAAGTAAGTGGTCCGGACTGCCGTAGATAGCACCACTGGAGACCAACAGAAAGGTGCCAGACCAGCCCAATTTTTGCAACCCGTTCAAGAGGTGAACCGTCCCTAGGGTGTTCACGGAGTAGGCCTCGGAGACGTGTTCGAAAGAGGCCTTGGGAGACGCTGCCGCTGCCAAATGGAGCACCGAAGTGAAGGGTCTGTTTTCGAGTAGGTCTTCCAGGGCTTGAAGCACAGCGCTCTCCTGACGTAGATCCTTGGAGGGCCAAGGCACTACGTTATCCCAACGTCGGCACACATGCCCACCGACGAAGCCTGAGCTACCGGTGACCAGAACTCGTTCAACGGGTTCCTGCTCTTGCGAAACCTTCATCTAGTATCCCTTTCGGGCTCGCCTTCCCGCTTTCTTTCGCGGAACCTCTCCGCTCCCAAGACGAAGGGTCCGGGACCTCCGCGTGAGAATAGACCTCCAATGTCACTCAGGCTGTCTGTTCGGCTCTATCGCACCTTTGGCAAGCGCCTCCTCGATATTCTCGTGTCTGCTTTGTTCTTGCTGATTTTCGCGCCGGTCTTCGCTGCTCTGTGCGTGCTCATCGGCTTGCTCCTCGGTCAACCCGTAACTTTTTGTCAAAGACGCCTCGGCTTCGAGGGGCGCCTCTTTCTCATCCATAAATTTCGCAGTATGCGTGAAGCCAACGGCCCGGATGGCAAGCCCCTCCCCGACGCTGAGCGCCTCACTGCCTTTGGCTCCTTGCTTCGGTCCACGTCACTCGACGAAATCCCTCAGTTTTTTGATGTTCTGCGAGGGGAGATGAGTTTGGTGGGTCCCCGACCGCTCATGCCGCGGTACCGCTACCGCTACACCAATCGAGAATGGCAAAGACACTCCGTCAGACCAGGAATCACCGGATGGGCCCAGGTGAATGGTCGCAACGCCCTCGACTGGGAGAGCCGTCTAGAATTGGACGCTCAATACGTTTCTGGGTACAACTTTTGGTGGGACTTGAAGATTCTCTTCATGACCGTAGCGAAGGTCTTCAAGAGATCGGGAATTTCCGGGGGAGGCGAGGTCAGCAGCCCTGAGTTCCGACCGGAAGGATTGCAAGGAAACCCCATGAGGAACCCAAGATTGTGAAGTTGCCCTTCGACTCTTTCCAAGTGGAGCAAGACCACGGCAATCTTCCCCAGGAAATTGCTTGGACTCCGACTATTCGCGCTCGTACCAAAGGTCTGTTGTTTAAGCTCGAAACCCTTCAACCTACGGGTTCCTACAAGATCCGGGCAGCTTATCTGAAACTGGCTAAGATTGCCCAACGGCTTCCGGGAGCCCAAGTCGCCCTCTCCTCTTCGGGAAACTTTGCCGCCGCATTCACCTGGGCGGCAGCCCGACTCGGTCTGCAACCTCATTTGGTCCTTACTGGTCAGGTGGTGGAACGCAAGCTCGAACTCGCCCAGCAGTATCCTTGCCGCATTCACCGTTGCGAAGATCGGTTCGAGGCCCGTTTTGAAAAGCTCGAAGAGCTCAAGGAATCGGGAGTAGTCAGCATCGACCACCGTCAAGACCTCGAAGTGTATTTGGGCCACGCCACCATCGGCTATGAACTTGGAAAAGAGGGTCCGGCGTTTCACCGTATTCTGCTTCCCATCAGCACCGGGGGATTGGCCATAGGAGTGGCTGCAGCGCTGAGGAACTTCGGCTTCCGAGGGGAGATCCTCGGCGTCCAAGCTGCTGGGAACCCAACCGTATTCGAGTCTTGGCGGCTGGGTGAGGCCGTCTCTCGGGAGTCCATAGCTACCTGCTGTGATGCTCTCACCGCCACCTCGATAACTCCCCAGGCCTTCGCCTGGCTCCAGCACCTTCTTGACGGTGTCCTGGTGGTGCAAGAATCGACCATTGGGCAAGCGGTGGCCTATCTGGCCTATGAAGAAGGGCTGGTGGTAGAACCGGGTGGAGCGGTAGGTATGGCAGCCCTCTTAGAAGAGCAACGCCCAGCTCCGGGAACTCTCCTCGTCTTGACCGGCAGCAACATCGAAGCCGAACTCTTGGCCTCAGCCTTGACCGATTCTTAGTAGCAGACAAAAAAAATCCCCGAACTTGCGGGGGTGATGAATCTGCTCTTACGGGAAGTCCGGAGTTTTCCGGTGGCTTCTTGATCTCAAGAATAGCTTGGTCGCCTTAAACTATGCTGAAACCGCCTTTTTGTCTCTCCTTCGACACCCCCACCAGCAGATCGTCAAGGCGACCAGAAACGGAAGGATACGCTCAGCCATCCCGCCCTGAAAGCCAGGATGGAGATAGGCCGAGACGCTGAGAGCAAACCCCGAAATCATGGCTGTCAAAACAACCCCACCGGGAATGGGGCCGCGCCCAACGCGAACCAGCAAGGCTGGACCGAAGGCAGCCCCAAGAGCAGACCAGGCGAACAGCACGAAACTGAAAATTTCCGGAGGACCGTAGAGGGCGGCCAGCACCGACCCGGCGCTGACTGCCAGAATGACCCAGCGAGATCGGACCACTAGGCCGGCACCCGAATCTCGCCCTCCATTCCAATCGTGAGTCAACGACGAGACCACCACCAGCAGTTGGCTGTCCGCAGTGGACATGATGGCCGACAGCACAGCAGCCAGCATGATTCCGGCCAGTATCGGGGGAAAGAGCTCGGTGGTGGCCGTCACGAAAACCACCTCTTTATCGACCAGGTCTGGAAAGAGAACTCGACCACACAATCCCAGAAGCAGCATCCCGGCGTAGACGCAGAAAGCCCAAATCAAAGCGATCCGGCGACCGACCACCAGAGAGGTCTCATCTTTGATCGCCATAAATCGATTCACCACATGGGGCTGCCCTGGATAGCCCAGGCCGATCCCGAGGAGGCCGGCCACAAACCCAAGTCCCGCCATGGGTGCCAAACCACCGGTGAGCGACAGAAAGCCCTCTTGCTCTACGCTCTGCAAACCTTGCCACAGACCGGTGCTCCCACCCACAGCCAACCAGGCTGCAAGGGGTAAGGCCACAGAGGTCAGACCCATTAAGAAGCCTTGCAGAGAGTCGGTGATGCTGACGGCAAGAAAACCACCCATGACCGTATATAAGACGACGATGGAGGCTCCGAGCAGGACGCTGGGAGCGAAACCCAAACCGAAGGTTTCCTGGAACATCTTGCCGGCCCCTTGAAACTGAGTGGCCACGTATGTAGCCAACGATAGCACCACGATCACCGACCCTGCTCGAAAGATGGCCAGCCTCGACCTTCCGGTGGCTTCGCCGGCCAGAAGTTCGGTGACCGTCAGGGCTCCGGTCTTGAAACTCTCTCTTCGCAATCTGGGCCCGAGGTAGCTCCAATTGATCAAGAATCCCAGCCAGCAAGCGGGACCGATCCACAGCGCGCTCAAGCCCATGGCATAGGCGGCCCCACTGACTCCGAGCAAGGTCCACACCGACGAGGAACTGGCTGAAGCCGAAAGGGCCGAAACCCAAGGCCCGAGAGTGCGCCCTCCCAAGAAAAAGCCCGCTCCATCGGTAGCCTTGCTGCGGGTCGCCAAGCCGATCCCCAGCAGCACGATTTTGTACAAAACCAAGGTCGCCAGAATGGACTGTTCACGAGACATTTTCAGAGTCGCCTAGAAAGACTCACCACTTCGATCTAATGTGACAGATCCTCGAACTTCTTAAGAAGCTCTTCCACGGGCGCTGAGTATTGATGCTTATGGCGTGCGGCGATAAAAACATCTTTGCTGGTAAAGGGATTGTAGCCTTTGTCTGCGAGCATGCGAGCGAATAGAGCGTCTTCTTCTCCACCTTGGATAGGTCTGCCTCGATTGCGATCGTAGGCTTCCTGAAGCAGAGCCAAGAAGGCTGCTTCGTCGGGTTCTGGAAGAGTGGGATACTGCTGCAACTCCAGGTATCGAGACTCCTTAAAGTAGAATTTTCCCGGCACGGGATCTTCGGCCAGAGCCTCCTCCACCGAATCGAACTGTCGGCTGCTGCGACCGAGCATCAGGCCATTCTCATCGACCTCCAAGACTTGGATTGATTCATAGGGGGAAAGTCGGTCGGCGCGAGGACCGAGAACCACCGCCTTGGTGGCCCATTCAGCCACCGGTGAATTTTCGGTGTAACCATCGGGAGACATCCCATCTCCTGAGATCAGGGTGGACACCGAATCCGGGCCGAACACCAAGACCTCCTTCATGCCATAACCTTCAAGCACGAAGGTGCCCTCGATTTGTTGAGCCTGCAGTGGAGCAAAAAGACAAACTAGAAAAAACAGGATATATCGCATCAGAGCGCGTTCGACATTCCGAGGGGATCATCCCTACCACCACCCTCGATGGGTTCACAAAGAGGAGAAAGGTCTCGGCGCATAAACTCTTTAGAAATTCCAAGTTCGGGGGTGGCCATGCATCGCAAAAGCTCAGGTAAGGCTCTTGTTATCGCCCTAGTCTTGGGTCTCATCATTTTGGTAGGGGCTCTCTTTTGGACCAATCGAGAGCGCTTGGGCTCCGGCCCCTCAGCTTTCCTGCTGGCTGATCGGATCCCCAGCAACGCGTTCCTCGCATTGATCATCGACTTGGAGGAGCAGTTACGACTCGGACGACTGATTCGAGAGTTGCGGACCGCCGTCGAAGAGCTCGATGAACCCCAACGCCAAAAGATTGTGGAGTTCGAAAATGATCTCGGTATGCCGCCAGAGGAATGGTTGGCCATCTTCCAAGGACGTGGATATCTGGCCTTCCTTCCCCCCCTAAGCGATGACGATCTGCCGGAACTGATCGGTATTGTGGGACTCAGGAAGGCCGACGCGTTTGAAAGCTGGTGGGAAGACCTTGCATCCAGGAATGAGATGGTCTTGGAGCCCATCACCGTCCAGGGAGTGACGACTTACTCCCTAGACGACGAACTCGCCTTCGGTTTTGATCAGAATTGGGTCTATCTTGCCAGCTCTCAGCGGAGCTATCAAATTGTGGTGGAAGCAACTCGAAACCCGGGAAGCAATAGCTTGGACCAGCACCCGCTGTTTCTTGCCGGCCAACGCTCTCTGGACAGCCCAGGAGCGGGAGTGGTTGCTTTTCTCAACTTGCAATCCGTTTGGAGCCAACTTTCTCAGGCCTCCCTGCCTCACACCGACCAGAAAACCTTCGATTCGCTCTCAGCGGTAGAATGTCTCATTGGGTCTATCGATCTCAAGAAGATGCAGCTCGACGGTTTGCTTAAGGTGGCTGAGCATTCCGGAGAGCTCTCCAAGAAACTCCGGACTCCTGGTTCTATTGGTACCTCAGCCTTGAACCGCTTTTCCTCAGAGATTTCAGCCATGAACAGCTTCGACCTCGAATGGACCTTCAACAGCCTGGTAGCCGTAGGCATGCTGAGCCCTAGTAGTAGAGCTGAGGTGGGTATGCTGCCCTTGGGACTGACCATCTACGGAAACCCCTGGCTCGCTCTGGAAGGCGAGGTAACGGCGGGAGGACAGATCGTGGAGTCTCTTTTCGATCCCTTTCAGGAAAACTTCTTGGAAGCCCGACACGCAGGACAACGAACCGCTTGCGTCAGCAACCTGAAGAACATCGGCACAGCCTTGGACATGTGGTCTTTTGACCACGGCGGTGGCTATCCCGAATCCTTGGAAGGCTTGATCGGACCATACTTGATGGCCATCCCCACCTGCCCGGCCGCCGGCGTCGATTCCTACAGTGCCGGTTATCAAAGAAAAACCGATCCTCAACGGGCCGGGGTTTATTGCTCGGGTGAGCACCATAATGACACCGAACCGAACCATCCTCGGTACGACACTCTATCGGTAATCGAAGTGGGTGCGCTGGCTTCCGCTGAACAGGAACCCCTAAACCCATCGGTGGTGGCCATTGCCCCTCTTAAAGATACTTCCAAGGCCCACTCCCTGCTCTCAAAACTCCTCGACCTCGACTCGACTTCCGAACCTGCACCTGGTGAAAGCCGCCTCTATGACCTCGGAGAACCAGATCTGTCCCTTAGGCTTGACGCCTCGGATCCTCCGGCACTCATTTTGGAGGTCGGCCCCGAGAGCGGCTCCCTCCTCGACACCAGCCAGGGTACGCTTGCCGCACGTCCCATCGTGAAAGAGTTGATGGCCTGGGGTGGTGAGGGGATCGTCTACTTTGATTACCTCGATCTCCAACCACTCTACTCTCATCTCCTGGAGAGTCTGAAAGATTCAGACTCCACCGAGGCCAAAGTGGCCCAAAAGGCCTTGAGCCGTTTCCAGAGATACTCTTCGTCCCTTGAAGGCGCCTCTTGCGTCACCGTCACCCAAGACGGTCTTCGCTTTCGGTCTAAGGGACTCGGCAATAGCGGATTGATCGTGGGTGGTTCCCTCTCTGCTGCTATTCTCGTTCCCAATTTCATTCGGGCGCGCTCCCAAGGCCAACTGACAGCCTGCAAATCTAACATGAAGAATATCGGAACGGCTTTGGAGATGTGGGCCACCGACTACCTGGGTCAGTATCCCCAAGATCTCGAAGTGTTGGCCCCCGATTATCTTCGAATGATACCAGATTGCCCTGCCGCGGGTTTTGACACCTACAGTTCCGGCTATTCCGTGTCCCAGAACCGAGACCGTTTTCAGTTTTACTGCGATGGGTTTCATCACCAAGCGGCCGGCTTGGCTCCCGATCGCCCTTCTTATGACAGCCAGACTGGTCTCCAAGAATTTTAAAGCGCTCGCCTGAGCAGTCAGCCTCGGTACTTGGGAAAATAGCGAGAATCCGGATCATAGCCTGGCAACTGGGCTCTCAGCTCCAGTAGGTCTTGGTATTTCTGCTGGTCGACAATGCGTTTTCCAAGATAGAATTTGTGCAAACCGTGGGGGGCGAAGCTCTTCTTATAGCGGAAAATGCCGTCGTCTTGGCCGTAGCCGCCCCCGAGGATGAAACGCTTCAAACCGGCCCTCTGGGCCCAACGAATGACCTCGCATTTCAACAGGTCGTTGGGCCTCAAGGAATAGTAGTCAGCCTCGGTTCCCCCCAGAAAGGAATGGCAATTCTCTGTTCCGTACAGCAGAAGCTCACTAGAAATGACCTTCTCCTGATGGATAACATGAACGTAAAGAATGTGCCCATCCAACTCCTTGAGCTGACGAAAAAAAGCTTCTGAGAAATGGTAGATGTCGCTGGCCTGGTTTCGCTCCATGGTGGAGTGGTAGATGGCGAGAAACTCAGGCAGCCTTTGGCCGGCGAAGTCGAACTCGACTCTCAGACCGGAGCGCTCAGCCTTCTTGAGGTTTTTTCGCACTTTATGTTCGAAATCTCTGCAGATCTCGTCCCATGAGAGGTCCAAGGTGCGGACCACGTTCTGAGTGCGACTCTCCACCTCACCTGGGAATGTCCGGTGAGCCTGCCCGAAGAGGTGGAAACGGACAAACTCACTGACTATCCCTTGAGTATGCAGGTAATCCTGATAGGCCTCTTCTACGGCAGCGGTGTTCGGTCCGTCGAACCAAAAACCGCCGTAGCCGTATGGGGTGGAAAGGTCGAACCACTCACCCTCTGGCAAGCGCCCTGAGAAGTGAGGACATTGGGCAATGTCGCGCCGCATGACCACGTTCATGGCTCGGGTCGAACCGTCATCGAAGGTGATCAGCTGCGGCTCTCCCTCGCCGTGAAGTTGGAAAGCCGCGGCATAGCCACTGAGATAGCAGACGTCGTATTCGGGAAAGCTGCGAACCCAACGGTCCCAGCGTTCGCCCTCTTCTATAGGTATTACGGAAATCATACCGAGCGCAACTGTTTTCGGTTTCTGAGTAGGTCCTCCTGTCCCAGCACGAGCCGGGGAAAATGGTGAGACAGGAGGTTCACATTGGCCGGAGTGATACTCTCATCCTCAATGAAAATTGCGACTTCCCACCTCCACGCCTGAGTCCAGGTCTGGGCGATACAAGGTTGAAGCCACCAAATGCACCACTCCTTTGCCTCTCTGGATCCGGCCCTTCACCCCCAAAAGACCCGCCGAACGAGCCACCACATAGTGGTCTTCGAAGACCTTGGACCAGACGATCACGTTCACCAAACCGGTCTCATCTTCCAAGGTCATAAAGACCGTGCCGTTGGCGGTGGCCGGACGCTGGCGGCAGATCACCATGGCGGCATAACGAGTCCATCGACCTTCGGGCAAGGCCTTCAAGGTGGCCGCATCGGGAAAGCCTGCTCGACGCAAAGCCGGACGCAAAATCTGCATGGGATGACCCCGAGCCGACAGACCCGCAGCCTGATAATCCCACAGCACCGCTCCGTTCTCGTCGAGGGGGGCAAAGTCGCGCTCGGAGGACTCGAACTCCCTGAGCAAGGGACGCAGTTTAGCCGCCAGATGGTCCTCGGTGGCCCAAAGTTCCTGGCGGCGGCTCCGCCCATAAACCGCCAGGGCCCCACCTGAGGCCAAAAGCTCCAGAGCCTTACGATCGATCCCGGCTCGGCATACCAGATCTCTGGTGGAGCGGAAAGGCCGATTCCCCACGATCCGCTCAGCCTGCTGCTGGGACAACCCCTTGAGAAACTTCAGACCCAAACGCACCCCAAAACTCTTCCTCTCAGAAAGCTCAGCAGGTTTGGTGGAGTCCCTCTCGGAGAACAGCTCCAACTGTTGCGCCTGTTCTGTTGGGGTTGGGTTCAGGCTCTCCAGGGTGCACTCCCAAAAGCTCTTCTCGGCGCAGAACGGCAGCACCCTCACCCCTTGACGCCGAGCATCCTCCAACAAGGTAGAGGCCGAATAAAACCCCATGGGCAGCGAATTCAAAAGCGCACACAGAAAAGCTTCGGGATAGTGACAGCGCAGAAAGGATGCGACATAGGTGATCAGAGCGAACGAGGCCGCATGGCTCTCGGGGAACCCGTACTCGCCGAACCCCTTGATCTGAGCGAAGACTCGCTCGGCGAAATCCGGCTCGATCCCCTTGGCGATCATGCGGCTCAAGAGGCGCTCCCGATGGCGCTCGAGCTTCCCTCGGCTGCGCCAGGCCGCCATGTCCCGACGCAGCAGGTCCGCCTCGCCCGGGGTGTAGTCGGCGGCCACCATGGCAAGCTTCATCACCTGCTCCTGGAACAGCGGAACCCCCAAAGTCTTCTCTAAAACCGGCTTCAGACTGGGGTGAGGATAATCCACCTCTTCCTGGCCCGTCCGGCGCCTGAGATAGGGATGCACCATACCTCCGGTGATGGGGCCCGGCCGCACGATGGCCACCTGGATCACCAGGTCGTAAAAGCGCCGGGGCTGCATGGAGGGCAGCATGGCCATCTGGGCTCGGCTCTCCACCTGAAAAACGCCCACCGAATCGCCTTCGGACAGCATGCCATAGGTGGCCTGATCGTCGGCTGGCACACTCTCCATGGAGAGCTTCTCTCCCCAGTGGGCAGCGATCAGACGGAAAGCCCGATCGATCTGGGAGAGGGCCCCCAAGCCCAGAAGGTCCACCTTGAAGAGGCCCAAAGCCTCCACGTCATATTTGTCCCACTGGATCACCGTGCGCCCGTCCATGGTGGCGTGCTCGATGGGCACCAACTCACAAACCGGATCCCGGCCCAGCAAGAACCCCCCGGGATGGATGGACAGATGGCGGGGGAAATCGAGGATCTCGTTGACCAACTCCCAGAGCAAGCCGTACAGTCGCTGTCGCTCGGGCTCTAAGCCTGCCATCTGCATGATCGAAAGCTCCAAAGAGGGAGAGAACCCGCTGAGCAACCGAGCCAGCCGCTCGATCACCGGCACCTCCACTCCCAACACCTTGCCGATCTCCCGCACCGCCGAGCGGGGACGATAGCGCACCACGTTGGCCACCATGGCGGCTCGCTCCCGACCATAGCGCTGATAAACCCAACTGATGACTTCCTCTCGTCTTTGGTGGGCGATGTCGAGATCGATGTCCGGAGGTTCGGCCCGCTCCTCGGAGACAAAACGCTCGAACAGCAAACCCAACTTCACCGGATCCACGGCGGTGATGCCCAGGCAAAAACAGACCACAGAGTTGGCCGCCGAGCCTCGACCTTGGCATAGAATCCCCTGAGAGCGGCAGAAATTCACGATCTCGAGCATGGTCAAAAAATAGCCCACATACTCGAGTTTGAGGATCACCGAAAGCTCGTGCTGCAGCAGCCGCTCCACCTCCTGGGGCAAGGGCTCTCCATAGCGTTCCACCGCCCCCTGCCAAGCCAGGTCGGTGAGCCTCTGCACTGAGCTGACCCCGTCGGAGCCCTCTTCGTTGGGGTAGCGATAGTGCAACTCCCCGAGTTCGAAGCGACAGCGCTCGGCCACCTCGAAAGTGCGCCGGAGAGCCTCGGGGCGATCGCCGTAGAGTTCCAGGGCTTCTTCGCTCGTCAGCAATGAAAAACAGGAGTTGGGGCGCAACAGCCGGCCAGCCTGGGCCAATGTGGTTCTATGGCGGATGCAGCACAGCACGTCTTGCAGGCGACGGCGTCCGGCCTGGTGATAGAGCACTTCTGCTGCGGCCACTTCAGGAAGGCCCAGGCGATGGGCTCGGAGGCGAACTCGAGGCTCAAGACAGCACTCTGCCGCCAGGCGATGCCGGGGCAGGGCCGCGTAGATCCTGTCCCCGAAAGATGCCCGCAAAAGCTCCCCGTGTCGCCGCCAATGCTCCTCATCAGCCGCCACCAGAGAACTCTCTGCTCCCCCCCATAAAGCCAGCAAGCCTTCTCCCAAAGAGGCGGCGCTCGTCAGGGCCTCCCAAGGGATCAGATTCTCCCCTTTGGGTCGACCGTGAGCGCCCACCGTCAACAAGCGACACAAGCGCTGCCAGCCCGCCCGATTCTGCACCAACAGTAGTAAAGAGGTGTTCTCAGACTCCTTTCCCACCGACACCTGAGCCCCGCAGATCAAGCGAGGCTTGGGAAAGGCTTCTAAACGCTGCTGGGC
>JBJHCR010000125.1:0-9686 GCA_050486105.1 Vulcanimicrobiota bacterium
AAAGCCGTAGGCGTTCCCGAAGGGCCATTCGCCTGACGGGTACCCGCCGAAGGTGGGTGATGTCCTTCGTCTCGGGCACCTACGGTGAACGCTTCGCTTGCGGTCCGCAAGCGAAGCGTTACGTCCCCGTTTAAACCAGCAGCCTCCTAGGCTCCTGTTCCGCACTTCTCAAAACAGTTGCCAAAACCAGGACTATATGAAGCAATCAGTACCCAGGATTATTCCTGAACTGTCGAAACGTGCTTGACAAGGAATGAAAACAGGCCAGGCTAAGCATTTTGTCCGAGAAGTGCGGAACGTAAGTCTAGAGCACGTGGGCTTTTTTGGCCAGGCTGGAGGCGACTTTTGGGCCCTTGGCGGCGCTGGGGGCTCGAAGATTATGGACGGCACGGAGGTTGGCTTGAGCGGCGGCAGCCAGAGCAAGCCCTAGGTCTTCCAGCAGATCTTGGGCGTCTTCGATCCCCACCGACAGGCGGATGAGGTTGTCCTTGATGCCGGCTTTCTTGCGGGCCTCGGGATCCATGGAAGCGTGGGTCATGGTGGCCGGGTGGGCCACCAGACTCTCCACTCCGCCTAGGCTCTCGGCTAGAGAAAACAGCTGGAGATTCTCTAGAAAAGCGCGCACCGAGCGTTGGTCGCCTCGAAGTTCGAAGCTCAGCATGGCTCCGAAACCAGCCTGCTGTCTTTTGGCCAGTTCGTGCTGAGGGTGGTCCTCTAGGCCGGGGTAATAGACCTTTTCCACGGCAGGATGTTGGGCCAGAAGTTGCACGGCCGCCTCGGCGTTAGCCTGGTGTTGCTTCATGCGCAAGGGCAGGGTGCGCAGACCTCGCAAGGTCAGGAAAGCATCGAAGGGGGCCCCGGTGATTCCTAGGCAGTTAGCCCACCAGGTGAGTTCTTCTACCAATTTTGGGTCTTTGGCGATCACCGCTCCGGCCACCACGTCGCTGTGTCCGTTGATGTATTTGGTGGTGGAGTGGATCACCAGGTCTGCACCCAGAGCTAGGGGTTGCTGCAGCACAGGCGAAAGAAAAGTGTTGTCGGCCACCACCAGTGCCCCAACCTCTTTGGCACGTTCGGCTACCGCCGAGATGTCCACTAAGCGCAGCAGGGGATTTGAAGGAGTCTCGATCCAGACCATCTTGGGCTTCTTCGCCAGGGCTTCGGCGAGAGCCTCGGCATCTCCAAGGTCCACCACCTCCAGAAGAAAAGAGCCCTTGCGGGCCAAACTTGTGAACAGACGATAGCAGCCGCCGTAACAGTCATGGGGAACCACCAGCAGGTCCTTGGGTCCCAGTAGGCTGATAACCAGGGTCGCCGCAGACATCCCGGTGGAGGTCACCACGGCGCCGGCTCCCCCTTCGAGTTTGGCCAAAGTGTCGGCCAGAGTGGAGCGGGTGGGATTGCCGCTCCGGCTGTAGTCGTACTGCCGAGGTTTGCCGAACTCCTCAAAGGTGTAGTTGCTGGACAGATACAGAGGAGGCACCACGGCCCCGTGCTGAGTGTCGGTTCCGATCCCTTCTCGGGCGGCGATGGTGGAAAAGCGCTGACAGTCCATATTCGAGTTCTCCGTATATTCAAGTCGTTTTCCCAACCTTATCCCTCTAGACGTTTGGACGTCTAGATGTCTACACAAATTTAACATGTTCAGTTTGCTGTCGTGGAAGTTCCTGACGGAGATTCCCGGGATATCGAGAACAGCCGACCTATGAGCATAGAGTGGAACGGCGAATACATCAGCCCCTACGCCCAGCACGGCAAGAAGAGCGAATTGGTGAAGAAGGTGACGGTTTCTATCCCAGTCAAGGTCTTGAAGATCCTTACTGACGAACGAACTCGACGGCAGGTGAACAACCTGCGTCACGCCACCAACAGCGAGTTGC
The DNA here is from genome assembly GCA_050486105.1 of Vulcanimicrobiota bacterium. Lineage (GTDB taxonomy): Bacteria > Vulcanimicrobiota > Xenobia > Xenobiales > JADMJV01 > JAEXNA01. Next base: position 1,881 of record JBJHCR010000125.1, read on the forward strand.
TCTGCGAGGCCTTTCTCCACGCCTACACAGGGCAGCCGCTGCCAACGGATGAAGACTTGAGCAAGGACCGCCCCGACAACATTCCCACTGAGGCCAAGAAGATCATGCAGCGACTGGGCCTACCGTGGGAGGACGACGAATACGAATAGCACAGCTCTGTCCTCTTGAGGTGGGCTTTCCTGACCCGTCAGGCCTCGAGGTCAAAGCCCGACCAGAAGGTGGACATCCCAAGAGTTGGCCGTCTACTATCAGATAATGGGCCTACCGCGCAGTCGATTCGTCACCTATCAGAACTATTTGACATGGGGGGGGACGATCATCGTTGGGAAATCATCGAAGCGGAGCCTTTCTTGATCAGCCCATCACCTGATCTGCCAGTCCCACCGCCTTGAAAGCCTCCTCCAAGTCGTACATGATATCTTCACCCTTTTCCAGACCTAGGGACAGCCGTATGCTGCCGGGATCCACCAGATGCTTGGAGCGATCTTCGCAGGCCATACTGGCGTGGGTCATGGAATAGGGATGTTCGATCAGCGTCTTGACCTGCCCCAGGCTGACCGCCATGGTGATGGAGTAGGCGTTTTCGGCAAGATGATCTATAAACTTGCCGGCCAACTGTCCCTCGGGGTCGTCCAAAGAGAAGCTAAGTAGGGTGCCTGGTGCGAACAGTCCCTCGTAGTCCAGCATCTGTCGTCGGGCCAGTTCGCCTTGAGGAAAACTGTCGAGGCCTGGATAGCGCACCTTTTTCACCGCCGAGTGAGCCTCAAGATAGCGGGCCACTTTCTCGGCGGTTTGCTGTTGCTGGCGCACGCGAACGGGCAAGGTGGGCAGGCCGTACACCAACACCGGCCAGGCGGCCTTGGGGGACAATACGGCGCCAAAGTCTTTGCGAAAGCTCAACAAGGCAGGTTCGAACTCCCGTCTGGTCGCTACGTATCCTCCAAGATCGGTGCCAAAGCCGCCGATGTTCTTGGTCAGACTGCCGACCACCATGTCCACCCCCATCTCCAAAGGACGCTGGCAATAGGGAGTGGCAAAGGTGTTGTCCACCACAATCTTGATATGGTCGGTCTCTTCTCGCTGAGCGTTGGCGTCCTGAACCAATTGGACAACCCGGGCGATATCGATGAGATCGAGATCCGGGTTCACCGGAGTTTCAAAATAGACCACTCGAGTTTCAGGAGTGAGGTGCTCCCGAAGTTGGTTCTCGTCGTTGAGGTCGATACCGTTGGCCTTGATTCCGAATCTTGGCAGCCAACTCCTCAGCAGGCTGAAAGTGCAGCCGTAGAGCACATGATGAGCCAGGACCCGCTCTCCACTCTTGGCCAAAACCGCTAGAGAAGCGCTGATGGCGGCCATGCCTGAAGCAAAACATACTGCGACCTCGCCTCCTTCAGCATAAGCCAGATTTTGCTCCAGCATACCCCTGGTGGGTTCATCTAGGCGATCATAAATATAGATGGGGGCTTGGTTCTCCGTATGACCAGCCCCATACTGAGCAAAACCTTGGGCTCCCCTCATGGTGGTGTCCAAGCGGTAGGTCACCGAACTCGACATGGGCGGAACCACGTGGTGTTGGTAATCCCAACGGCTGCTCTGATAACGTCCGTGGATCAGATGGGTCTTCTCGGAATAGTCGTGATCCAGGGCTCGGGCGCGAATTCTCTTGCCGCGCTCGCTCATTCGTTGGGAAAAATTGCTGTCTTCAGTCATAGGACCCGCCTTCGGAGAGGGCATGTGGGCACCTTCCCAGGCTTTGGCCGGTCAAGCTTCAGTCTTTCTTGCCGAACAGCAGATGATCCAAGGAATATCGGCCGGGACCGCTGACCAATAGAACGGCATAGATGCTCAAATACAGGGCTGCAAGTTCTTTCCTTTGCCATGGATCCTCGGCGTGCACAATGAAAAAGGCGACCGCCATAGTGATGGCCAGTGGGACAGCAGCCAGAGGAGTCAAGAAGCCCAAAATCAGCATTAGGGAACAGCCCAGTTCAGCGAAGATTGCTAGTGTTAGGCTCAGAGAAGAGCCTACACCCAGTGGGTCGGGAAAACCTTGGGACATCTCCGAATACTTCATCAACTTGGGCCAACCGTGGGTCAGCATTCCTAAGCCCACTGCTAGGCGCAGTAGGAGTAAAGCTTCGTCCGGCCGACTCCAAAGGATTCGATTCATAGATAGACCACCTTTTGAGATTTCGATTTTTGTGTCAGAGTTCAGGACTCCTCATCCGAATGCCCTTGGAGCCAGTCGTTCAGACGAGCTCGAGCTTCTTCTACTCCCCAACCATATTTCTCTTGAAGAGTTCCCACGGCTATTTCTGCATTGCCTTCGATCCGGTCCACATCGTCGTCGGTGAGCTTGCCCCATTGGTTCTTAATGTTTCCTTTGAGCTGCTTCCATTTGCCGGCCATAATGTTTTCATTCATGTTCGTTCTCCTAGAGAGTAGTTCCCTGAGATCCTGAGAATCTCGGTTTCTTGAGTGTAGTGTAGACTTCTTGTTCTGCGTATATCCTATGGGGGCCTTAAGGGGCATACTGCCACCTAGTACAACGTCCGCAAAATTCATCCCTGGCCTGGCGGCCATGCATCCTCTCTCGCGGCGTCGAAGCTCACTCAAATACGCCTGGTATTAAGCGTTCGCTTCTTCTTGCGACACCCACGCAAGCGCGGCCACCCACGCAAGCGCGGGTTCCCGGCGCCTGACCACCATTGGTTGGTCCGTCCATCTTAACTAGAACGAAATCTCTGAAGTCGACGCTTGGGCAGGTAGACCAGGATCCTTTTTCGAGGAGCCGGAAAGCCATGGTTTATGAAATACACAGAAACTGTTGATGACTTCGCCTCGAGAGCCCGAGGTTATGTAGAAGAGTTGGTGCTCCTTCGGAGAGATTTTCACCAGCACCCTGAGCTGAGCCACCGCGAAGTGGAAACCTCTCACAAGGTCGCGGAACACCTCAAAGCGATTCCAGAACTCCAAGTCGACACAAAGGTTGGCGGCCACGGAGTGGTGGCCACTTTGAACCCTGGAGGTACTCCGGTGATCGCCCTCAGGGCCGATATGGACGCCCTGCCCATCCAAGAGACCAATGAGCACGATTTCATCTCTACCAATCCCGGTGTGATGCACGCTTGCGGGCACGACGCCCACACCGCCATGCTGCTGGTCACCGCCAAGCTCTTATCCCACAGTTTTCGAGAGGAGCCGTTTCCCGGGTCCGTCAAGTTTGTTTTCCAGCCAGCCGAAGAGTTGGCCGATGAGCACGGTAAAACCGGAGCCCAATATCAGGTGGAAGCGGGTGCTTACCAAGGAGTCGATGCCGCTTTAGCTTTGCATGTAAATCCCAGAATCCCAGTGGGAACCATCCTGCTCAAACCTGGCCCAGTCATGGCTTCGGTCGACTACCTCGAGGCTGCCATCGTGGGCTCTGGAGGTCACGGAGGCTCTCCTCACAACAGCGTCGACCCCACCTGGCTCTTAGGCATGGTTCTTCAGGGACTGCACGGGATCGTCTCCCGCAGAGTTTCTCCCTTAGAGCCGGCAGCTGTGAGCATCGGAACCATCAACGCCGGGAGTATGAACTCCATCATTCCCTCGGAAGTCCATCTCACCGGAACGGTCCGGAGCTACAGCATGGATAATCGAGAACTCATGCTCAAAGAAGTGGAAAAGGCCTTCGAGCTTTGTCGGCCTTTCGGAGGAGAGTATCGTCTGCAGTTGACCCCGGGGGAGCCGGTAACTCACAACGACTACAGAGTGGTAGAATTCATCAGTCAGGCCTATCAGCGCCTTTTTCCTTACTTCGAGGCTAAAGCGGAAGCTTTCGGTCTTGAAGGGGAAGATTTTGGTCACGTGACCCAGGAGGTTCCGGGAGCGATCTTCTTTCTTGGTGCTGGACTGGCGACAGCCACCCACAGCGTTCGGGATCTGCACACTCCGAACTTCGATATCGACGAGCGTTGTCTACCTATTGGGGCCGCGCTTTTGGCTGAAACGGCCCGCTCCATGGCTTTCTCTTGGAAGAGCGACGACCATTGAAGCCGTTCGTCCATCCGAAAAGCGTGCTTTGGGATACAGTTCCCCTTCCACCGGTTTATTTTCTCAGACCTCTGCCAAGCTATAGCCCAAGATGCAGTAAACTTGTTTTCCGACCAAGAGGCCCTAAGAGCGACGCCCGATGATCAGCAGGGCCTTGTCGGATAGAGCGGCGACGTCGAGAGAGACCTGACCAAAAGCAGTGGCCCGTCCTTGCCGTTGAAGACCCAAGAGGATCAGATCGAAGTCTTGAGCCTTCTCGGCCACGACTTCCGCTACCGGTCGCTCATCGGCCAAAACCACGGTGGAGGCCTTCCCTTCTAGCTCATCTCTAGCAATTCTGCCCAAGTTGCGATGGAGGTGCTCATCAGGAAGAGCAGCGATTCCCAAATAGGTGATCTTCAAGGCCGGATAAGTGCGAAGCAAGCTGGCCAGGAGTCTAGCTCTCAAGGTGTCGTGGCCTCCGCGTCCTCCGACAGGAACCAAGATCGAAGTCGAGTCCTTGAGGCACCAAGCCTCTGGAGCCCGCAGAATGACCACGTCGGAATCCACCTCTTCAGTGAGACGCTCCAAGTTTTTCTCGGTCTTGAGTTGCTCTAGACTGGACAAGCCTAGCAGCAGAGTCTGACAGCAATAACTTCTGAACACCCTGCCAATCTCCAGCCAAGGCTTAGCGGCAACCGTGGTTAGCGCCTCTGGGAAGACTTCCATCTCAAAGGCGGTCCTGAGGGCTTGACCGGTGACCTTTTGGGCCTCTTCCAATCTGTAGATGCTGGGAGCCACCGTCAACAAGAGGACTCTGCCTATCTCCGGTGGCGAAAGAGCGTGAGCTAGACGAACCATGGCCGGGGCATTGTCCGGGTTGGCGATAGGCACCAGGACCACCGGGCTTCGACCTCGATAGCGCATAAGCGAAGGATCCAGGCCTTCCGCTGCGGCATCGTGGATCCGAGCTCGGCGCTCAAAAAGGGTGATATATAAGGCGGCTCCTCCTATGAGCCATATTCCGGCAAGTCCCCCAGCCTGAGGTACAATCGACCCTTGAAAGGCGGCTAGGCCTAAGCAACATAGGGAACCCAGGATTGGAGTGAGAGGAAACCATGGAGTCTTGAAGGCCGCCTCTGATCCGTCTCCTCGAGTGCGTTTGAGAATCACCATCCAATGGATGAGGGCAAAACAAAGGAGAAAAATGAGAGAGGCGGCGGCTCCAGCGACCGCCACATTCGGCAGCACTAGAACCAGGGCCAGCATCATCATGGCGCTGGCCGGAAGGGCCCGGGTGGGCACGTGAGTCTGGGGGTGGCGCTGGGCCAAACTGCTGGGCAAGGCTCGATCTGTAGCCATAGAGTAGGCGATCCAGGATGAAGCCAACAGGTTGGCCTCCAAGGCCGACAGCATAGACAGGACCGCCGCCACCACTACGATCCAGTAGCCAGTCCTACCCAAATAGTTCTCTACCGCCACCGCTATGAGGGTTTCTGGATGGGCCGCAGCTAGCTGATGGACCGAACTGCTACCATCCCCGCCCACGGTGATCACCATGAAGAGCAAAGGAACGTAGACGCCCAGGGCCAAGGTTAAGGACAAAAGCATGGCTCGCGGGATGGTTCGAGTGGGAGAGGCGATCTTTCCGCTGACAGCTGCGATGAGATCGAAGCCTTGGAAAGCGATGAAGCTGAACCCCATGGCGGCCAACACTCCACTGAAGCCCTCTACCAGGAAGGGCTGCAGGGTCTCTAGGGTAACCGACACCGGCTGAGTCAGAAGATTAGGGAAGCCTGCCAGGATAAGAAAAGAGAAAAGGACCATCTTTCCGACGGTCACCCACTGCCCGCTTCCCCCGCTGCTCCCGCGAGAGAGGGAAAAAAGATAATAGCCCACAGCTGAGGCTGCCAAAAGCAACTGCCATCCGCGCTCGCCCAAGATCTCCAAGGCACCCGGCCACAAGCCCACCAACAGCAGGAGGGCGAAAGCTGCGAATCCCAGGGCGTACAGCACTCCGGCGACTATAGAGGCAAACCATACCAGCCAGCCCACAGAAAATGCTGCCTGTATCGAAAAGAGCCTTTTGGCGTAGGTGTACATACCCCCCGACTGAGGGAAGGAGGTGGCCATTTCCGCAAAACTTAGGGCGGTGATGACCGCGATCATCCCATTGAGCGCAAAAGCCAGCAGAGCCGAGGGGCCGGCTTGCTGGAAGGCCACACCGGCTAGGGCCAGGATGCCTCCTCCAACGATGGCCCCAACGCCTATGAGAGTGGCCCCGTACAGGCCCACGTTCCGCTCAGGTTGGGGGGTCAAACCTCGACAACCAGGGAGGGTTTGGCTCTTTGTAGCATGCCCAGAAAGTAGGAGTGCCAGCGGGTGTCGCCGGTCAATTCTGGATGAAAGGAGGTGGCGAGAATTCTTCGGTATCTCAGAGCGACAAGAGTGCCCTGAAAGGTGGCCAGAGGTTGAACTTCACCGGTGAGAAGCTTTCGGGCAATAGGAGCTCTGATAAAGACGGCGGGAAAAGAGGGCGGTCCCAGGGCTTCAACTTCCAGCTCAACCTCGCAAGACTCTAACTGCCGTCCAAAGGCATTGCGCTCGACTTCGATGGGCAGATGACCGAGCCCAGTTTGTCCCGGCATGCCGTTGGTGATCTGTTGAGCCAACAGGATCATCCCAGCACAGGTCCCCCAGACCGCCATACCACGGTCCAAGCCCAGTGCAAGGGTTTGATCGATCTCAAATCTCTTGACCAGTTTCTCGAGGGTCGTAGATTCACCGCCCGGGATGATCAGTCCGTCTAGGTCGTACAGGTCTTCCGCGGATCGCACTTGGCGTCCCTCGACTCCGAGAGACGCCAAGATCTGCTGGTGCTCGGAGACCGCTCCCTGAAGAGCTAGAACTCCGATGTTCATCACCAGCCTCGAGACGCGAGGAGTTCTTCTGGTCTTAGGTTGGAGATCTCCAGACCCTTCATGGGGTCTCCGATACCTTTGCTGTACACCGAAAGTTTCTTGGCATCGGCGTAGTGGGCCGTGGCATCCACGATGGCTCGAGCCATCTTTGCCGGGTCCGCCGACTTGAAGACTCCTGAACCTACAAAGATCCCATCGCAGCCCAGTCTCATCATCAAGGCCGCATCTGCCGGAGTAGCGATCCCACCGGCAGCGAAATTTACCACCGGAAGACGACCGTGCTCTCGAGTCTGTTTGACCAAGTCGTAAGGAGCACCGATCTCTTTGGCAAAGGTCATCAGTTCTTCGTCGGGAATTCCTGAAAGTTGTCGAATCTCGGCATTAATGGTGCGCATGTGGCGAACCGCTTCCACCACATTACCCGTTCCGGCCTCTCCCTTAGTGCGGATCATGGCCGCTCCTTCGCCTATGCGTCGGAGAGCCTCACCCAGGTTCTTTGCTCCGCAGACAAAGGGAACTTCGAAATCGTGTTTATTGATGTGGAACATGTCGTCGGCGGGTGTCAACACTTCGGACTCGTCGATGTAGTCCACTCCCAGAGCTTGAAGGATTTCGGCTTCAACGAAGTGTCCTATACGCGCCTTAGCCATGACCGGGATGGTCACCGCATCCATGATTTTTTGGGTAATGGCGGGGTCCGTCATCCGCGCGACTCCACCGTCTCTGCGGATATCCGCCGGAACTCGTTCGAGGGCCATCACTGCTACGGCTCCAGCCTCTTGGGCGATAACGGCCTCTTCCGGCGTCGTGACATCCATGATTACCCCGCCCTTTAGCATTTGAGCCAAGCCGCTCTTGACCTTACTCG
>JBJHCR010000125.1:9696-16092 GCA_050486105.1 Vulcanimicrobiota bacterium
TCTCCTTAAGCATCACCACGACGCCGCTCCCCAAGATCTGGGTCGCGAAGTCCACCTTATCGAGCCTAGTCGCAGGTGTCCGAGAGGACTCGTGGGTTGAGCTGTTTCAGTTTTTCAGGGTACGCTTCTACAAATGCGCCCCGCGTTAGAGTGTTACCCGAAGCAGGCCTCGAAGTAAACTCCAAAGCCCCCGAAGCCGTTGCGCAGTTCTCCCTCAAAAGAGAAAGGCCTGGTAGGAACCCATGGGTGTTCCTCAAATGCCTTTCCGGTGAGGCGTGGTGCACTACTTTTCGTCGTTTGGGTCTGTGGCGGCCTGTTGCTCTGGTGGTCTCAGTCCGTGCAGATCGAAGAGGCGGCTCGACGACAGCAGCGCTTGCTGTTTCGTTTGGGGGCCCCTGAGCCCAGTGGGGTATTGTCGGCTGCAAACTTGGGCTCCGAGGACCTTGCCTATCGCTCCTTTTTGACTGGCAAGTTCCAGACAGCGCTCCAACTCGGACCCCCTTCAGAAATCTCCGAGACCGTGGCATCCTTATTCTTGGTGACTCACGGCTTGGCCGATTCTGACCCACCAGTTCAGGCCATAGTGGTGGGCGAGAGCCTGCTTGCTCGGGTTAGGGAAAACTCGCTAGAACTTTTCTCTTGGGACGGTGCTCCACTTCAGCGCCAAGAGTTCCAACTCGGTGAGCCTTCGGATTCAGCGACTTCGAATCTCGACCCCCTGTCGCTTCCGTTCCAATTGGAAGCCCGGGGGGGCTGGGTTCTGGTGCGAGATCAGACCCATTCTGCGGCGTTTCGATATTTTCAACAGAGGGCTAGGGGCTATCTCTCAGAGCAAAGAATCGAGGTGACCGAAAGCGGCGATCTACGATACCAGGATGAGGTTTGGACCTTCGGACCCGAAGGAGAGCTTCGGCGGCTATAACGATCACAGTGCCTTGAGCGCGGTCTCCAAAAGTTCTCCAGCAAGTCGAAGTTCAACTTCACTGACGTAATGAGAAGCTTGTTGAGAGTGGCTCTCGGTGATGTCGGCCCCTAAAGATCGCAGCACCTCTTTGGTGCGCTCCATTCTCTCGGCCGGTATGTGGGGATCTTGCAGACTGCCTGTCACTAGAACAGGGGTGCCCTTCAAGGCTCCCTCGCCTATGGGCCACTCATCGTCTTGCCCGATTAGGCCACCGGAGAAGATCCACGCCCCGGCTCTTCGCACGGGTCGCCGCACCAAAAGGTCGCTGACCAGGCAGGCGCCCTGAGAGAATCCTGCCAGCAAGGTCTGTTCTGGGGGAAACTTATCCAAGAGGCCTTGAAGGGTGTCGAGAGCCAGAGTTAGATAGGGCTCATTGTGGCTTCTTGGGACCGTGAACCGATTAGGATACCATCCGTGGTTCATAGCCTGCGGAGCCATCCAGCAGACTCCGTCTAGGTCTTGAAACGGTAAGGAAAGGCCCAGAATGTTTTCGGCAGTGTCGCCTCGTCCGTGCAGCAGCATCACCAACAGTTTGGCCTGCTCAGGTTCGATCCCCTCGTAGAGCACCTTCATAGTCAGTTCTCGTGAGCAGTGATCAGGAGTTGGCTAGAACTCGGATGACGCAGTTTCTCTTGAGGTTTCGGCAAACCAGCTGTAGCCTGAGCTGCAGAATCGAAGAGGCGGCAATCCCCTTGGATGGTCCAGAAACGCTCTCCACAACACAAGCACGAGAATTCCCTAACTTTGCGGGGAAGATCGAACATGGGGACTCGGTGGAGCAGATTGCCGCAGCGCTGACAGGTCATACTTCTAGGTTTCCCGCTCTATCTTCTGGTCCCTGTCCCGGCGCGCTTTGACTTGGCTTTAGGGAGGCGTTCATCAAAAAAAATCTGGCCGGTGAGGGCTATCCTTTCCAGAGGGGGGGCTAACTTCGGAACCTCTTTCCAGACTCGTCTGTCTACGGTGCAGGAGAAGAGAACTTCAGGCTTTTCCGTCTTGGTCTCTCGGAGGGAGACGCCCTCAATATCGAGTTGCACGAGTTCCGGAATCTCTCCGAAAATGCGATCGCACAATTGGCTGGTGTTGGCTGCTACGTCCGCTCGAGTAGCTAGACGATCAGGTTGGTGGAACGCGGCGAAGCGAATCGTTCCGTACAGCTCGTGACCCACTCGAAAGATTCCAATTCTGTGAACCTCCAGAGGTAGACCTAATCGCTGAGCGAGCACAGCCGCCCTCACTTCGAGCTCTGTTTCCAGATACATAAGCCGGATCTTGTCTTCCGCGAAACTTGGCCCAGAGGTCATGATGAAAAGGCAAGCGCCGAGGAGATAAGGCACCAGGGTCAATTTCTTAAACGGCCTGTTGATCAAGGTTCGCACCTAGTCCTCACATTTGCATTTTGGCCGAGACTTCGGCAAGGGGCATCAGAACGCTCAGAACCAGAACCCCAACCACGCAGCCCATCAGGATGATCAGAGCAGGCTCCAAGAACTTGGCCAGAGCGCCTCGCCGACGAGCGAGTTCTCGCTCATAGAAGGCCGCTGCCGACATCAACATGGCTTCGAGTTCACCGGTCCGCTCTCCAGTTTTTAGAAATTGGTGCAAGAGGGGGGGGATAATGGCAACTCGGCTCAGGGCTTTTGCTAGACCGTCTCCACGCTCCACCGCCCGTTCAGCGCCCTCGAGATCAGCTTTGACAGCGGCGTTATCCAGGCTCTCCCGAGACAATTCCATGGCTCGAACTAGCGGTACTCCAGCCTTGTGAAGCATGCCCAAAGTTCGAGCCCATTGCTCCATGAGTCCACATCGCAACATCACTCCCACCAAAGGGAGCTTAAGTTTGATGCGGTCCAAGATCTGTCGTGGCAGAACCTTGAAAAGGAGATAGAGCCCGCCGAGGCCCAGGGGGATGAGAAATGGGCCCACCGTTCCTACCCCTTCACCGACAGCAATGATGGTGGCGGTGATCCAAGGAAGGTCCAGATCCATGGAGCTATACATTTCCTTGAGAACGGGAGTGAGGAAGTAGAGTAGGCCAGTCATCAAGACCACCGAAAGAACAACCAGAGCGACAGGGTAACTCAAGGCTGCGACCAATGCTCGGCGATGTTCGATGTCTCTCTTTAGGAATTCGGCGTAACGTCCCAGAATCTCGGCTGATTGGCCGGACTCTTCTCCTGCTTGAACCATTCGGATCAGCATAGGAGGGAAGGCTTGCTCTTCTACCATGGCCGCCGTCATAGACGAACCTTCTCGCAATCTTACCCGCACACGCTTCAACGCCGACCGCATAGTAGGGTCTTCGTCAAACTCAGCCAGGGAATCGAGAGCTTCGTCTAGAGGTATTCCAGCGCGCAAGAGCGCTGACAGTTGCAAAAGGGAGTAGGCTAGAGATTCGGATGGTGCCGCTTTAGAGGCGCGAGAAACGTCTTGGTCGATGCGAGTAGGAAATAGGCCTCTGGCTTTGACCTTCTGGTAGGCCACTGGCTTAGAGCCGGCATCAATGAATCCTTGGACTCTCTTGCCCGCTCGATCGGTGGCTATGTAGGCGTAAAGGGGCAATGTCCGGTCCCTAGATCGCCTTGGTTACTCGGAAGGCCTCATCCCGGCTGGTTTGACCGAGCAAGACCTTACGGGCAGCATCTTCCATTAGGGTTCTCATGCCCTGTTTTCGGGCTGAATGCCTAAGCTGTCTGGCGTCTTCAGATCTGGCGATCAGGGAGGCGATTTCCTCATCGACGTTCATCAATTCGAAGACACCTGAGCGGCCTCTATAGCCCGTATCGAGGCATTTTTCGCACCCCCCTGGTTCGAAGACCTGTCTGCCGGTCTTCTCTTCGCCAAGGCCGAGACGTTTGGCTTCGGGCGAGGTCAATTTCCCTGGTGTCTTGCACTCGGGACAAAGCTTGCGCACCAGTCTTTGGGCTAGGACTCCAACTAAACACGAAGACAGAAGATAAGATGGGACTCCCAGATCCACTAGGCGAGTGGCTGCGGCCGGAGCATCGTTGGTGTGAAGGGTAGAGAGCACCATGTGACCAGTGAGCGCGGCATGCACGGCGATCTCTGCAGTCTCAGGATCTCGGATTTCTCCCACCATGAGAACGTCGGGGTCCTGGCGCAAGACGGAGCGCAGACCGGAAGCGAAAGTTAGACCAATCTTCTCGTTCACCTGAATCTGGCCCACTCCAGACACCTGATATTCTACCGGGTCTTCGATGGTGATCAGATTGCAAGTCGGAGATCGAAGCTTGTCCAGCACCGAATAGAGGGTGGTGGTCTTCCCTGACCCGGTCGGGCCGGTAACCAAGAACAGCCCATAGGGATGAGCCAGGATCTCGTTTATGGTCTGTTCAGTGTCGTCAAGCATTCCTACTTGCTCAAGGCTGAGCAATTCCATGTTTTTTTCCAGGAGTCGCATGACCAGCCGTTCGCCATATAAGGTGGGTACTGTGGACAAGCGGACGTCGATGTGGCGCTCTCCGGAATGGACCTGGAGACGTCCATCTTGTGGTCGTCGGCTTTCGGCTAGGTCCAGACGGGACATGACTTTCAATCTGGCCGAAATTTGACTGTGTCGAGACCTCGGAATTCGATTGGTCTCGTGAAGTACTCCGTCGATTCTCATTCGGATCACGGTGTCTTCTTCAAAGGGTTCGATGTGAATATCCGAAGCTCCAGTTTGCATGGCCCTGAGGAAAGCCGAGTTGATCAACCTGACGACGGGGGCTCCCGCAGCATCTCCCAGGAGGTCTGAAGAGGCGTCCACCCGGACGGTGTTGTCGTCTTCGTTCTCTTCGATGCCCGGGGCCTGGGTGTCGAGGACTAGGCGTCGGAGAGCGTCGTCGATCTCCTCGACCGACATCTTTACGGGCCGGACGTCCTTATTCAGGGTAAGCCGAATATCTTCCAAGACCTCAACTGGGGTGGTTTCATCGATCCCCACAGTCATTCGACCATTATCAGTGTTCAGAGGCACGACTCGGTGACGTTGCCAGAATTCAACGGGAATCTCCTGATCGATCATCGGACTTCCACTCGCTCGGGCAATCTCAGACGGCTTTGCAAACGGTCGTCCTCCCAAACAGTGAGGTCGATCTCGTACAGCCCGGTCCCTCCGTTGAACTCAACCGCAGGCAGCAGAACTTCTCTTTCCGAGCCTGGCGCCAGATTCACGCTGTCGGCACGGAACTCCCGTCGAGTGCCATCCGGCTGGCGGACCGTACCTATGACCACCAGTTCTTTGCTCTGTCTGTCTCCATTGATCAACCTCACTGTGGGACGGGCGCTTCCCCCGCGCCTGGGCTGCTCAAGAAGTCGAAAGCCTTCCAAATGGATACCCTCACTGAGTTTTGAAGAGGTACTCTTTGTGGTTGACTCAGGGGCTCGACTCGACTGGCTAGGTCGAGCCGGAGTCGAGGAAGGTTCCGGCTCTTCGCTCAGGTCCAGACCTCGATCTTTGAGATACGGGGAGGCGTAAGGTTCTCGGCGCGGTCTGAGTTCTGTTTGATGTTGCGACGGTTCCTGATAGCCCTCCAAAAACTCTCGATAGGGTTGGTCGATCCTGTTGATCACTGTAGGGTCGGCCACGATGTGCGGGGTGAGAGAGATAAACAGAGTGGTCTTGGCTTCCTCCTTGCGAAGCTCTCGGAAGAGGTTTTGGATCAATGGGATGTCCCCCAAGATGGGGACTTTGCGTAAGGTTTCGGTAGTTCTCTTGGAGATGAGCCCTCCAATCATCAAGGTCTGCCCATCCCTAACGGTGATGGTGGTTCTGACGCTTCGGTTCGAAATGAGCGGCACGGTGAATCCCGTTCCACCCAGGTTCTGTTCTAGAAAACCCGTGACTTCCTGAATCTCTTGCTCGATTTCAAGTTTGATCATGTCTGACTGGCTGACATGGGGGGTGACCAACATTCTTATTCCCACATCTCGGTAGTCGTAGGTGACGGTAGGTTGTCCAAAGGCGTTGAATTGAGCTCCGGTGGGGAAAGGAACCACGTTGCCCACATTGATTTCAGCTTGCTTATGGTCCTCGGTCAGGATTCGTGGGGCTGAGATCAAGTTGAAGTCCGAGTTCTCTTTCTGGGCGGTGATGAACCCGAAGAGTTCTGGCACGTTGACGTCTCTTCCGTTGACGTTTATGGTCCTGGTTCCCGAACCAGCCGCACCGACTAGGAAGTTGCCCGAGGCCAAGAATGAGAGAAGTCCTTCTTCAGTAACCCCTGCATTGAAGGTCGAAAGTACTCCTCCAGATGTTAGGGCCTGAAAACGGGCTCCTTGCTGGAGAAGGCTTCCCAGAGTAACCTCTGCGACTACCGCCGTGACCAGAACCTGTTTTCTCGGTGCATCCAACTTGTGCACGAGCTGTTCTACTTCGACGTACTGGCTGGGAGAAATGTAGAAGACCAGAGAGTTGGTCTCGACATCGG
>JBJHCR010000126.1:0-16071 GCA_050486105.1 Vulcanimicrobiota bacterium
TCCCTACACAGCAGCTCATAAGATCCTAACCTGAGAATCGCCTTTTCGATTCGCCCGATTCTCTCCAAACTCCAATTTCGCATGTGTTTTTCCAAAAGGACATCGAGGTCTGCGTGGACCTGCCAAGTTCCTGTCAGCAAACTTTCAAAGAAATCCAAGATCGCTCCGCTCTCCTGGGGGTTGACCTGATAGAGGCTGTCTTGCTTATCGTTGGCCTGACGGCGAATATCGTCGACCACTTGCTCGGGCTGGAGACCGAGCAGATCAATTTGATAGAGTCCGGTGACCGCCAGGCTTCGAGCTTGCCGACGAGAGGTGCTCAAACGAGAACCCCGTTGGGGTGGTGGAGTTGGGTGTCCACAAGGGTGGTGGGCACAGCGCCCCTCAAAAAATAGGCATTGTCTAGCAATCGACGATGAAAGTCGATGGTGGTGGAAACCCCTTCGATGACCATCTCGTCGAGGACCCTGCGCATGCGGGCGATGGCCTCTTCGCGGTCAGCACCGTAAGTGATAACCTTGGCCAGTAGGGAATCATAGAAGGGCAAGATCTTGGAGTCCTGGCAAAGGAAAGAGTCGATGCGAACTCCCGGACCTCCCGGAAAATGCAGACGGGTGAGAGTCCCGGTGCTGGGATGGAAACCTTCATCGGGCTTTTCGGCGTTGATCCGGCACTCGATGGCGTGGCCCCTCATCTGTACCTGATCCTGGGTGAGACTCAAGGGAAGTCCCGAGGCCACTCGGATCTGCTCTTTGACCAAGTCGATTCCGCAGACTTCCTCGGTAACCGGATGCTCTACCTGAATTCTGGTGTTCATTTCCAGGAAGTAGAACGATTCGGTGGCTTCGTCGTAGAGGAATTCAACGGTGCCGGCTCCTTCATAATCACAGGCCCTGGCCGCTTCAACCGCAGCCTTGCCCCCTTCGGCTCTCTTTTCAGGGCTGAGAACCAGGGAGGGGCATTCTTCGATGAGTTTCTGATTTCGCCGTTGCACGGAGCAGTCGCGCTCGCCTAAATGAATGACGTTGCCGTGCTGATCTGCGAAGACCTGAAACTCGATGTGTCGAGCTTTGGCCAGAAATTTCTCCAGGTAGATTCGGCCATCTCCGAAGGCCGCTTCGGCCTCGGACCGAGCCTGCTCGAATAAGCGCGAAAGTTCTGAGGCATCGTGGGCAACCCGCATACCCTTTCCGCCTCCCCCAGCAGCTGCCTTGATCATGATCGGATATCCGTGCTCGCGACCGAAAGCTTCCGCCTCGTCCAGATCGGTGATCTCCTCGGTTCCAGGCAGGATGGGAACCCCATTGTCGGCCATAGTCTTGCGGGCGGTGGCCTTGTCCCCCATAAGTCTGATGCTGGAGGCCTTAGGTCCGATGAAGGTCAAGCCGTGCTCGTTGCAGATCTCCACGAACTCGGCTCTCTCGGCCAGAAACCCATAACCAGGGTGGACGGCTTCGGCCTCGGTCAGCATGGCGGCGCTGAGAATTTGCGGGATGTTGAGATAGGACCTCCCGGCTGCTGCCGGGCCCACGCAGACTCGCTCGTCGGCGGTGCGTACCGGGAGGGTCTCTCGATCCACATCGGAGTGGATAGCCACCGTCGCTATTCCGAGCTCTCGGCAGGCCCGGATCACTCGCAGGGCAATTTCGCCTCGATTGGCGATCAAGACTTTCTTAAACACGAGCCACCCCTTCCTCTGCTGCCAAGACCAGTAGGGGTTGGCCAAACTCTACCGGATCTCCATCGTTGGTGAGGACCTCTAAGAGAAATCCGGAGCGATCGGCAATGAGATCGTGCTGCATAGAAACCGACTCCACCAGACCGAAGCGTTGTCCCTTTTCGATCAGGGCGCCAGTCTCTAAGGGCACTGTGGCTCGAAAGACCCCCACATCCTGAGCGGTCAGTAAGGAGACGTCCTTTTCTTCGACCTCATCCTCCTCCGTTTCAGCCACCTCTGTCGATTTGGGAGGCTCTTCCAACTTTGGCTTCACTTTCGCTCTTAGGAAAACCGAGGTGTCTTCGGTTTCCATTTTTAGGCTGTAGAGTTGATGGTCGTTCAGCGTCTGCGCCAGACGGCGAACCCACTGCAAACTCTCTCGAACTTCATTGCTATCACTCATTTGTCGAATGTCCTTCCCAACGTCCCGAAACCCCTCGAGGGAGCCCTGACAGATCGTGCCACAAAGCGGTCTGGGTGAAACCTCGGGCCTCCAACCAAGCCTCAACTTTCTCAGCTTGAAAGGGGGCGCACTCAACGATCAGGCTGCCACCTTCGATCAAGTGCTCAGGAGCCCTCTCCACGATCTGCTTCAAGTGGTTTCCCCCATCGGGGCCGGAGAACAGAGCATGGTGGGGTTCATGCTCTTCCACCCAAGGTTCAGGAGGCGGACCAAACTCTGTCCCGATATAGGGCGGGTTGCTGACGATGAGGTCGAACTTGAGTCCAGAGAGGTTTTCGAATAAGTCACTCTCGATTAGGCTGAGACGGTCCTGAACCCCGTAAAACCTGGCGTTCTCTCGAGCTTGACTTAGGGCTTCAGGGTCGATGTCGCTGCAAACCACAGATCCGGTGAGAGTCTCGAGGACCAAAGTGATGCCTATGCAACCCGTTCCGCAACATAGGTCCAGGGTCTGGGTAGGTCCCGGGCTGTGGTTCAGCAGGGCCAATGTTTGTTCCACTAGCAATTCGGTTTCCGGCCTGGGCACCAACACCCCGGGGCGCACCCAGAAATGTCGAGAATAGAATTCTTTCCATCCTAAGAGATAAGCAATGGGAACCCCTAGTTCTCGCTGTTTCACCAGATACCAGTAGTCATGGAGCTGAGCGGGAGTCACGGGGTCAGTGATCCGGGTATGCAGTTGAGTCTTGGTCCAACCGAGGGCGTGGCACAGCAGCAGTTCTGCGTCGAGACGGCTGGAGTTTGGGGTCTTACCAAGGGCGAGCCTCTGGCTACCGTGCCGAAGGCAGGCATCTACGGTGTTCGTCTGGGGCCAGGAGAGACTTGCTTGTTCGGGGTCGTTCAATGGACCAAGCCTTGAGCGTTTTCCCGGGCCAAGAGCTCCTGTTGTTCGTGGGTCATCAGGGCCTCGACGAAGGGACCGAGGTCTCCCTGCATCACGGCGGAGAGGTTCTTCACTGAGAAACCGATGCGATGGTCGGTGACCCGGCTCTGAGGATAGTTGTAGGTCCGAATTTTCTCGGATCGGTCTCCGGTGCCGACCTGGGATTTTCGGTCGGCTGCCAACTCTTCTTCAGCCTTGCGGCGCTCCATGTCTAGCAGCTTTGCCTTGAGGACTTTCATGGCTTTGTCCCGATTTTGATGCTGGGAGCGCTCGTCCTGGCAGGCCACCACTAGTCCGGTAGGGAGATGAGTGATACGGATGGCCGAGTCGGTCTTGTTCACGTGCTGCCCCCCAGCTCCGCTGGAGCGAAAGGTGTCGACGCGGAGTTCCTTGGGGTCAATTTTGATCTCGCTATCAACTTCGTCGGCTTCGGGCAGAACGGCTACCGTCACCGTGGAGGTGTGGATGCGTCCTTGACTTTCCGTTTCGGGAACCCGCTGGACCCGATGCACTCCACTCTCGTATTTCATCTGCCGGTAGACTTCGGTTCCGCGGATCTCAAAAACCATCTCTTTGTAGCCGTTGAGTTCCGTGGGTTGGGCCTCTAAAATCTCCACCTTCCACCCCTTGGACTCGGCAAAGCGACTGTACATACGGAAGAGGTCTCCGGCAAAGATGCCCGCTTCGTCTCCTCCGGCAGCGGGACGAATCTCCATGATGATGTTTTTATTGGCATAGGGATCCTGGGGCAAGAGCAGCAGACGGATCTCCTCCTGCAGGCGCTCTTGAGCCTCTTCAAGATTCTGGACTTCGTCTCGGTAGAGGGCCACCATAGAGGGATCCTTCTCGGTCTTGAGTTCCGCCCGGTTGGCTCTGAGTTGCTCTTTCACCTCGAGATAGTCGCGGGCCTTGGCGGCGAGGCTTTCGAGTTCCGAGCGTTCTACGGAAACGGCTTTATAGACTTTGGGATCCTTGAGCAGTTCAGGGTCGCAGAATCGTTCGGTGAGTTCAGCGTATCGGGCTACCACTTCTCGCAGTTTATCTTCATCGATCACGGCAGTTCAACTTTCTCTTTGCGGCGAGTTTATCAGGATGATTCTGAGTTGACCAGAGGTGGGCGAATTTTTCTCGCCTGGGAAAATCCCCTCCAGGGCAGGGGGCATCATGGACTTAGCGCAATTCTGAGATATGTCCAGAGACCTTCACCGTGCCCGAGGCTACTATCTCCAAGACTATCTTCTGCACTTGGCGGTGGAACGCTCTCTAGGTCGAAGAACCATCGACGAATACGAAAGCGACCTCAAATTGTTCTTCACTTGGCTGGAGCCACTCTTTCAAGAAGGCATGGGATTCGAAGACTTGGACGCCCGGACCATTCGAGAGTTTCTAGCTGAGCTTCGAGCAGACCGAGGTTATACCCCATCTGCGCTCAATCGCAAGATCGCCTGCCTTAAAGGCTACTTCACCTATCTGGAACAAGAGAAACTTCTGCCGGCCTCTCCCATGACTCGAATCCGTTCAGCCAAAGAAGCCAGGAGGCTGCCAAAGGTACTCACTCAAGAGGAGATGGCGGTCTTATTCGAGGCGGTAGAAGTCCGATTGCAGGATTCCAAAACGCCGCAGTTGGCCTACAGAGACCGGGCTATCTTCGAATTGTTCTACGCCACTGGAATGAGGTTGTCCGAGTTGGTGGGATTGGATCGAGACGATCTCGATTTTCCCAGCGGAACGATCCGAGTGGTGGGCAAAGGCAACAAGGAACGAATGGTTTTTTTTAATCGAGCGGCCGCTGATGCTGTTCAAGCCTATTTGCGAGCAACTCCCCGTAAAGAGCCTGGTGGGCCGCTTTTCTTGAATCGCTACGGGGCCAGGTTGTCTCAGAGGGGGGTCGAGAAGATGTTTGCTTCCGTTCTGCAGAGTTCTGGCTTGAGCAAGCACGCTTCGCCTCATACTCTCAGGCATTCGTTCGCCACTCACCTGCTGGAAGGGGGATCCGACCTAGTGACCATCAAGGAATTATTGGGCCACGAATCGTTGCAGACCACGCAGATATACACCAATATTTCCAGGCAGAAAATGCGCTCAGTCTATCAAAAGGCTCACCCCAGAGATCAGACCCTAGGAAAAGCCTCTGGGATGAATCCACCTTGAACCTTGGAGCGAACTCTCCTATAATAGGAACGTGATGGGGTTTCTGACATAGTGACAGCCTTTTCGTCGCCTCATCACGACTTCTGCTGGGATACGCTACGCCTATTCTTAGAAGGCTTCTCCCCGGTCGACCTTCCCCATCTGGCCATTTCGGATAGAGCCGAAGCGGAGTCGTTCATCTCCACTTACGGGTATGACTTGGAAGACCCCAAAGAACGCTCGGAGGCTTTTGCCATCCACGCAGAAGCACTCGACTTTTTGGAACGCTATCTCTGCCCTTCTTTGAGCCCTGAGGAGCCGGACCTAATTCCCCCACCTGAAGTCAAGAACCCAAAAGATATCACCGATCTGGTCTTGATGTCTTCGGACCTGAGTGCTCCGCTTCTGGCAGCCTGGGCCTGTTCGGTATTACGTGTTATGCACACCATCTCACACGCCAACCTGGCGGCGCGTACTCCCTATTTTCGGGAAGTTCAGAATCAGATCCTGACTCCCTTTGAGGAACACTTGTATCCGAATGTCGAAGAAGTAGCAAGTTTGGGATGTGGGCCGTCTGCGGTGCCCTTGAAGGCCGTATTTTTCAAGAGACGTAAGAGCCGTGAGAGCCTCATTCTCAAGCTCCTG
The DNA here is from genome assembly GCA_050486105.1 of Vulcanimicrobiota bacterium. Classification (GTDB taxonomy): domain Bacteria; phylum Vulcanimicrobiota; class Xenobia; order Xenobiales; family JADMJV01; genus JAEXNA01. Next base: position 5,839 of record JBJHCR010000126.1, read on the forward strand.
CATAAACCAGACAATGTGGCCTCCGAAGTTTATGACCGAATCGGAGTGAAGTTCGTTACTCCAACTAAGGTAGAAGCCTTGCTGGCCCTCAAGTATCTGCGCAAGCAGAATTTGGTATCCCTACCATTTCTGACTCCGGGTCGGTCTCGAAACACTCTGGTGGACCTGGAGAATTTTCGAGCGGCCTACGAGTCCATGACTCGGGCGGTAGCCTCGGTCACCGAAGAAGAGACAGACCTAGAGTTCTTTCGACAATGGGCCTTCCGGCCTCCCACCGAGACCCAGGTGTTGGAAGAGCGCATGGCGGCCAACCCTTTCACCTCACCTCAGTTCAGAGCGATCCAATTCACCTGTCGGAGGTTGGTCAAGGTTCCTCATCCAGCAGCCACACTGTTGGGTCAATTGCGAAGACAAACCGGGGACCCAGAATTGGGTGAAGAGATCGAACGCCACTACCCTAGGCAGTTGCGGTTCACTTTCCCCTTCGAGATTCAGATCACCGATTGGGAAAACTATGTGGCCTCAAGGGACGGCGAAAGTTCTCACGTGCACTATAAGCGCAGACAATTGAAGGCCGCTCGCAAGAGGGTTCTTGGCCAGGTGCTGCTCGAAGTGGCCAAAGGCCGCCGGACTAATCGCAAAACGAAACACGCTTTGCCGACCGTGGGCACCTGAAGGTCGTCTCACCTACGACCAGATCCGTTCCGCTTCAGGCTAGCAGTCTTCGTCTCAGGCGCTGGGCTCGGTAGGTCAGCTCGGCGCGAAAGGCGGTTTGGAGGTTGGTCGAACGAAGGCTTCCCTCCACCAAAGTCAAGGCCCTTCGATAGTCCTTTCGGTTATGCTCAAGCCATTTTGCTAGTTCCACCGTGGCTTCCGGGTGCCCTGGGCAGCGGGTCAGGACACTTCGCCAGAGTTTGGCCGCCAAGTCATCCTTTCTTTTTTTCAAGGATCTAGACCACTCAAGGGCGACCTGCAATCGCGACTCGGAGTCTTGATTGAGGTTAGCCAAAGACAGGTTGAAGTAGCGGTCGCATTTCTCCCAATTTCCAAGTTTCTCCCAAAGCCTGGCCAATCCCAAAAGGCTTTCCGGGTGTTCGGCGGCAGCCTGTTCCGGAGGGAGATCGAGTAGGGACTGAACGTGACTGCAGAGGGCGACCATCGCTAGCAGGTCTCTGCGGTTGTGTTCGACGATCCCTTTGAGTGGTTGAGGGTTCCGGTCTCTTAGAAACTGAAAATACAGTTCGGGGATCAGGTACCCGGGAACGTCGCCGTGACGAGGAGCGCGAAGAACCAGCCTTTCCAGGGTTTCAAGCCGGCAGTCTGGGAAGGGGGCGCTCTTCCAGAGTCTTCGACAAAAATGAAGCATATCAAAATGGCTGCGGTGACTGAGGGGGTCCTTTCTTCGGTGCATGGCGAATCTGGTGATCAGCAGCTGACTGTCAAACGATTTTCCGTTGAAACTGACCAGGTCTCCATATTGGGTGAGTCGTTGTTCGAGGTAAGCGAGGAGGGCAGGCTCGTCGGAAAAATCCCGCATCAAGAGCTGTTCGGTGCTGAAGCTGTTGTCTTGAAAAAAGCCGATTCCCACCAGGAAGGCATAGGTTCCACTTCCCCCGGCCAGCCCGGTCGTCTCGGTGTCGAAGAAAAGAGCTCGCCTGAGGCAGTGGTTGTGGAGCCCGGGATAAAGTGGTTGAAGAAAACTGGGCTGAAAGCCGAGCGCTTGGTTCAAGCTGGCCCGTCCATACTTCTGGTCTATGGGATGATGGCGACGAATCACCAGCAGAGGTCCGCTCTTGGTGTCTTCGACCGTAGCTCCCAGGGTTTCGGCCAGGACTTGGTCTCTGGCCTCGAACTCCCTGGTGGAAGAACGGCCTCGGGAGTTCTGAAGTGGTTTGGATTTCTGGGGGGCCAAGGGAGAGCCTTGGCCAGGAGTTCGGGCCAAGAGGTCAAGTTTTGCTCTGAGGTTTCTCAACCCCTCAAGGCCTCATCAATTCTGGCCTTGAGCTCTTCAAGGACTTCGAGAGTCTCTCGGCAAGAGGCTAAACCTGAATGAAGTTGGGGTAGGCTTCCCGTCTCACAGAAGGCGTGCATCTCCATCAATCCCGCGAAGTACGAGCCCAGACCTTGGGCAAAAAAACGAAGGTAACTGTCTAGGATCTGGTCTTTGCCCATAAGTGGGACCACCTTTTTCCCGAACATGGTGCGCACCTCGTTGAGGTCCTTGATGAACAGCTCCAGAGATTCCTTCGCTTGCTGTTTAGGGACTTGATTTGATTCGATCCCCTGAACCAGGTTCTCCAGCATGTCGATGGCTCTCGGGGAGAGAGGGCCTGCGGCTCCTCTCCCTTCCCCTCCCCCTTCGGTGAGGTCGATTTCCGTGGTTCCTTCCACTCTGCTGACTACAGCAGGTAGGTTGGCACCACAGGAGCTGCAAACCCTACGACCGGGGTCGTTCTTGGCTTGGCATCGAAGGCAGGCAATCTGCTTTCCGGCTGAGCTCTGGCGAGCTAATCGCTGTTTTACCGAGCGACTCAAGGCTGCCAGAGTGGGCAAGGTGGTAAGCAGGCCTTCCCAGCGAGCATCGAGGCCTTCCCAATCTCCGGATTCCAAGTTTTCCTGCATGCCGAGAAAAGCACTGCGGTGGAGTGGTAAGATCTCACGAAACTCTGCCGAAATGGGATCGTCTCCAGAACTCACCGAAGCGATCAGTTCCTCGACCCGCGCGAGTTGATCCTGGAATTCCTCCATGAGCAATTCGGGCCGAGCTTGCCCGCGTCGCACCTGTTCCTTGAGGGAAGCGATGCGTTCCAGGCCGGGAACCTCCCGGAATGGGCCCACCAAGAGCTCTAAGGCCTTCTGACTGGCCAACACCCTCGATTGGAGGTTCTCCAGATGACCCTTCAGGTTCTCCCAGACTGAGAGGTCCATGTCCAGCCAGTCACGACCCCCGCGACCGGCCACTTGGGAGTCGAAGGCGGTACGGGCTTGTCGCTGGATTTCCCACTCTTGGGGTGATAAGCCTTCGGCCACCTCAGTGTTCACCAAGAGGGGGTGATAGAGCAGGCTTTCGGCCTTCACCAGCAGGTAGCCCCAATTGGAAATAAAGTCGCCTACCGAGGCTTCGACCCAGGATGTTGGAAGGTCCTCTTCCGAAGGTTGCTGAGTCAGAGCGAACTCTCTGAGTCGAAGCCATTCTTCCAAGGGACGATAGCTACTGAATTTGCTCGAGGCGCTGACCAGGCTTTCGACCTTTCCGAGGCGGTCCGAGCCGATAGTGCTGGACGAGCCGATCAACTTGAGACCATCTTCCAGAGCCTCCAGGCTGCCTGTGTCGAAGAAGGCCTTCACTGCGCCGAAGCCGGCTTGAAGTCCTTGCAGGGCGCTTTCTAGCTCCCCGTGGAGGTTGGGGTCTAGCTGATGGAGCTTGGGAAGCAAACGCACGTGCCGCTCGAATCTAGCCAACTCTGGCCAGATCCTAGGAAATCGATCTTCCAACAGACTGCTTTCCAGCTTTCCTTCCCGCACCTTGACTCCCGCCTTTATAAAGCTATCAAAGCTCGGAACCGGACTGAATATGGGCTGCAAGCTGGACAGGTGTGTGAACTCGGAAAAGAGCTCCCAGCATCGTTGGTAGGATGCCATAAAGGCCTCCAGGCGCTCCTTTAGGATCAGGCGTTTATTCTCTAAGACTGAAGACTCTAGTCGAGCCAGGAGATCGCGCGCGTGGCTCAGTTCTTGCCCAGCCAGGAGCAATTTCTGCTCGACCACGTCATCTCCGAGCAGGGTTTGTTGTACCTCTTGAAACATGCTGTCGGACTCGAAAAGGAAAGCTCGAGCTTTGGCAAAGATCGTCTGATCAAAGGAGCCGGCATTTCCCTCATGATCCAGGTGAGTCCGAATCGACTGCTCGAGGTCCACGATTACTGGGGCGAAATTCATGCTCAAACCTATTTCCGAGGAGGTTATGAAAAACGCTTTCGGAGTTTTTCATACTCTTCAGGCGGAAGATGGTCTCTCAGGTGGGCAAAGCTGTCGTCGACGCTCTTGACCTCTTTTTTCCTGAAGGCTCTGGTTGCGTCTCTGGAGACTTTCTTGAAGACTTCCTTGAGTTCGTCACCTTGGAGCTCTCCTTGGGCTTCGAAGTACCTGATGGCCACTTCACCAAGGCCGTAGGTCCACCCGTAAACGAATGGGGCCGAGACCAGCTTTCCAATGAAGGGGATCAAGTTGGCCACAAAAAGAGTGGTGATCTGACCGAAAACGGAAGCACCGCAAGCTGCTGAGATGTGGGCCAGGGTTTTTTCTGGCGGATCCTTGACGTTATAGGCTTTGCCGATGGAAAGGACCATGGCTGTTTGGATCGGCATAAGGAAGACTAGGTCGCTGAAGGGCAGGGGAACCAACACTATGCCGGCCGCAGATATGGCGAAGCTGCGAGCTATGTCGCGAGCCTTCTCTCGGGCGGCCGGGGTGGCTTGAGCACCTCCGAACGACAAGGCCGGCAATGGCCTAGATGCGTCAAGGGGTCGAAACTTGGGAGTATGCATAGGTTCCGAAGAGTACTGCTCAGGGCCTTTTTCACTTTTCTCGATCCAGTCCCGTGGCGATTTAGGATCCACCGAAGGGTAGTCGTAAGATTCCCAGTACTGGGGTGGCGGAGGCTGATCTCCGACTTCACCCATAGGCGGCGGACCCGGACTGAAGTGTTGCACGGTCGGTTGCTCGGTGGGTACCGGCATTCGATAGCCGCATTGGCCACAAAACTTGGCCGTCTCTTTGACTGCTGCACCGCAGTTATCGCAGAATTTGCTCATAGGTACCTCTTGCGAAACTTCGTTTCTTGGATCCTGCCTCCTGCCAGGAAGCCTTGAGATCGGCGAACCGGGAGGCGCAAAGTCGCTCGAATCGAAAAGTCCTTGCAAGGTGAATAGTTCTGGAGAACCAAGAACAAGAGGCAGACCTCCCTTACTTTTGTGTCTGCTGTGTGCGCTCATTTTTGGGGGCTCGTTCACCGCTGGAACTTCAGGCACCTATCGTCCCTTTTTTGGTCAACTTGAGGATGTTCTTGAGCCCACCACCGGAACTGCCGGTTGGCATCTTCAACTGGACCTAAGAGGCCTCAACGCTCTTTGGCGGGAAACTTTGGAGTCCACTCTTGGATGGCCGTTGGAAGCCCCCTCGGAGGCTAAAGAGCGATTCGTTTGGCAGGCGATCGGAGCGACCGATACTCTTCCCGCAGTGCGTAGGCTTTCGCCGAAGCTCAGCAGCCAATTCGCTCAAGACCCACTCTTTCCCGGCTCTCCCCTTGGGCGTTTTGGTTGGCGCTCTGAAGGACTGGAAATTCAGGGCAACCTTTATCAGAGTCCGAGGCACGTTCATCTCGTGAGTGGCCGGCTCGACATCGGAGTGTCCCTGGCAGGCTTCGAATATGCTTCAGGTGGGGGGAAGCTGGACCATCTCAGAGACCTTCCACACGACACAGAGCTCTTGGTTTCCTTGGACTTAAACTCACTTAGGATCCCGACTTGGGTGGCTCCAGCTCTGTTCAAGGATTGGGAGCGCTGGGAGTTTTTCCCTCGAGAAGCTTTCCTTGAAGCGCTCGGTCCGGCTGCGGTCTACGCAAAATGGCGGAGCCAGGACCTTTTCTTATTCGAACTGAAGAATCAAAGGCAAGCTGAATCTCTTATTCAAGCCCGCTTTCCGACTTCGGTTATCAAGACGGTCACCCGTAGGAGCTTTGGCACTCAAATTCGGGGTTTCCCTGATGGGGGTCCGGCGTGGTATATTCGCAAAGGGCGTTTGCTGGCACTTCCCCAAGGAGGGGTCGATTTGGCCCAAGGCTTACTGACAGAACTCCTGGCTCAGGACCGTTCGTTTCAGACGCCGTCCTCACTGATGGTGGAAATGGAACGTCTGTTGCGAACTCGCGACGACTGGATAGTGTGTGTGATCGAGAGGTCTCCCCAGAGCCCTCTGCATTGGGCGGTACTTCTTCGGTGGTCCAGTTCCAATAGTCGGCGGGCTGAGGGGTTCTTGGTGTTGGAGGTGCAGCACCCTAAAGCCCGCGAAAGAAAAACGAATGAGAAGAACGAATGAGCCTGGCTGAGCTGCCCAAAGAGAGTCGACGGGAAATTGATTCCATCGAGGAAGAAGACGGTGTCTTGGATGCCGCTACCTTGGAGAAGCTGAAACCGAAATTCACTGGATATCGCGTTTTGGTGGGAACGGCCTCAGCCTTCATCGTCGGAGCCGGCTTGGTGCAGATGCGAGCCATTCTGGCCCCCTTCCTCTTTGCACTTCTAGTTGCCATTGCGGGGGCTCTCCCCTTGCGTTGGCTGCAGAGGCATCGAGTGCCAGGGCCTTTAGCGGCTCTCTTGGTGGCCGGATTGTTCGCCGGTTTCCTGTTCCTCCTTGGCGGATTGGCCGCTCAGTCTTTCGAGGGACTGGCCCAGGCGGTGCCGAGTTATCGGGTCGATGCAGAAATCATGTTCGACAGTCTTCAATCGAGGCTCAATCCATATGGATTAGAGATGCCTTCTCGCATTTCTCAAATTGACGAGCGGGTGGCCGTGGGTATCCTGGGTGGAGCTTTCCAGGGTCTGGTTCGGAGCTTCTCTTCGGTGGCTACCGCGGTAGTGATCTTGGTCTTTCTTCTACTCGAGGCTGCGGATTACCGAGTCAAGTTTCGAGCTGCCTTGTCGGGCACCGTCGATGTTGGACGATTAGAGAAGGTTACTGTCGACGTTCAGCGCTATCTTTTTGTCAAGACGGTGACTTCGGCGGTCACCGGTCTGCTCATCGGAGTCTTGTGCTATGGTGTGGGGCTTGATTTTCCCATTCTCTGGGGCTTGGTCGCCTTTGTCTTGAACTACATCCCCGTGGTGGGCTCCATCATTGCTGCGATCCCAGCCGTACTCCTTGGCCTGATCACGATTCCACTCTTGAAGGTCCTGATTCTCGCTACGGGGTACATCCTGGTCAACACTGCGGTCTCCAATATTCTAGAGCCCACCTTGATGGGCCGCCATTTGGGACTGAGCCCGCTGATCGTATTCATGAGCTTGGTGTTCTGGGGTTGGGCTTGGGGCCCAATCGGAATGTTCTTGTCGGTACCCATAACGATGCTGATCAAGATCCTTTTGGAGAACAGCGATGATCTCCGTTGGGTGGCAACTCTCATGGGCACCGCCAAAAGCCTAAAGGGCCATCATCATCACTAAACTGTTTGCCCGAAGCCAAGGAAGCTCGAAGATGGGTTCCAGTCTGCAGCGTGGGTGGCATGCGCCCTGCTGGGGTAGATGGGCCGAGTGCGCGGGTGTCCTTTGGGTGTTCGATATCTCTAAGGGAGGCACGAGACCACCTGCCGCGAGGGAGCTATGCTCCATTGACGGCCTGTCTTCGGGCGAAAGCTTTGACCTTTAGGCTTTGCCGAAGCCGAGTTTAGAACCCGGTGATGAACCAATTGAGCAGAAGGTTTGGTTGGATTCCTAAGAGCAGGATTCCTAGAGCACACAGGCCGAGACAAAAGGCGGTCGCCTGGTGGGTTTCCTCGACGGGGGCTAGGACCTGGTTGCCTTCGGCAGGTTCGCGATCCGGGTTCAAGTTGAAGAGAGTGATGGTCGCTCCCATATAGTAGCCCATTCCGATGAGAGAGCCCAGTATACCAAAAACGGGGAGAATGGCGTGGCCCTGAGATAGAGCGGAGCCAAAGAGATAGAACTTGGCCATGAAGCCGGCGGCTGGGGGCAATCCGGTGAGAGAAATCAGGCACCAACCGAATCCAGCTGCCAGCCAAGGTTTCTCGAAGAACAGACCGCGCAAGTCCGATCTCGTGACCTCTTTACCCAAATGGGCTTCAATGAGAGCTAAGCCCAAGAAGGCTCCAGTGTTGCCGAGTAGATAGGCAGCCAGGAAGAAGAGCATAGGGAATTGCATCTCATAGCCGGCCGACGGTGCAATGAGCAAGTAGCCGGCGTTGGCGACCCCTGAGTAGGCCAGCATCCTTTTGACGGAACTTTGTCCCAGAGCCATGAGGTTTCCGAGGAGCATGGACAATACGGCCAAGCTGAACATGATGAGGAAAGCGATTTCATTGAGGGCCGGGGTGAAGACCACAAAAATGCGCCATAGCGTCAGCAGAGCCGCCACTTTTGTGGCCACGGACATGAATGCGGTGACCGTGGTGGGGGCGCCCTCGTAGACGTCCGGGGCCCAAGAGTGAAACGGGACCACGGCCAATTTGAAAAGCAGGCCCGAGAGTAGCATGACAGCCCCGGTGGTGGCTAGACCACTGTTCACTCCAGGTGCAGCGCTCATCTCGGCCAGCCAAGTGGTGCCCGTGGCCCCGTAGAGAAGTGCCATGCCATAGAGCATCACGGCGGAGGCTCCGGAACTGAGAAGAAAGTATTTGAGTCCCGATTCCTGACAACGGGGCTTCTCTGGAAAAAAGATGCACAACAGATACAGGGCAATGGAGAACAGTTCTAAGGCCAAGAAAATCATGATGGTGTTTGCCGAGGCCACCATCAGAAGCATCCCTAGGGCGGCGCTCAAGATCAAAGCGACGTACTCTCCAGAGTGCTCGTTTTCATTGCGCTCAAGTTCATCGGGCCCGGAAAGGATGGCAAAGAGTGCGCTCAGGCCGATGAAAAAGGCGGCGCTTCGCGTCAACAGATCGTCGAAGATCATGCCGTTGAAGGTGACCCGCTCGAGCATCGGGGGTTGGGTCAGCAGATAGGCCAAGAGTCCGAGCAAGGACAAAGCGGAAAAGCCAATGATGGTGGGCCGATAACGGCTGAGGTCCCGGACGTTGGCTTCTTCAGGAGAATCCTCCTTGAGCTCAAACAGGAAGGCGCAGGCCACCAGAGCGGCGATGACCAGAATGGGAATGAGGGCCATAAAGTCGATGTCAGGCCGCGCATATTCGAAAGTCTTGAACTCAAACATCAAAAGATCACTCCTTCAAGCCAGCTGCGAACTGGATTGAGAAATAGGGCCGGGGCAAGTCCCACAATGAGACTAGCCAGAATAGGCGCGGCGAGAATCCCAAACTCTCCCAAGCTCAAGTCTCGAGGAGGTCGGTAGGTACCCATCTCTCCGGTGAAGATTCCCTGATACCATCTCAGCATGTAGGCTGCGGCCAGAATGATGGCTAGGGCCGCAATGACGGCAGTTGCCGGGTTCAAAGTGTATACCCCGGTGAGGATGAGCAGTTCTCCGGGAAAGGATCCTAGGCCGGGCTGTCCCAGGGAAGCCAGACTGAGAATCAACACCATGGTAGCCATCTGAGGGGCGTGCTGCCCCATGCCACCGAATCGCCGCAGTTCATCGGGGAGGTCTCGACGTTCGAAGATCGCTACGGCCAAGAAAAGCCCTCCGGTTGCCAGAGCGTGGGCGGCCATCTGTAGGTTGGCGCCCGCGCCTCCAACGATGTCCACAGTAAAAATCCCTAGAGCGATCATGGCCAAGTGGCTGATGCTGGCAAAGGCCAGAACTTCGCGGAGGGAGTTCGATCCTAAGGCGGCCAGCGCACCATAGAGGATGGTGATCACTGCCAGGGTCATCAAGTAAGGCATCAAAGTGCGCATGGCGTAGGGGAAAACGGTGAGCCCGACTTTGTAAAGCCCGTAGGTGCCAGCCTTACCCATGAGGGCGGCGATAACTACCACCACTGCAGCCGGGGCGTTGCGATACAGAGGAGGGAGCCATCCGTGGAACGGAACTAGGGGCATCTTGATGATAAAGGCCAAAAGGAAGGGAAAGACCAGGTAAATCTGCCTTCCTGAGGGGATCCCTGTGAGGTGGATGAATTCCAAGGAGCGGAGATCGTTGGCTTCGTTGGTGAATCCAAGCAAGAGCACTCCCAGCATCATGGGAAGTGACCCGACGAGGGTGAACATGAGAAAACGAAGAGCGGTCTCTCTTCCCTTGCTGCGAGACCAACCGGCGATTATCAGCAAAGTTGGGAGCAGCATGGCCTCAAAAAAGATATAGAACAGGCCCAGGTTCTGAGCTAAGAAAAGCCCACTGAGAAATCCGTTGAGCAAGAGCAGGCAGGCGCAGAAACTGGCCTTTGACGGGATCTTGGGGCTGGTGACGCAGATTGCCAAAAAGGTCATCAAAGGGGTCAAGATCACCAGCAGAAAATTCGCCCCATCGATTCCCAGAGACCAATTTAGTCCTAGGTTCGGAACCCAAGGGGCGAAACTGCTGAGTTTTTCGTGGCCCATGCCG
>JBJHCR010000127.1:0-7171 GCA_050486105.1 Vulcanimicrobiota bacterium
AGAAAACGAGCGATAAACGGTGAGATTTTTGATCGCAATGAACTGGAATCTCTGATCGCAATCAACTGGAATTAGCGATCGTATTCACTGGAATACGCAGGCGCCTCGACAACCGAGAATAGAAAGTTATCCTGGACCAGATCCTAAGGCCTGTTCGTCTTGGTAGGCCCTCACTCAATGCTCAAGTTCATCGACAAGGAATGGGTGATTTGCGCGAATGTCTCGGTCGACGGTACAGAGCGGAATCCGTCTGGCTCTGCTGTGGGCGCACAGTAGCCGGTCAAAGGGGTCACGTGTCCAGGTCAGATGGAGTGAATGCTGAATGAGCGCGATGAGCGGCAACTCGTCTACCAAGAATCTGGAGTCGGATAACAGCGTCTCGGTAAACTCAGGATTCTTCACCTTCAGGCGACCAATTTCTGCGAGATACTGAAGCTCCAGTAGGGAGATCGGAGAAAGCCCCCAGGGCCTGTATTTGGAAAGCCAGGGATAGGAATCCAGTCGCTCGGAACTGGTGACTATCCAGGCCAAAAAATGGGTGTCCAACAGTGCTTTTATCAAGGAATGGACCTAAGCCCGTCTTCATCCCAATCCCAACTCCATTGGTCGGCCTGAGAGACTTCACTCCCACCAATGAGTCCCGAGTAGTCAATCACCGATTCCAGTTCGGCTGGCTCGCATCGGAGGACGATGAGCTTCCCCCCCCTCCTGATATGGACCACCTCTCCGGCGGCAACCTCGTCAAGGAGTCTAAACCAGTTTTTTCTAGCATCGGTGGGAGTTACGCTCTTCATATGCACAGTGTACGCCTGGGCTTAAAGCTTGTCAAAGCGAAGCATGAGAATCGCCTCCCGGGCACGCGGGGGCTGGGTTGAAGGCTACTTGGCGAGATTCTCCATCCCACACTCGCTCTATCGTTCCGGGCAGCAGCCTCTCAAATCTCACCTGGCCTACTTGCGAGACCTGTCCTTTGTCTTTCATGGGTGAGGCTTAACGGAAAGATTCGTGGTAGCCTCCGCCGCCTCATACGTGGTGTTTCCGGCTGCCCTTGGAAAGCTCGCGGTGGACCCGGAACGGAGTCGCGACCATCTTTCCGCAAGCTTTCTGATTGCCTTGGCGGCCCGTATGCTGCGGGAGATCGGCGACCTATGGCGAGTCTCTAAGAAGGAGCAAAAGCGCCTGGCCACACTTTCCATTGATGCCGTGATAAGTTTCAAATCGCCGAGCGAACGCGCCTCTTTCACCGCAGATCTCACCAGAGCGGTGGCGGCCCTGGTGGAACGCTATCACGACGAGTCGGCGCCGCAAGGTCGTCCGCATCGTCTCACCATTGCCTCGTACCCGGCTCCGGGCAAGGCCGATAACGAAAAAGGAGAAGAAAATGCCAATCAAGAGTGATGATTCCGGTAAGCGTTGGGTGGCGATGGAAATTCTGGTCTCTGGAACGCCAGAACAGGTATGGCAGGCGATAGCCACAGGGCCCGGTAACTCCGCCTGGTTTACGAAAACGGAAACCGAGGAAAAGCTGGGCGGCAAGCTGAGTTTTGACTTTGGTACTCCTGATATGAAGTCTACCGGCGAGGTGACGCTGTGGGAACCACCATATCGCTTTAGCTACCAAGAAGCGGATTGGTGTGAGGGAGCGCCGCCGGGGGAATCCAGGCGGTTCGTCTGGAGATAATAGTCGGCTCTGGAAGTTGAAGCACAGCAAGCACGGTAAGGCCAAGAGAAGTCAGGGCCCCAGTTCGCTCATAGATTCTCGAAGAGCGACCCAGCAGTCCCGAGAAAAGACCGCGCGAATTTTTACGCCCACCAGAACAGCCACTCCATAGAGCACGAACGAAGCAATCTCGGATAGGAGGCAGGTGCACTCAGGGCAAGCGTCTTCGCAATCGCCTTCGACTCAGATACAAAAGCCCGAGAAAGAGCAAGCTCAGGAGTCCTTTGGGTCCGAGCAGACTGAAGATCCAAGCTAAGGCACAGATCGGGAATAAGACGACACGAGCAGCAACGCGAGCCCAGTTTCTTTGAGAAATCCATTGAGCCGCGGGAGGGCTGTACCGGTAGTAGATTGACACCAGTCTTCGACCCGGAGAGTTGGTCAAGAGATACCGATTTCGGAACTCTCTGAGAGCAAGAACTTGGGGTTCGAGCGGAGAACCGTAAGCGGCGGTAGCGATGAAGCAAGACTTACTTGAGACCGGATCAAATGGGTCTCGAGAATCTTGGACACCGAAACCCGCCGGATTGTGGATGATTTTAAGCGCGGTAGCGACCTGAGGATCCCTAAGTGAGACGGCACGCAATTCATATTCTCCGTAACTGGCAGAATCTCCATAACTGCCGTGAACGGTGAAGCGGACCTTGGTACCTGGGGCTAGCTCAACAGGATTAGCCGGCATTTCGAGGACAAGATCCGACTGAAAGCTGGGGTCCGAGTCGGACTGAAAGTTGAGAGCTTGTCTTCCATCAAGTGGGTTGATGAGTCGAATGCTGACGGCAACTGTTTCTAAGTAGGGCCCAGCATTTGCGAGTTCGATACTATAGGTAGCTCCAGTGGATAAGAATTCACCCTGAGTATATGTGAGGCTTATTTGTCCCGGCGGTGCAGGAACAACGTCGGTAACCAGACTTGCCATATCTCGCTGACCCGCGCTATTTGTAGCCCGGAGCAGGACTTGACTGCTGTTTCCGCTCATCGCTCCTTCCGGCACCTGGACGGTGACGGTGACATCTGCCGAGCTTCCAGGGTCCAGAGGTCCCACGGAAGCCTGGGACAACAAGGTTGGAAAGGTGTGCCCAGAAATTTCGAAATCAAAAGCCTGACGACTTCCACTGGTGTTCGTTACCGTGACCTGATAAACGACGGACTCGCCGGGACGAGCGCTGCCATGAGTGAAGGCAAGATTCAGAAAGTTCGAGGAGCCCTCATAGGCCCGTACGGACGTCGTCAGCGCGGCGGAGTGGACCTGTTCGGGCTCTCCTTGGCTGTGCACATTCACCATGACGGTGTCGAGCACACCCCCAAGGGCCTGATTCGGGACCGAGACTGAGACCCTGACAGACTCTGACTGTCCAGGAGATAGCACCTCAGTGAATTGGACTGAGGAGACCGTAGGGAAGAGATTTCCCGCCAATCTGACCTCGAAGCGATCTGGAACGTTTCCTTCATTCGTTATCGTCAGCCCATAAACCGCCATTTGGCCGGCGTCAGCACTGCGGGATTCGATTTGAGGGCTCACCTCAGGGCGATAGACCAGGGCGGCAGTGGTTTCAAACTCGACTTGGCCCCTGGTGTCGGGATCTTCGAGAGAGACAACATGAACGCTGTTGAGACTGGTTTCACCTCCGAGGGCACCCGCTGGCACGATGACTTCCACAGAAACGATCTCCGTCGCCCCTGGAGCTATCGGACCTAGGGCCGAGGAACTTAGAGAGAGCGGAAACCCCCCGCCTTCGGTCTGCAGAATATACCGGTCTTCGAGACTTCCGTTGTTGGTGATGCTAAGAGCGTAGCGGGCAACGCTTGCTGGACTAACGGTGGCGCCGGCGCGGTCAAAAGATAGGCCTAGCGCTCTTGCTCCTGAAACTGTGGTCACCGCTTCGGCCGAGGCCGTTCGATTCGGGTTTCCTTGAGAAGTCAGGGTCAAAATTGCTCGGCCCATGCTACCGGCGGGGGTGCCCGCAGGAATGGTGACCGTCAACTCCACCTGGCCTGTTGAAGCCGAGTCTAAGGGTCCGATGGTGGTGGTGGACGGGTTGGCTGAGAAGCCCAAGTTGTCGACGGATACTTGGAACGAGTCGCTGTCGTTTCCGGTATTGGTCACAAAAAAGGTATGGCTCACCGCCTCTCCAGGGGCGCTTGCGCCGGTGACCAGAGAGGGAGTCAATTGCAACTGATGGACGGCCTGGACCGAAGTCCTGAGGCCGGCCGAACCTGCCGCTTGGGACGCCTGGCCAACGGCGTTCAGCACGACGGTGTCGAGGGAACCGGCCGGCTGGTTTTCCGGGACCTGCACTTGAATGATGAGAGATGTGCTTTCTCCGGGCTCGAGCTCGACCTCGGCAGGAAGCACGATGGCGGAGAAGGTGTCTTCGGTGACGGAAATAATGAAGGTGTCCACGACTTCCGTGTTGTTGGTGAGCAGGAGGAGACAACTCACATTGCTCCCCGGGGCACCCGAATTCTCAACGAAGTTGGGAACTAGGGCGACTCCCGGCATGGAGGCAACGACTTCAGTATGGAAGCGGAGATCGGTCTGTCGAGAACTGTCTCCTTGGCTTCTAACGGTAACCTGGGCCAGGTTAGAGGTCCCCACAAGTGTCTGGTCTGGGACCGTCACCGTAAGTTGAAGTGCCGCAGATTCGAAGGCCTGGAGGTTCAGAGATTCATGGGAGGGCAAAACGGGAAACGGACTGCTGACAGTCAAATTGAAAGTGTCGTCAGTGTTTCCGAGATTTGTAACCGTAAAATGATAGACGACCTCGGATTCGGGGGTACCTAGCCCGGTTTGCTCATCGGGAGAGGCCGCCACGCCGAAAGTCGTCTCCACCCTGGTGTGAAGAGCAGCAGACCCAAAGGTATCGGGCACTAATTGACTTTTGGCGATCAAGGTCTGGAGATCGTCGGTCTCGGCCACTGCTTCTGCAGGGACTTCGACGACCACCACTACCGATTCGCTCTGTCCTGGTTCCAGAGGTCCGACGGCGGCCGGCGAAAGTTGGGCTGGGAAATCCCCATCCAAGCTCAAATCAAAACGGTCTACTACTCCGCCGCTGTTCGTCACAGTCGCGAAATAGTGGGCTGTAGAACCGGGTGGTCGAGTTTTGCTCTGGCTTGAAGGGCTGACTTGCGCCCCCGCGATAGCGACCTTAGCCACGAAGACGTCGAATAAACCGTGAGAGATGGAGTTGCCGGTACTCGGAAAATCGCTTGACAAGGTGAGTCCTGCCACATAGGCTGCTCCAAATTGGTCCACCGCTAGGCCCTGTCCTGAGTCTTCCTCGCTGCCACCCAGAAGCGTGGAATAAACCAACTCACCCGATACGGCGTCAAATTTGGCAATGAAAGCGTCGCTACCCCCTCGATTCTCGGAGCCATCGGTCGTCGGAAAATCTTGAGAAAAGGTCTGTCCGGTAAGAAAGGCTCCGGCCTCTGAGTCGAGGGCCAGATCGAACCCGATATCGAAGTCGCTCCCTCCGACCAGAGTGGAGTAGACAAGGTCGCTACCTCCCGGGTTGAGCTTGCACAAAAAGGCATCCCCCCCAACTTGAAGCTCCGGTCCCGTGGTGGTGGGAAAGTCGGTGGATTGAGTTTGACCCGTGAGGTAGGCTGCTCCTTCGGAGTCTATCGCTAGTCCACGAACGAGATCAGGGCCGTTCCCTCCCAAGAAAGTGCTGTACGCTAGGGTGGTCCCATCGGGGCTCAACTTGGCCACAAAGGCGTCTGTGCCTGATCCTATTGTTTGGCTTAGTGCTCCACCGGTCGTGGGAAAGTCTTCTGAGTCGGTCGAACCGGCAACATAGGCCGAACCCGTTGAGTCCAACTCTAGAGCAAAGCCTTGATCGAGGCTGTCGCCACCGAGATAGGTGCCATAGACCAAGTTCGTCCCGTCCGGGGACAGCTTAGCGACGAATGCATCTGTGGCGCCTGAATAGCTCGGTCCGCCGGTGCTAGGAAAGTTATTTGAATTGGTACTCCCGGTGAGGTAGGTGTTTCCTGTAGCGTCCACGGCGATGGCCTGAGCCTCATCGTTGCCGGAGCCGCCAAGCAGGGTGCTGAAGCTTAAGGCTCCTGTCGGGTCGAGTTTGACCACGAAAACTTCCGTGCCTCCCTGGGGTGCGGTTTGAAAGGCGTGCTCGGTAGTGGGGAAGTTGGTGGATCCTGTTCGTCCGGTAATATAGGCAGAGCTTGTCGCATCGACGGCAATCCCCTGGGCGAGCTCGATTCCGTCTCCGCCGAGATACGTTTCATAGAGCACGTCGGTGCCTTCGGGATCTAATTTTAGGACAAAGACATTCGGGGCCTCGCCCGGCCAACTTGAATCGGAAAAATCGTTCGAGTAGGATTCTCCGGTCACATAAACCGAGCCGTCGGAGTCGAGAGCGAGCGCTCGGCCGTAGTCGTCTCCACTGCCGCCGAGGTAGGTGCCGTAGACCAAAATGGGGTCGATGACCAGGGTTCGGCTTTGATCATATTCTCCAAGAGTGAAGCTCACGCTGTTTCCTGCAAGTCGATAGGCACCCTCGATTGGGACCTTCTTGCCGTTGAGCTCTTGGTAGACTACCGGAGGCAGGAAGATCGCAGAGGTATCGCCCAAGTTGAGTAAAAGGCGGCCACTCTCATCTGTAGTCAGCGTTTCGACGCCTACAAAATCCAAGTGAATCAGACTAGGATCGGCACCGGGAGCAACCACGAAGTCGTACTCCAAGCCAGAGTCGTCACCATAGTATTCCAAGTCGATGCCTGGATAGACGTTTGCATAGCGGACCTTGCCGAAGGTGCGCACTCCAAACTTCCACATCTCGGGATCCGTGCCGAGAATGTAGTTGACCACGGTCTTCCTTGGGTCCAAGGGTTCGGCAGGGGAGGAAGGGTTCGAGTTTCTCAAACTCATGCGAACTTCAGACGGAACCGTGAGTAGGGGAGTCGTGTGGGTAGCTGCAAAAGCGAATTCGACACCCTGGCAATCGAGTCTTGACGTGTAGTTGGCACTCCTGGCTAGAAAGTCGAAACGCTCTTGGGTTTGTCCAATGTTTTTCTCAAAGAGCAAGCTTCGCCTTGGCAAAATCTGATGCTCGGAATAAAGAGCGGTGCTCCCGAAGCTCAAGTGTCGAGAGGGAATCTTGAAAAGGGCCATGCCCACCAGAACGGCGAGACATAGGCTCCCCAATTTCAGGTTTGATAAATGGCTCAATTTCTCCCCACTTACTTCTTGTGGCCTAATTAGGTTGGCCTTGAGGACCTATCGAGTATGCCCTGTTGCTCAACTCTAGATTCGAGCAGGGCGGCTGGAGCCCTTGTTTCGCCACGAAATACAAGAAGAATGAGTCCTCTCTCGGACCCCACGGGGGCGTGCTGGTGATATCTCACGAAAGCGGACAACCACGGTTTTTTCTTGTTTAAATCTAATGGGGCGGTGGATTAAGGTTCCATTTCCCGGTCCTGGGC
>JBJHCR010000127.1:7181-15984 GCA_050486105.1 Vulcanimicrobiota bacterium
TCCGATGCACTTGGAGATAACAGTCGGCTCTGGACCAGCGTTTCGGGGTGGCGAGTCTCATAGACCCATGATGCTACAGAAGATTCCTTTGGTCAAAGCTTTAAAGCAGCCGAAGAGGGTCGAAGACCTGCTACCCGCGCGAGGGTTACCCATCCGTGAAAACCTCCCCCTCAACGAGGGGCTCCCGCTCACTCTTGGAGTCGAGACTTCCGCTTTTCCTGGGGTAGAGGAGGCAGAGGTGGGGAGGGGAGTGCGTTTGTCCGCAGCACTATTGGAGCATCAAGAATTCGGAGGCAGGATTCGCATCGCCAGATCTTCCCTCAAGATGGAGTAAAAGTGCTCAACGGTGTACCAATCGTCATATCCTGCCCTTTCGGCCGCCTTCCTAAGGGCCGCCCAATTCAGAGAAGAGAGCACAAACAGAAGACTTTCCAGGTCGACTCCACCATCCTTCATATTGGCGTGTCTAACCCCCTCAAGCAGATCTTGACCACGCCTTATCAAGTGGTAAACGTCCCAGAGGTCACGGACTTCGCTTCGACCCACGAGGGTGCAAATCTTGTTGGCAAAAATCTCCTCCAGGGGATCGAAGACATAACGGCCCTGGCGAACTTTTTGCTCAGTAACCTGAGGTGCCATTTCGTGAACAAAATCTACCTCGATCGCTTCATCGCCCCTCCTCAGTAGATATCGTCGGAAGGTGGTAAAGGTCTGCAAGGCTTGCAGTTCCGCCCCCACCTTCTCGGCTGCAGCGTTGGCGAACTCGTTAACCATTCGGAAGCCCTCGGGGTGCAGGGTGAAGAGGTCGAGGTCTTTCGTACTTCGTGGCAGGCCGTGCACTCCCACCAGAGCAGCGCCACCGGTCAGAAAAAACTGATCGGTCACTTCGAAAAATGTGGCTAGGAAGTCTCTTTGAAGGGAGCTTAAGTTAGTGAACGGCGCCATTCTTCTTCCAGACGCTCAGGAGATACCTCCAGAAATCTCTCTTTCGCCCTAGATGGGGTGCTGCTTCCTGGAAGACATCAGCGACTTGTTGAGGAGTGAGAAAACTCCAAACATCAGAAATCCTTGCTTCACGCAAAAGGCGTGCGATATAGAGAATCCGCTCGGGCTTGTCTTCCGAGGCGAGTATAGCTCTGAACTCCTCGACGGTGGTGTCCTCGCTCCAGAGAAAGTAGGGAATGTCTTGTGAGTTATCGAGTTTGCTGGTCAGTTGGGCCATGCTGTTTCCCCTATTCCAGACCTTTGGTGAACTGCTCCAGGGAATCTGCAGTGATGGCTAAGCGGGTGAGCTGCCGGAGCTTCTCCAGGCTGGTGATCTCTTGGAGTTTGGCCTTGAGAGAGTCCGGGACCGAGCCGAAGCGGACCTCAAGGTTGTCGTGTATGCTGTCTCGACGGCCTTGTTCTAGGCCTTGTTCTAGGCCCTCTTCTCGACCCTCTTCCTTCCAGCTTGTGGTTAACTCAATCACAGTTTTACGCTCCTTCTCTTCGATTTTATCAAGTTCCGTGGAGAACTCAATCCTTTCCTTGGGGTTGAGCAACAGATATTGGTCAACGAAGGCTGAAAGAAACCTTTTTTGCGCCGGTTTGAGCTGAAGATTAGCCAGCAGTCGGAGGCAGGCTATCTTGGCCTTGGCGCGGTCTTTGGCCGAAATCTTCATCCGACTCATCAAGGCGGCCGCTACAGGATTGGAGCGAGTGGCAAAATCGCGCCAATCCAGGCGATTAAGCTGGATCACTCGATAGCTGAAGATAAGAATCTTCTTGCCCAGACATTCGACTTCATAGGAGTTTGACGCCTCTTTGCGGGGTGAGGGATAGGAAAGCAGGGCTACGGGGTATATGGGCAGATCTTCGTACCTCTCATAGAGTATCGAAAAGTAACGGAACATGCGCCGAGGTACGTTGGTCCGGGATTGAGCTTCGTGCTCGAGATGAAGGAGAAAGAAGGCTTCCTGGCCACGTACCCGACCCTTGGCGAGAAGATCTGCTTCACGTTTTACGCCAAGGCCCAGTTCGGTGTGCATCTCCTTATCGAGGAAATGCAGTGAGCCAGGCTCCAAGCCGTCTTGAACCTCCGGGAGGAAGAGTTCGATAAACTCATAGATGAATTGCCTGAGAAGTTCTTTGAAGAGCCGGTCGTGCACACCCATTTCCGTAGTCTGTTTTTCCCAGGTGAAGGTCGAGGACCTGCTGCCGCCCCCCTTGGCGAGGGTCTTGCAGACGGTGCGGGGGCGGGGAGTTAAGGTGACCCGTCACTGCCATTGGCTCCGTTAGGGTTACCACCGTTGCCGCCTGTTCCTCCGGTGCCTGGGGTGCCCAAACCGACGACCACGTTTCCACCGTTCCCGCCATCGCCGCCAGTTCCGCCTGAAGTTCCGTCCCCACCGTTCCCCCCGCTCCCACCGCTCCCACCGGTGGCGGCGCCGACGTTGAGTTCTCCGATGTCAACATCCCCACCGTTCCCGCCATCGCCGCCCTGAGTGCCTCCGTCTCCACCGTTCCCCCCAGCCCCGCCCGTGGCGTTGGCGCCGAAATAGTTGTCAAACCCGATGTCAACATTCCCACCTCGACCCCCGTCACCACCCTGAGTGCCTCCGTCTCCCCCTTCCCCTCCGTCCCCACCGTGGCCCCCGCTCCCACCGGTAGCGGTGCCGCCGTTGTTCCCTTGGATAGTAACATTTCCACCGTTCCCACCGGTCCCGTTCAGGGCACCACCGTTCCCCCCAGCCCCACCAGTAGCGGTGGCGGTGTCAAAGTTGTCTGCGTGAACTGTAACATTCCCACCATTGCCGCCGGCTCCGCCTGAAGTTCCGTCTCCTCCGTTCCCTCCAACCCCGCCGGTGGCGGATCCGCCGTTGTGATTACCGATGTGAACGTCCCCTCCGCTCCCCCCATCGCCGCCGGCTCCGTCGGAAGTCCCGTTCCCACCATCGCCTCCAGCTCCTCCGGTGGTGGCTGTTTCGCCATTGGTTCCGTTGACAGTAACATCCCCACCATTCCCCCCATCGCCGCCGGCTCCGCCTGAAGTCCCGTCCCCACCGTTCCCCCCGGCCCCGCCGGTGGCGGGGCCGAAGTTGATCACCTCTATAGTAACATTTCCGCCGTTCCCCCCATCGCCGCCGGAAGTCCCGTTCCCACCGTTCCCCCCAGCTCCGCCGGTGGCGGTGGCGGTGTCGCTGTTGATCCCTTGGATAGTAACACCCCCACCGTTCCCTCCGTCACCGCCGTTCCTGGTCAGCGCATCCTGGTCGACGGTGAGATTGTCCCCGGCGGTGAGGATGATCTCCCCGGAGTCTCCACCTCGCCCTCCGGCACCGCCGGTTACGGTGTCGAAGTTGTGCCCTGAGACGTTGTATGCCCCCCCATGGCCCCCGTGGCCTCCGGTGGCGCTGATGGTGCCGGTGACGGTGAGGTCGCCGGAGGAGAAGAGGTTGATGTCGCCACCGGGGTTTCCGTTAGTGCCGTTGTCCCCGGTTCCGCCAGTGGTGCTGTCCTCGCCATCCTCTCCAGGCGCTCCGTCAAACGCCATGACCCCGGAAATCGTTATGCTGCTCTCGGCCTTGACCTTGAAGGGTTCAGAACCGGTGAGGTTGAGGGTGGCTCCGTTTTCGAGGGTGAAGGAGCGCAGAACCAGGCGCCCTTCGTCGCCGTTCCATCCGGGTGGGGTGGGATTGTTGCCGATTTGAGGGGTGAGTACTCCGCTGTCGGTGTCGAAGGTGAAAGTGGCTCCAGACAACACTAGGTCCGGCAAGGGTACCATCTGCACCGTGACCTGCAGCTTGCCGGATTGACCTCCGAAGGCCGCCTCAATGAAGGCTTGACCGGGGCTATGTCCGGTGACCACCCCGGCGTTCACCGTGGCTAGATTGGGATGCTCCGAACTCCAAACGGCGTTATCGGTGACCTCTTGTTCGCTGCCGTCGGAAAAAGTGGCTAGGGCCTTGAGGTTTAGGGTTTGCTCAAGACCAACCAAGGTCGAGCCGTCTTTGGCCCCAGACTCCACCCGCACCGAGGTGGCCACGGCATCGGTGATCTGCAGATTGGCCTGTGCCGAGAGTCCGGCAAAGCCGGCGGTGAGGGTGGAATCCCCCTCGGCCAAGCCTTGGGCTGTGCCCTGGCTCACGCTTGCCACCTGGGGGTCGCTGGAACTCCAACTGGCCACCAAGGTGAGATCCGCAGAGGTACCGTCGGAGAAGGTGCCTAGGGCGGCAAATTGGGTACTTGTGCCTAGAGCAATGCTGCGCGAAGCAGGAGTGACAGAGAGCTGCTGCAGGGAAGCGGAGACCCCCAAAATGGTGGGATTCTCCACCACCAAAGTTTCATTAGGGAAAAGCTGCACGGCCACCTGAGCGAGGCCTAGGATCTGCTCTTCGGCATCCAAGTATTCGATGACGAAATCGGTGACTTCCACCGGCACCTGGGTCCACTGAACCACTGCGGCCTTATCCTGGGTCACCGGCCCGTAGCGCAGCACCTGCTGGGAGTCAAACCCCTTGGCCCGCAAACTCTCAACTTCCGTGGGGACCACCGTCTGGGCCAGCACACTTCGAAGCTCCACGGTGGCGGTAGAGCCTGGGCCTTCACTGGAGGGCGCAAAAACAAAGTCTCCCCCGGAACTCCCACAGCCCACCAGACAAAGGACCAACAGCAGGGTGAAAGGGGCTAGAAACGAGCGAGACATCGGCATAACGGACTCCAGGAGAAAGGTCCTAGGATATTTGTCTCCCCAAGGAAATATTCCTGGTCGAAAGACTTTTGCTTTCCTCGAGATACCTTGCAGCGATATGGCTGGGCTGGTGAAGGCAAGCCGCTCCCTCTTGGAGCCTCTTGGAGTCGAGACTTCCGTTTTTCCAGGGGAGGGATTTGCACGGAGCGGGGACCCGTCGAAGACGGGTGGCAGACACAAAAGGTCATTTTTTGACCTGCGGGCTGTGGATGGAACAGCAGGCAGTGCAATGTCGAAGTCCAGTTGGACCCTGGTGTCGGCTGTCGAGTTTTTCCATCTAGCAGGATCCCCAGAGGAACCTGGCTAACAATTATGTCGGCCATCATACATAGTCCGTGGGGCCAGATTTTTTGAGGGATGAATGGCCATGACAGACAATGCAGGTGTGAAACTTTACCGGATTTGGGTGGCCCTGAGCCTGGTGATCTTGTGCGCATTTTGTGCCACGGGTTGCGGGAAAGATAAACTGATTTTTGTGGCAGACCCCGGTGGGGTTGGTGTTTCTGTGCCAGCGCCGGATCCAACGCCGACGCCGACACCCACACCAGACCCGTCTCCCTCACCGACCTCATCGCCGAGTCCCTCTCCGAGCCCCACACCCACCCCTTCACCAAGCCCACCGCCTCCAGACCCTGAGGCCACCGGGAGACTCCAGGTTAACCAGGTTCTGTTGAGGGCCGTTCCCGACTCCATCACTCACCTAAGGGTCACCGGCTACGATCAAGATTTTCAGGTGAGATTCGGCGCCCAGACCAGGCCAAAGAGCACCTCGGTGCTCTTTGAGCCCCTACCCATCTCGGTAAGGGTGGTTCTCATCGAGTATCTGGCCTCGGGCCAGTTGCGGGGTATCGGCCAGCATCAGGTGCAGATCCTAGCCAATCAAACGACCATCCTGAACAATCCCCATTTTTTCGACGTTACCTCCGAGCTCGTGGGGCTCGAGGTCACTCCCGCCAACCAAGTCGTGCCGGTGGGGGTGCCGGTTCAGTTCACGGCAACGGGAACGTTCGCCGATGATTCCATCTTAAACTTGACGAGCTTGGTGACTTGGTCCAGCAGCGAGGACCTGACCGTAGAAATCGACGAGTTGGGTCGAGCTCTCGGACTCTCGACAGGGTCGGTCACCATTTCGGCCACCCTGGGTCCAGTCCAAGACGAGACTTCACTCGAGATCGAAGATGCGGTGATCGAGCAACTGTCGGTCCTTCCTTTGAATCCCGACCTACCGAATGGCTTTGCTCTGCAATTTCAGGCCGTCGGAGTGTTCAGCAACGGGACCCAGCAAAATCTCACCTCAGTGGCAAATTGGGAATCCAGCGACGAGGATGTGGCCACCATCAACACCACCGGCTTGGCCACGGCGGTCGGTGTTGGCCAGACCACGATTTCGGCCAGTTTTGGGGGGCAGAACGACCTTTCCCTACTCAACGTTGCTCCTTCGGGAGGCTTGAGGGACCTGGTGATCGTGCCTGCCAATGCGGTGAGCGCTCCAGGAGCAACCAGGGAGTATCGGGCTTTGGGTACGCTGGACGATGGAACCGAACTCGATTTGACCAGCGCCGTCCATTGGAGCGCTGATGACCCCAACGTCGCCACCATTTCCAATGTCAACTTCGGGACCCAGTATCAGGGCTTGGCGACAGTGACCGGTTCAGACGGAGATGAGGTGACCATTCGAGCCAGTCTTCAAGGAGTCGATGATGCCGAGGCCCAGCTTAGAATTCGAGCGGGTAGCTTTGTGTACGTAACCAATCGAGGAGCCTTTCAGGTCTCCATGTACTCTGGCGACGTTGACGGCACGCTCAATGAACTCGACCCCTTGACCATTGCCGTTGGGAATCCGCCGAACTCGGCTGCGGTGCATCCCTCAAGCCAATATCTCTATGTGGGAGATAGCCCCGGAGGTCAGGGTCGGGTTCACATGCTCGAGGTTCAAAATGACGGACAATTGCTGCTCTTATCGCCCCCAAACGTGACCACCGGGGAAGGTCAACTCCAGTCCTTGGCGATTCACCCAAACGGTCGATTCCTCTACGTCGGGGGGGGTGCAGCGAACACTCCCGGCTCGGTCTTCGTTTATCCCATAGATGAAAGCGGGGTGGCCGCCTCGACTCCAATCCAGACGGCGACTTCCATCGACCGAGCTACCTCTTTGGCCATCGACCCCGGCGGACGCTTTCTCTTCGCTACCGGTTCTCCGACGGCGGCTACATCCGGAGCCATTTCCCGGTTTCAGATCGAGTCCGACGGAACTCTGACTTCTCTAGGAGCAAACACTGTTGACGGAGTTGGTTTAGGGCCGACATCAGTCAAGATCCATCCCAATGGCAACTTCCTCTACATTGTCAATGCCCACTTCAACAACGCGGCCACTGAGCACGTCAGCGCTTATCGAATCGAGACGGATGGACAATTGACGCATCTCGGGTCGCTGGGGTCTGCCGGGTTTATTCGTTCGCTTTCGGCCTTGTCTCCCAGTGGAAGCCATCTCTACGTGGCCAAGTCGGCTTTAGGGACGGACGCAAGTCTGTCGATCTATGAGGTACAAGCCAACGGTTCGCTGAGTTTTGTGGGTGATAGCGACACGATCAACCAGGCTGCACGCGGAGTGGCGGCGGACTCCAGTGGACAGTTTCTCTACCTGACCGCCGGAGGGCCGACCGCCCTCATTGCCGAGTTCGAGGTGGACTCTGTCGACGGCACTTTGACTCTCATAAGACCAGCGATCTCTACCAGTTCCACACCCGAGGTGATCGTGACGGTTCCTTGAGCACTTGGCCCTTGACGTTCGAGCAACCCCAAGAGCGAGCCTTGTGAGATGCTTTCGGATTTCCTTCTGCCTCCCTCGGTTGCTGTCATTGGTTCTTTTCTGATATGCTTGGCCAGGACTCCACGAAGGGTAAGCCTTGGTCGAAGGTCGGCAAAAAATGATTCAGACAGCAGCTCGACTTCTTCATAAGAAGGGGTATCACGCTATGGCTCTGTCTGAAGTTGTCCAATTGAGCGGTGCCCCCAGAGGCTCGCTGTATTACTACTTTCCCGGGGGTAAGGATCAGCTCAGCAAAGAGTCTATCGACTGGTCTAGGACTCGACTCATCGCTCATTTTCGTGAGCGCATGCAGCAGGCTCCGGATGGAGTTTCGGCCGTAGTGGCCTTGGTCGATGAGGCCATAGCTCAACTTCAAGCCACCAACTATCTCTACGGTTGCCCATTTTCTATTAGTGGACTAGAGAGCAGTCACGAAAACGAGGAACTGAGACAGGCCTGTGCGGCCGCCTACAGCGAGGTGCAAGACTTGATCCGAGAGCACCTTGGTCGCTCGCTCCCCCCAGAACGCTCGCAAACCCTGGCTCCCTGGGTGTTTGCCGCCTTCCAAGGGGCCCTCGTTGTCAGCCAGACCAGACGTGAACTCTCTACCCTGGAGGCTCTTAAGTCGGAGTTGCCCAAGCTCTTGGAGCACTAGGAGCCCGGGTCCAGCCCGCCGCCCCCGCAGCTAAGCCGCCCTTTTTCCGGATCCTAAGCCACCCCCAGTGTGGCTTAAGCCCCCGACCCCCAGCTAAGCCGCTTTTTTTCCGGATCCTAAGCCACCCCCAGAGTGGCTTAACCCCCCGACCCCCCGCTCCCCCATCCGCACGCCTTCCCGGTGAAAGATCGTCCCCAGATCCCGGGTGGTTTCATCCACCACAATCACCAGCGTCTCCTGCGGCTTCACCTGCAGGCACTGGCCCAGGACCACCCGGACTGCCTGTGTTTTCCCCATCTTTTCCTCCTTTTTCTCCCCCTGCCGGGGAAGATTCGCTATAATGAACTGTATGAAAACGACTAACCCAACCAGGAGGACATCCCATGGTTTTTCTTTACCGTCTCATCTGTCTGATTCTCACCGTCTATTACCGCGGGCTGCGGGGCCTGCGGGTCTCCGGCCGGGAGCACATCCCCGCCGAAGGCCGGGTCATCTTTGCCCCCACCCACACCAGCTACCAGGACCCCTTTGTGCTGGCCCCCCTGATCCTGCCCCGCCGTCTGGCGTTTTTCGCCAAGAAAGAATTGTTTGTCTTTCCCCTGGCCCAGAT
>JBJHCR010000128.1:0-15931 GCA_050486105.1 Vulcanimicrobiota bacterium
TCTCCTGATGTGTTTACGTCCCTCTCCACCCCCCCGCCGGCCCCATAGCGGGCCGGCCCCCCGCCCACCTCTAACGCGCCCCCAGGTTGGCTTAGGATCCGAAAAAGCGTGGCTTAGCGCCCACGGGGCCCCTCGCGAGCCACCCCTCGACCCCGCCCCCCAACGTGCGACGCCGCCTAGCCCACCTCCGGGCAGAACGTTGGCCTTGCCGGACGAACCGCAAGTAGCATAAAATGAAAGCTCTCATGGACCGCTTTATCGAGAAGCAGATCACTGAAGGCGCTTTAGATTCTGACGGAGTTTTCACTCTCAATCCTCGATTGAGCTATCTCCGCCAAGACGGGGCGGTGCTTCCTGAGCCGCAGCAGTGGGTCTTGAAGCTCTTCCAGGCTATAAGTTCGATGCAAACTGAAAAAGTGCAGTGCTTTCACGGGGAGGATGGTCTGACTGTGAACCTCTATGGTTGCCTTGGACTCCTCGAATCCACACTGCAGACCAACCTCGAAAGCGGAGGATTGCCGAATGACCCAACCCATAAAGCCCTGATCCTGGCTCTCTGGGAATGGTTGCGCCAAGAGGGAGACGCGGTCCTGGAGCACTTCCAGCCGGGGCCTCCGTGGGCTCTTTCCATCACCCGAGAAAAGATAAGTAAGGCTCAGGTCTCCAGGCAAACCTCAACGGGACCAAGCCAGAGACTGAGCTTCCATCGACAAAGCAAAGACCTTTTCGCCTACCAATTGGAATCTCGATTGCTATTCTCCGCTCTTCATTTGAGCAAAACCCACCTGGAGATCAACGACGATCCTCGCTATCCCTTTGAACCAACTCCTCCCCTTCCCAGCCTGGGAATCAACTCCAGGAGAATACTCGTCAGCATGGCGGGAGTTCGGTCCCACATCTCCCAAGTTAAAGAGGCCGAGATTCGCTGGCCCGTCAATCTACAAAGGCTCTCTAGGCCGCGTTTTCTCCACTGGTTTCCTAATGACTCTCAGCCAGGAGACGGAGAACGCTTCGACTGCCTCCTGACCATCGGCTGGAGCAGCCAGCCAGAACCCTCTGAACTCTGCTGGCTCAAGGACAATGTGGTGGTAGAGCAAGAGAAGCTAGACCTGCCCGCCTCCCAGTTGAAGCTCCTGGGGTTTGCCCCCATGCCCGGTGATGCCCAAGCAGACATCACGGGATTGAATTTCAGCGACAGCCCCGCCAGACGTCATCTTCGAATCCGGTGGGCTCAATTGGCTCAACAAGAGCTTTCAAGCCTGGCAGTGCGCGATCTTGAGTTCCCTGCGAGCGGCACGAAATCCGTCAGCAAAATCCGCATCGGGTCGGCTGTGGCCGGGGCCCTCTTTGGTTCGGTGATCTCACCAGGATTTGGCACTGTGGGGGGATTGCTTCTGGGTGTGGGATTCGGTCTGCTCACCCATGAAAGACAAATACGACGAGTGCTGGTCGACTTATTCGCCATTCAACAGAGTGTAACCGAAATGGCCCCTCTGTGGAACTTGACCCAGCCGGAACACCTTTTTCCTAACAGCCTGGGTCATGAGTAGAGTCTGTCGACCTTCAGCGGTTCAAGCTGAGCGAAGCAGTCGTTCTCCCTCCGAGAGTGGATTCTTGAATCTACGACCCCAAAGACTGCTTTCGGCGAGGAGAGATTGGCGAGCGCAGACCTGAGGGTTGATCAACTTGAGCTTTAGAAGCCATGGACCCAATCGTTCAGCCTTCTTGTGAAGCCTCTCCCAAGTTCTTTCCGCCGAGTTTCAATTGGCACCCAGACGAACCTCGCGAAGTCGAACAATAGGCATCTTGGCTTCAGGGAACGCAAGTCGACGAAGTCAAACCTCCAGCCGCATCCCCGTAGTCTAGAGTTTCATCGCCCAAATGCTGACTCCTCGAGTCTATCTTCTAATAGCGATAGGGCCAGTAACCCCCACCATAGTAGTACGCAGGCGTGGCCTCCAACATCTGCACGGCGTAAGGATAAGCCTCCTTGAAAGCAGCCCTCTCATCCTTGTTCAAAGCGATCCAAGCGCTGTTCATAGACGCTTGGCTGATGGTGAGGTCGGCCAGATTTTGATTCTGGGCGGCTCGCTGGTATTCCTTAGTCGCCGAAACCATGGCTCTGTAATTCCGACTGTTGGTTACCTGAGCCTGATGCGAAGCTTGGGCGGCTTGCTCCACTTGCCAATCGGGTGCTGAACTAGGCTGCGAGGCCATGGCTCTGTTCTGCCGAGCGATGCTCACTAATTTCCCAGCCAAGTCCTTGACGCAACCTTGGGCCAACTGCAAGGCCTCCGCTCGACTGGCCTGTTCGTTGTTTATGTCGGTCACTTGACCAACCCTCACCAAAGACAAGGCTTGGTCCATGACCAGTCTGCTCTGCTGGGCGTCGTAAACCCAAAGTCTTGCAGCCCCAGCCAAGGCCAGATTCCCGGTGTCAGCCTGGTAATCGGGCTGAAAGCGGATGGAGATCCAACAGACATGACTTGCTTCATAGGCCCTAGCAATCTTCTTGGCAACGTCAAGACTGGGGGGCTGCTCGCTGCCGGTGACATACTGATAGGCAGTGAGATCGGCTCCGCGACCGAGCTGAAGATGAACGTTCGGAGCCAGAGCGTGCAATTGCTCTTCGAACGTTTTGGTCAACTGATCCGAGGCTTTGTGGTCATAGTGCCCAGGCATCTCCAACGGCAAGATCACCACATCGGGGGCGGGCTGCGACCAAGCCGCCGCAGTCATCAAAACCAGAATTAATAACATGTACAATCGTTTCACAGCGACCTCCAGGGCGCCTAGCGTGAAGATCCTAGGCGCGAATTCCAAGGGATTCTCCGATACGACCTTCGGTCCTGTCAGCTCAAGGCGTTGGCAAATCGCAAACAGACCCTTGCGACTCCAAGGGTCTGCAGAACCTTGAATCTCCCAAATTCGTTAGAGCGAAGAGCACTAGTCGGACGGCACGGGGAAGGAGGCGATGAGAGCAGACAGATTGTCAATATTCGGCCTGAAGTTCAATGGTCCTCAAGCCCTCCCCGAGTTGGCTTTAGGGTGGACCTACGCTCCAGCCCACGGAACGAGAACGGGATAGGGCAACGAGCCTGGCGGATGTAAATCTCTTGTAAATTGCTTTTGCTCCAAGTCGAACCTCTATATACTCGTTCTATGCTGAGAATTCGCACTGGCTTGGCCGAACTGCTGCCTCGGTCTCAAGACCACCTTCGTTTTATGGATTCCAAAGCCTGGAGTCCCCGTCTCTATCTTTTGGGCTGTTACTCGATGTCTCTACTGCTCTTTCTATTACTCGTGGCAGAGGAGGTTTTCAGCAAAGGCTCCCTGACCATGGACCAGCAGATGATCACCGGCGTGATAGCCTTGGTCGCCCTACCGATTCTTGGTTTGATCTATTTCGCTCCTCTGGCCATCATCTTTCGAGCCTGCAGGCTCCTACTGACCTTGCTCGATCCTCAACGCTCCAAGGCTTGTCTCAATCCAGACATCAAAGCTGGAGAGATCATAGATAGCGTCAGCGTTTGGGTTGGACGTCAGACCTTCCGCGTGCTTGGTTTGCCCTTTCTCCTCTTGGCGTTGTCCTTCGGTTGGTTCCTCGACCCGCTCTGCAGCGTGGTGCTGGGAGTTTTAACTCCATTCAGCTTCTTCCTAGCTTTTGCGGCAATCGCCTATCCTGCTCAATCGATCGCCTTGGCCGGTGCCATGGTCTTTGCCCGTAAGAAACTTACCTTGGAGTTTCTGTGGCGCGCCCAAGCTACCATCAGCCCCTTGCTCCTGGCCTGGTACTTCCATCACAACTTCGACCTTCCGGATCCTGGACTGGTCTTCGGTTGCTTGTTTGTGGCTTATCTGTGCTCTTCGCGCTACCTGTCCAAGTATTGTCTGACAGTGTTGGCTTCGGATATCAAGTCCAATTAAGTCAGAGGGCCTGGAATTTCAGCCTTTTCCTCTAGGCTTACGTTCCGCACTTCTCTTGCAAGATGCTTAATCTGGCCTGTTTTCATTCCTTGTCAAGCACACTTCGACAGTTCAGGAAAAATTCCGGGTACTGTTTGCTTCATATAGTCCTGGTTTTGGCAACTATTTTGAGAAGTGCGGAATCTGAGTCTAGGCGTAGAACTGCCAAGTTCTGCTGGGACGGGAGGCGCCGCCCCCTCAGTGAGCACTCCGTATTCGGTCCGCAAGGGTACCAACCGCCCCGCCTCACCTCTTACTTGCGACGTTGAGCGGTCCACTTCAGGTCGTCTTGGAAGGTTCCGGCCATGCGATCTCCACGAAAGACCCCCTGAAATCGTTGATTGGCCTCGGGACGAAAGAACGAAACTCGACCTGTGACCGGGTCGAAATCGAGGTCTCGGATGTTTTCCCAACGCTCGGTGCGATTGAGGAAAAGTCGAGCCTGCCAACCCTCACCATCGCTGCTCACTCGCAAGCGCCCTCGAGCGTGATTAAAATTGACTTCCCAATTGCCGGCCAGAGTCTCTAGACTCGGTTCCAACGGGCGAGCCGGGCGCTGCTGCGCCACCTTGGACTCAAAGCGTATCTGAGCCCCAGACTGCTGCAAAATCCCGCTTTCGGGGTGGGCCATGACCAGCGTCGACAGGAGGGCTACGGCAAGCAAAAAGAACAGGGCTCTGAATCTCTTCTTTCTGCTCAGCATCTTTTTAGAGTCCTTGTCACACTGACACATATCCGAAACATCATAACATATTTGACCACAAATTACGAAGAGAGGTGTCCGAGGCTTGTTAAAATTTCCCCAAGGGAGCAGGAACCGAATCCGCCTACTCTTTGGTCCAATTTACCAGGCAAACTGATAGCGTAAGCGGACTCCAGATCGGTCTAATTTTGGGCCTTCGAGAGTCTGCTTGAACTCGTAATTGAGTAGGACGCGGTGAGCCGGGTCTCGACTGATGTAGTAGTTCAAACCCAGGATAGCCCTAGCTCGAGCGTTGAATCGATTATTGGGAAAGGTGAAGTCGGTGGTGTCGAGGTCGGGATTGAATTGATCATAGCTGAGCACCAAATCGAAATCCTCGTTGAGTCGCCTCACTGCGGTGACATAGTAACCAAAGGCTGGGGTGTCCTCCTGGGAAGCCTGGTTGAATCCTCGACTAGCCATAACCTCAGACTCCAACTTCCATGGCCCGTTCTCGTATTGAGCCTCCACCCCCACACGTCTCACCGGGAGCGTTTCGCCCAAGGCCGAAGGGCGATAAGCTCCCATATGCCCCGACAACCCCACCCGAAGATTGTCGTTCACCGGAAGACTGACCCGCCCGATCAGGTCCGCCCGACCGGTGGTGTCGCCGGTGCTCCGAGGCTGACCAAGGAACAAGCCAACGTGAAACTCGGTTCCGTCGGACTCTTGCATCACTGACACCCCTATGTCGCGTTCGGGATAGATATAGAATGTTACTTCGCTGCGCTCGGCGGTATGAATGAAACGAGATGACTGATAGCCCTCAAATCCGAAGGGAGTCTTCTGCCGACCCACCAGCAGTGTGGCGTTGTCGGCCACTCGAAAACCCATCATCAAATCCATAATGAAGAATCGCTGAATCTCGGGCTCTATGTTGGTCTTGAACTCCATAAAGAGATCGGGATTCAGATGATAACGCAAGGTTGGTCTAAAACGTCGAAAATAGAGGTTGTCGATGGCTGGATAAGGAGCCAGTCCGCTCCGGGCCGGCACGGCCGAGGTTCGCGCCCCTAAACGAGAGTCATCGAACTGTATCTGAAAGTGACCCCATTGCTCCAAGTAGGGATAGGTCTGATCTTCATCGTCAGGGAAATCAAAGTCTTCAAAGTCTAGAAAGAGATCTGCTTCGGACTCAAATACGGAATCGCGCTCAGGCTCAGGCTCGGTCTCAGGTTCTGCTTCGTGCTCAAGCCCTGGCTTGATTTCAGGCTCCAAATCGGGTTCGAGTCTTTCCCCCGCCAAAGTCAGAGGAGGTGAAACGTCTTCCAGTCCCCGAGGCAAAAAGTGCTTGCTTCCGTCGAGAACGAAAGTCTGGCTCTCGCTCTTTCGAAGGTCGTCCAGGAAGGAACCTGCAGGCCCGAGAGATTCCGAAAGAGGGAGGCATTCAAGCTCACGAAACTCAAACTCTGCCCAGGTCGGTGCAGCGAGAAGCCCGCAAACGAGATATAGTAACACAAGAATGCCCCCACGACGTTGAAGAATTCTCATAAGAACCTTTCGCCCTTTGGTGCCACCACAGGTAATCCTGCCGAAACGATCGACCGACCGGATTTGACCCCGACCCAACCCCGGAAAGGGGGGCCTCGACAGCCGAGACCCTATGAGGCTGATGAACTAATCAACGTTTCAAGCTGCGCGAAGAACATTTTTGCACTCTGCGAGTGAGATTTTTCGCCTAACACCGAGTTGTATTTCAGAAAATATCGCTTGCATAAGGTGAAAATGGGCAAGTGTAGCCGGGGACCCGGGGACCCGCTTGCGGGTGACGGGTGACGGGTGACGGGTGACGGGTGATTGATGAAACGTCCTTGCATCTTGCGATGAGAAACGGGGCATCCCAAGCGCCCACCCTGCCACCCCGCCGATTGGTCCCCCCCGACTTCTATAAGGGATTCTAAGCTCCCATCGGGACTTTGAGACTTATCCTAATTATACCGCATAATCAGGAAATCTCCAGACGAGTGTAGCAAGACCTCTTAGACCCAGAGCGACCGAAAGGCTCTCTGCTTTACCCCCCGGCACGCTCTCGAATCTCTTCGAGTTCGGCCCAGCGTTCCACCGCCTTGTCCAAGTCGGCTTGGAGTAGGTCCCGCTCCTCAGTCAAACGGCGCAATTCGTTGTAGCGGTCTGCGTTGGCAGCCATCTCCTCTTCAAGGCGAGCCAAGCCCACCTCCAATTTAGGGATTCGCTTCTCCAGGGACTGCAGCTCGGTCTTCTCTTTATAGCTCATCTTGCGACCTCGTCCGGCCGGCATCGAGGCCTCTGCAGATGCGCTCAAGGCAGACTCAACGGAAGCTTCGGCTGGGGCCCGGGAACGGTCCACGGTTTCGGCCAATAAGAGATTGAAGATCTTGCTGCTCGATTCATCGAGCACCGACGGTTGAATCTCTTCGATCACTCCGTCTCGAAACAGCAAGATGCGGTCGCACAAGCGCTGCAACAGAAAGCGGTCATGGCTTGCGATACAGACGCACCCTGGAAAGCTATCCAAAAAGAACTCCAGGCGGCTCAGAGTGTCGAGATCCAGGTCGTTGGTGGGCTCGTCAGCCAGGAAGACGTTGGGACAAGTGATCAACAGCCGCAGCAGCTCCAAGCGTTTGCGCTCGCCCCCTGAAAGCTTACCGATGTGGGTGGCCTGAGCTGAACCCTGGAACAAGAACAACTCGCACAGTCGGGCCGCCGTTAGGTACTTCCCATTGGACAAGGGCACCGAATGAGCCACATCCTTGACGGCGTCGAGCACCCGCATGTCTTTGGGCAGATGGCCCAAGCGGTCAGTGTGCTGATCGAAGTGGGCTAGATGCACCGTTTCTCCGCGCTCCACTCTACCAGAGTCCGGTTGCCCCGTCCCAGCCAAGAGGTTCAAGAAAGTGGTCTTACCGGAGCCGTTGGCCCCCACTAAGCCCACCCGCTCGCCCGGGCTGAGAGTGAAATTCACGTCTTGGAGGATGCGCCAACCAACCTGGTGGAACTGCAACACTTTTTTACCCAGGCGCTTGGTCCCGAGATCCCAGGCTTGGCTGTCGATGCCCTCCTCGGCGCTCGCTCCCGGGCCGCCTCCTTCGAGCATGGCTTGAACCCGCTGCATGCGGGCTTTCTGTTTAGTCGACCGGGCTTTCGGACCCTGACGCAACCAGGCTTGCTCCTGGCGAAGCACATTGTCGAAGCGGTCTTGCTCTTTGGCTCTTTGGGCTTCGCGCTCGGCTTTCAGTTCCAGATAGCGGGAGTAGTTGCCCTCGTAACTGGTCAGCTTTTGCTCGGATAACTCCACCATGCGACTGCAGACTCGCTCCAGAAAATAGCGGTCGTGAGTGACCATCAGCACCGCAAAATCGGCCGATTTCAAGAAGTCCTCCAGCCAGGTGATGGTGGCGATGTCCAGGTGGTTGGTGGGCTCGTCCAACAGCAGGATGTCCGGAGGCACCAACAGGGTCCGAGCCAAAGCCAGCCGCTTTTCCTGCCCTCCACTGAGCTTTTCGTAGGTGCGGTCGGGGTCGGTGAACCCCAGAGTGGTCAGCAGAATCCGAGCCCGAGTTTCGAGATCCCAGGCGTCGCGCATGGTTAGTTCGTCGGTCAAACTGTTCAACTCGGACTCCAAGGCCGAGAGTTCAGCGCCGCTGCTGTGCTGCAGTTGTTCGCAGACCTCCTCGTAGCGGTCTTTGAGCTTCAGGTGATGCTGAGCCCCTCGACTCACCACCTGGTGCAGAGGGAGCCCACGGTCCTGCTCCAAGTCCGGCAACTGGTCCAGGAGACGGACCACGGTTTCGTCCCTATAGGTGACCTGCCCTGAATCGGCCGAAAGAGTTCCGGTCAAGATTTTCAAAAGAGTGGATTTGCCGGTGCCGTTGCGACCGATCAGCCCAACCTTTTCCCCCTTCTCGAGAGTGAGATCCGCACCTGAAAAGAGGGTGCGTCCAGGGATCGAGTAGTCCAGTTTATGGGCGTTGAGAAGAATCATGATGTTGAAGGCGCCGTTCGGGTCCTGGGCCATGAGTTCCCCTGCTCCTTCTCATTTCGAATTCACCCCGAACGAGAAGAGCAGGACACTCCGAAGGCGAGGGAGAGTGGAGGCCGGGTGGGCGACAAAGGTCTCGGTGCCTGAGGGACGGGAACCGGAGCCACAACTAGGGGGCAACCCTCGAGGAGGGGAGCGGCCCTGAGGCTAGCCCCCTACTCTGGGCCGGCGAAAGGCGACCTTGCGCGCTGCCAAAGCACTTGCCCCCAGCGGACCAGAGTCCCGGCGCCATAGCCAAAGGGGATCCCCCAAGAAGCGATGGGAGCGATCAGCGCTGCGGACACCGACCTGAGCTTCCTCCAGGCCAGGTAGCCATCGATCACCGTGCCCAGGATCAAAAGCCCAAGGACCAAGGCCTGAAAAAACCTTCCCCAAGGGGCCACCAACCACCACGGAGCGAAGAGACCGGACAAAAAAGCGACAACCCCAAAGGCTGGAGCCGCGTGTGGCCACTCAAAGGACCCCGGCAACAGTCGCCAAATGTCGACCCGGCGCTGTCCCGACAGAAACTGCTTGCGCAGATGAGCCCCCAATTCGGGAGGTCGATGATGCCAAGCCCAAGCCTGGGGCACATACCGAAGGCGCCAACCCGCCCTCTGCACCCGAAAGAGAAACTCTTTGTCCTCGCCGTAATCGTGAAAACCTTCGTTGAAAAAACCCACCTGGACTTGGACCTGGCGTCGAAAGGCCAGATTTCCGGTTCCTGGCAGGTATCGAACCAGGCGAGTGGTCCCGCTGCGCAAGCCCCCGGTGAGCAAAGGATTGTCCATGGCGTAGCCTATGCAGCGACTGACCACCGGGGCTTGAGGGGGGACGTAGTCTGGTCCGCCCACCACATCGGCTTCATTCCTCAAGATGGGAGACAGCAGGGTTTCCAGCCACTCGGGTGGGGCGGACATGTCGGCATCTAGAAAGGCCAGAAGCTCCCCTGAACTGGCCCGCAGAGCCAAGTTCCTGGCCGCCGCCGCCCCACTTTGCCGGGGGGTTCGAAAGAGGCGAATCCTTGGGTCGCTGTCGGCCAAAGCCGCCATGATCTCGAATGTTCCATCTTCCGACACGTCGTCGACCACTAGGATCTCGGTGGCCGAGTATCGTTGTTCTTGCAGGGAGCGCAGGCAAGCAACCACGGTTGAAGCACAGTTGTAAGCCGGAACAATAACGGAAACCTTAGGCCGCGAAGAGTCGTCCTTCATCGAAAGGCTATGCACCTTTTCTGAAGCTGCTTCCTTCTCTCGTTGTCTATAAGCCAATTGCAGAAGCTTGCTTGCTTGAAGGTCTGTTCCAGGTTTTGCGCAGACGGGACCCCAATTTGAGAAAACTCGTAGTCTGCGCCACCGATTTTCCTCCCTGTGAAAGCTTCGGTTGCCACCTCTGGAACCTGGCCTGTTATCTCCATATCCGGGGAAGGTTACCCCAAAACGAGCCCAGGCAAAGACTCATCGAGATAAGGCCAACTGTTGAGCAGGTCTACAGTTGGCAGCGTGTTGGAGAGCAGTCTCTGCAACTCTATCGTAAACCTCTCTCTCACTGAGGCGAGCAGCCTAGGCGTATTTGACTGAGTTTCGACGCCGCGACAGAGGATGCATGGCCGCCAGGGCCAGGGACGAATTTTGCGGACGTTGTCCTAGATTCTCTCCCGAGTCCAAGCCCCCTGACAGCCTTGCAAAAAACGCAAAAAACAAGACCCGGGGTCGAAACCGCCGGGCCTTGCGCAGACTTCAGGGCTGAAGGTCTAGATTATGCCCAGAATGGCCTCCAGTAGGGCACTGATCATCAGCTCGGCGTCAGGGTCTGCCTCCGGTTGCAGGACACCGTTGATGAGAACCACTCCAGCAGAGCCCCGGCCTCCAGGAAGGATCGGAGCGAACTCCAGGTCCTCTTCGGTGAACAGATCCTTACCGAGGATTCCCAAGGAGCTGCCCCCTAAGGTTCTCAGCCCAAAGGCCACCGATGCGGGTTCGATATCAATG
The DNA here is from genome assembly GCA_050486105.1 of Vulcanimicrobiota bacterium. Taxonomy (GTDB): domain Bacteria; phylum Vulcanimicrobiota; class Xenobia; order Xenobiales; family JADMJV01; genus JAEXNA01. The sequence goes on from JBJHCR010000128.1 coordinate 10,697, forward strand.
CCGGGGGCATCGATGACAATGGCTCCACCGGAACCACCGCCTCCGAAGGGAATGCTGACATCAGGGTTTCCAATGAAAGCCTGCAGCAACAGCACGATCAGAGAGTTCACCTTCACTCCATCTCCACCACCGGCGTCGATGAAAGGAAATTGAGCAACCACGTCTTCGACATTCACCTCAATGCCGAGGGCGTCGACGAAGAACTCCACCTGGAATGGGACGTAAGCGGGAACCCGAAACTCCAAGTCGCCGATGCAGGAGATCCGGACGGCTCCGCCACCGCCTCCCCCTGCGTTGTAGTCGGCACCCGAAAGCAGCATGTCCAGGAGGTTGGTCACCACTCCTTCGATGTCGACGAAAATAAAGTCGTCATCGTCGATCTCCTCAACCAAAATGATATCCAGGATGGACGTCGCTCCCCCGCCTCCGGCTCCACCTAGGAAACCAAAGAAGTCGAGATAGCTGCTGCCTCCAGCACCAGGAGTCGGGCCGCGACCCTCACTGCCAGTGCTCCGGTGACCTCCGCCACCACCACTGCCATCGACGGAAGCGCCACCACCGGCACTGAGCTGGGCGTTGGTCAGGGCACCGGCAGCCGGTTGTCCGGCGAAAGCGGCAATGCCCGTCGAAATGCCACCCTTACCGCCTCGACCCCCGCCGGGGCCACCGTCGGTGACGTTTCCACTGGTGAGCAAGGAAGCCACAATATTGAACAAGGCGTCGGCGAGCGGCTCGAAATCGAGGTCTTCGAGGTCTTCGAGGTCTTCGATTTCCAACAAGTCCGCCAAGAACGCGAAGTTCATATACGGGGATGGAAAGTACTTCAGGGAGCCTCCGCGAGCCGAAAGCATGCCTTCGAAGAGTCCATCGCCCAGGATCACTAGGTCGAACTTCTTGGGCCCGATCACCGACACGAAGGTGCCGTTACTCAACTCGAAGTTTCCAACCACCATTTGACTGCCGTTCCAAGCAGGATGGGGTACCCCGTCGAGAGCCCCGGTGCCGGTGTCAAAAGTGTGCAAGCCTCCGTCATCAAGAACGAAGGAGGGCAAGGTTTCGGGGTCGTGGACCACCACGTTCAAGGTGGTGGATGCTCCCGACTCTACGTGCACAGCCATCAGCTGAGTGGACCCTGGGGTCACGCCCAACACCGAACCGGCAGGCAGAATCGAGGCCACACCTGTGTCTTCCAACACTAGGCTCACTTGCCCGCTGACGTCACTCCCGACACCGTCAGGACCGATGAGAGAGAAGCCCAAATCGGCTTCGAGTTCAGGCAGCAAGTTCACAATGTCGGTGGATGAGACCAGCTTGAAGTCGCTGAATCGGCTGGTTCCCACCGCGATGGGAGAGATCGCCGATTGCAGGAACAGGTTGGCCTGCAGGGCCGTGGAACCGGGATTCAAGCCGGTAACCGTGGCCGCACCGTCGATCACCGCCACATTGGTATCCAGGACACCCAGATTCGCAAAGGCGGTGACATCTCCGCTGCCTCCGCCAATGAAGCTCGCCAACACGGTAGGGTTAGCCGTCTCTCCAATGAGGAGGTTCATGCTGGGAGGGGCGATGGCGATGGAAACCAGACCACCGCTCGCCGGAATGAAAACGGGATTGACCACTTCCGTGGTCTCTCCGGCCTTCACTCTCACCGTGCGCTCGTGGAGGGCCACCACTTGGCCGTTCGAAAGATACTCGATCCTCAAGAAAACGCCTGCGATGCTGACTGAGAAAGTCACTTCCTCGGCCTTTTCGAAGTCCTCGGGTCCGAAGACCGGTTCGCCCGCACTGTCGAGGACAGTGATGCGAAAACTGGAAATATCAGCGGGCACCACCGTCTGCTCGGTAGCTAGGTCTTGGCTGATGAGAATCTCACCGCTGGCCAAGATCGGGGCCGGAGACACCACCTGACCAGCGAATACAAAATCGTCGCGAGATGAGCCGCATCCGGTGAAGATTGCGACCATCATCAAAAGTGATAAAATTTGAGTTAAACGTGAAAACATGGGCGGGGGTTCAAGATGGAAGACTTGACTCCTACGTTCTCAATCAGAGATTTGGTGAATCCACGCAATATAAACGTACTAGATCTTCGACCCCAAGGAAGCTCGTCTCCAGCCCTTTCTTGAGCGAATGGGACAGGCAGATCTCGCTCTCTCTCGCCCATGATCGAGACCAGGTCTAGCAACAGCGAACGAAAGCTTATCTCCTGGATCGAGGTTGCACCGGAGAAAATTCTTGAAGCAAAATTTCCGAGTCCAAAGATCGCCAAACGAGCACCTCAGGGTCCAATCCCATCTTGGCACCCAGGTGAAGGGCCGGAAAGGCGAGGGTCGCCCGGGCCGGAGGGAAAGTTGCAGAATGGCACCTCAATGTCATTCGATTGCTGCATTCAAAAAAACAAAAGACCGAGCGCCCCGACCTCAATTAAGAGACAGTACGCTCGGTCTTGGTGGTAGGTGTCCCTCTGGTCCCCGAAGGGAGGGCGAGGTCTCCTGGTGAGAGAGAGGGGTTAAGGAGTCAGAGCCCTAGCGAAAGCAAGGGAAGTTGTTGAAGAAATTGTTCAGCACTGAGCCTCCGTGGCAGCCGCAGCGAACCGGCAACTGAGGGCGAAAGGTGCAGCCGCAGCTAGGACGACTGGGTCCGCAGGGATTGAACGGTTTAGGCCGGCGGCAACCACAGTTGCGTCGAAGCCTGGGGTTGTGACAGCGGCGTCGGCAACCACAAGCACGGTTGCGGAAGCGAGGCTTGAAACAGCCACAGCCGGGTCGGGGGCGCTTGAAGAGTCCGCAGAGTAGGGGCTTTTTGAGAAGTGATTGTAAGAGCATTTTGGTTATCCTCGTTTCGTGTTGTCTTGTGAGGATAGAATAGCCGTCGAGCAAAAAGAGAGCGTGAATTCTCAGCATGAGAATGTGAACGAGATGTAAACATTTCCCCAGAGATTTGCCCGTTGGTGTTGTGCTCTTGCGATCTACGCTTAAAACGGAAAAACTATGGGGGCAACCGCAGCCGCCGGGAATTCGCAGGCTCCCGGGGTGAGAACTGCTGAGACTTGCGGGTCGACAACGAGATTCAGTACTATGGTGTTGTCGGCATTCAGAGCATCTTCGACGTCCACCTCATTGGCCTCGACCTCAAAGATGCCGGTCCCGAAGGCCGTTAGAAACAGGTCGGTGAAAGTGTTCCCGGTGATCAGAGTGCAGAGGCGTTGGGCATCACTCTGGGCCGCCAGGAAAAGTTGAAATTGGCCGAAGGTATCGGGGTCTTGATACTCTGAGTTCTCCAAGACGCCAAGGTCCAAGGATCCGTCCAAGCTGACCTGGGCAAAGAAGCTGCCAAAGAATTCGTTTTCAGACACTCGCATTTGAGCTTGGGCCTGACCAGAGACGAAAAGCTGCATATCTATAGGGATGGGCACTTCAATGGGGTCCGAGGGTCCCAGGCGGTTTTGGTGAAAGACCACCGCCGAATTGCCGCCCAGGAAGGTCAAGGAGAGTTTCGCGTCGGTAGAATCGAGCACCTCAAAGAAATTTCCGGTCCATACCCATTCTTGCGCCCCCTCTGAGCCCGATGTGGTGATGGAATAATTCCGAAAGAGGTTGTCGACAAAATGCACTCGTCCGTCGACGGTGTCCCCGAAAAGTGAGACCAGGATCCGCTCTTGCAATCCCGGGGGGGCAAAGAATTCCGACTCCTGAAAAAGGATGTTTCCAGCCGTCTCTTCCTCCAAGAAGACATCGACCAATCCGGAGAACCTGCTGTTTTGGCAGTCGAGATTGACTTCGGCCGTTCCTTGCCCTTCCAGGGCGAAGCGACCAGAAATTTCGCACCCCTGCAATCGCAGCAGCGAAACCCCCTGTTCAAAGGAACCGCTGAGGGAATTTTGACTGGTTGCGAAATCCCTGAAGCGAACCCCCGAGAATTCGAGAAGCCCTCGAAAACCTTCAAAGTTCACCGCCGCCCCTTCGCCACCGAGTCCGGAGCCGTCGACGATCATCAGTTCGAGTGCAATCTGTTCTTTGCCCCGAAGATCCACGACCGGCCCTTCAGCACCTGCCCGGCAAGCAAAGCCGGCAAGCAAAGAATCGTTCCCCACCAGAAAATTTGCCACCACCTCGGGCGGCAATCCCGGAGGTATCGAGGATTGAGCGAGAAGGTCGCCATCGACGGCGCGCCCATCGAATTCCAAGCCCGCAGCCTCTCCAATCAAATTCAGTCCCTCCGGCAGCTCGGTGAAACCGGGCACCTGCAAGGGCTCCGGAGCGTGAAAGATGAAAATGAAGTCTCGAGGTTCCGCGTCATAGAGTTCGAGGACTTGCTCTAGGCTCCCAGCCGGATCGTCGGGCCGCAAGCCGGACCCCGTTGCTCCTTGGCGAACGAAGTACCCGAAGCCGAGCACCGGCGGAGGAGGCGGAGGTGGAGGCTCGATCTGTCCGCCCCGCAAAACCAGACTCACTCGGCTCACCTGGCCTGACAAAACTTCGATCGCTGCGCTGCTTTGTGCCAACAGCTCGCCTTGGGCATCGAATCCTTGAACCACGACCAGATAGCTGCCGGGAGGTACACCGGAGAACACCAGATTCGAACTCTCCGCCTCGGGAGAGACCTCGGCTTCGACTTCTTGAAGAGAAACCTCGGCGCGATTCAGAGTTGCCCGAACCAGCCGGAAGTCGGTTCCGGCCTCCGACTGAGAAGTCACCGCCGCCTCTGCCGCTAAGCGCACTTGGAGGCGCACATTTTGCGAGGTGGCATCTGCGGCTTGCAGGCTCAAGGAGTCCGGGGGAACAGAGCCACCTCCACAGCCGGCGAACATTAGGACCACGAGCCCAAAGCTTAAGACCCAAGCCGCAGTTTGAAAATTTCTCCAAACTCGAACTCTTAACTCACATCCCCCCGCCATAAGATCCTGCTCCAAAAGTTGTTATTCTAAGCTCTGCTTGCGCTCAGCCAGGGAATATTTGTCAAACCTACTTGAGGACCCTTCCCCGATATCAGTCTGTCCTCGGAGAAATCGAGATCTGCGCTCTCAACAATGGCTCCTGGTTGAGATTTTCGAGATACCTTGGCGACTTGCTCGTGGCCTTAGGAGCTGGCCAGGAAGTACTTCCCGATTTGGAGCACGGGTCCATCCCGGCTGGCTTCGTTGCTTTCTCCTTATTTGTGTCAAACATACCGCGTCAAAAGCGCCTTCCCACACCCACGGAGACGCCGGGAACCCGTGTTTGCGTGGGTTCCCGG
>JBJHCR010000129.1:0-14486 GCA_050486105.1 Vulcanimicrobiota bacterium
GGTTCCCGGCGCTTGCGTGGGTGGCCCCGGCGCCTCGACAACCGAAAATAGAAAGTTATTCCGGACCAGATCCTAAGCGTTTACCCGAAGATTCTAAGGTCTCCGTTTCTCGAGTTCGCTTCGGAGTCGAGCATTCTCTTCTCTGAGTTGTTCATTCTCTAGCAAGAGATTCTCGAGTGTGGGGGCATCCTCTGTACCGTCTGGCTGAACTCGGCCCTCGCGTTGAGCCAAAACCCATCGTTCTGGACTCGGCCCTTCATAGCGCAACGCAGGCTCTTGACTCACCCCCGACCGGCCGGTCAACTCCGCCACCTCGGACCTCACATAGGAGGCCAGTCCGGCCAGCGTCACCCTGCCGGTTGCGTCGCCGACTCCATCGCGAAGTCCTCGCACCAGATTGTAGGTGAAGTACCCATGACCCTTCTCGGGCCACTCATAGGAACGTTCTCCGACTCCGCAAGCAAAGAGGGTGGCTAAGTGCCTTTGCTCCCGCTTTTCGGGATCAATTTTTCTGAATACGAGGCCCCTGCTCATGGTCTCGGTTAGTGCATTGTCTTGGGAACCGCGGCCTGCCTGGGGATCGTTTCGACAGGCGTCGAGAATCACCAAGGTTTCCTTGGCCCCACAATCTTGTAAGAGATCGAACAGCAGACTCGCTTTCAGGGAGGACATGGCCAGAGTCGCCCGGCTCCGGTTGTCGGCGTTGTCCGTAAGGAGGAAGGTTTCTCCTTCGGCTTCCACCCCGTGACCGGCGAAATAGAAGGTCACCGAGTCCTCAGGGGAGACGTGGTCCTTGAGCCATTCGAGGCGAAAAACGAGGTTGGTGAGGCGCGGTTGCTCGCTGGGGTTCACCGAGTCTGAAGTGTACAAAAAAATTCTGTCCGGGGTGACCTCGGCAAGCTCTTCGAGGGCAGCAGCGAAGAGCCTGGCATCTTGGTCGGCGAATTTCAGATTGGTGACCGAATCTCGTTTGTAGTCGTTGATCCCAACAATGATCGCCCACTTCTTTGGGGTCGAGTCAGCCTGCAGGGAGACGGCGAGCGACCACCAGAGCAGGATCACTCCGATCAAAATTCTCCTATTTCCTTTTCCCAAAGCTCGCATTTTAAGATACAATTTGACTATATAATACCACTCTGTGCAACTCCAAGTACACCGATAAGCTGCATGCTGGGAAGGTTTTTTATGTCAAACCTACGTTTTTTCTGCGCCCTCGCGGCCATATTGTTTTTCCTGCTCGCAACTGCTGCATCACCCACCAAGAAAGATCACGCTGTGGTGATCGGTATCGACACCTATGAACAGCTTGGACAGCTCCAGTATGGAAGCGTCAACGACGCTGTGACTTTTGCCAAAGTTCTTGAAGACCGGGGCGTTCAACCTGTCTTGTTGCTCAATGAACAAGCCACTCGAGAAGCCATCCTCTCAGCTCTCCGAGAGGGTGCCGATGCAGAGAATCTGATCGTCTATTATTCGGGACTAGGAAGTGGGCCGAACACTCCACGACTTCTCACTTACGACAATCAGAAGGGCTTGACTCTCGAAGACCTCGATAGGCTGCTGCTGACCTTGAACACCGCAGCAACGACAGTGGTTCTCGACACCTGTTTCACTGGTTCGCGGGCTGACAAAACAGGACCCAGTCTGCACCGCAGTCGCTACTTTGAGCCCTCGAACACTCCGCGCAGCTTGGTCTCCCTCGGGGCCAACGAAGGGCGCATCCCTGGAGTCTCCCACGACAAGATTTGCTACGTAACCGCCAGTCGCTTCAACGAGGAGGCTTTTGAAGACAGCTTTTCGGGCGAGCCTCGGGGGGTCTTCAGTCACTTCCTCTGCGACAGGCTCGACGGTGGGCGTGACCTGGGTTGGCAGGCCGTGCAGTGGGAAGTCGGACCTCAGGTCTCGGCCCATTTGGGCGGACTCCAGAATCCCTTGTTTCCTACTCAATATCTGGCCAATGCCGCGCTAAATGGGAAGGAATTCGTGGGTCTAGGCTACGGAGGGACCGAGCCACAGCACGATCCCGCCCGGCTCCCTCCTAAAGGGAGTCAACAGACTACGTCGTTCTCTGCAGTCTCGAATTACTCGCTCTGGACTCTCTACAACATCGACAACATTGAACCGGAGGTCCTCAAGCTCTCAATGCGACCAAACCAAACCGAGGTCAAAGTCGAAGAGCCGCTGGAATTCGAAGTCGAAGTGGGGAAGGCGGGTTATCTGGTGGTCGTCGAACACAGCGTCGAGGGCACCCTCAAGCCCATCTTCCCAAGAGACGGCAATCCTGATGTCACTGTGGTGCGACCAGGCCAGCGCATAATCATTCCCGAACCTGGTGTGATCGCCTATGCAGACCGTCCAGGAATGGAGCGAATCAAAGCTCTGCTCTTCGATGATCGGAGTTCCGCTGCCGCATTAATCGCAGGTTTGGAACCGCAGCCCGACATCGGCCCAAGCTTTGGGAATGTCTCACGCAAGCTTCAGAGCCGAGAGATTCGATTCGCCCGAGCAACTCAGACTGGGAGGGACATCGCAAAGGAACCCACTGTATCAGTCCCCTACACGGCAGACCTTAGATTTCTGGTGGTCCCAAAGTGAGCCAGGTCCGTCACACTCCCGGCGGAGTGCCCCATACTACAGAACCCGAAGTTTCCTATGCAGGGAGAGCCGAACTCGGATTCCTCCCTTGGGTTTTTCTCATTCTGGTGCTCGTTTGCTGTGGCCTTCTCGGATGTGGAGGGTCGAGTTCGAGCAGCAACGATCCCTTCGCCCAAAATTCGTCAGGGTTCGACCGGACCCAAGAGACCTTGGCAGGGTTTGAGGGACCTCGAACTCCTGTTTCCCCTGGCTCGGGGGACCCGGTCGACTTTTTTCCACCTCCAGGCAACACCGGGTCGCTATCCTTCTTCTTCACCCAAGGACAAGCGACACCGAGTGAAGTCCCGTCAGGCACCGGAGGTCTGCTCTTCGAATTCTTCGAAGCCCAGAACAGGACCGGCCAAAAAACCTTTGAGGACACTCTGGCAACCTTTGAGCCTAACATTAGCTTCTGCTGCATCCCTATTAGCACTCGATCGGTCCAAGTGACAGCCTTGGGAGCACAAGGGATCCCGCTGATGCTCTTCGGGGCTGAGGTGAACGTGATCGCCGATGAAAACGTCGACGTGAACCTCGGAATAGGGACCCCGATTTTTCCAGTGGGAATGACTGTGAGTCCGTTGAGTTCAAATATTGAAGTCAGCTCCACACAAGCTTTCACCGCCTTCATATCCTTCAGCAACGGGTTCGTCATCGACGGTGTCACCAGTTTGACTGGGCTTGCTTGGAGTTCTGACAATATTGAGGTTGCCACCGTCGACAGCGCTACGGGGGTTGCCACGGGGCTTGAGCCTGGGCAAGCAAACATCACCGCGACATTAGGGAATCTCAGTTCCAGCGGAGAGCTGATTGTGGATTAGAGCTCGGCTCGAGTGTGCTAGAAGTCCTCGTCTCCTGCTTCGTCATCGTCATCTTCCCAGACCACCGCACCCCGTAAGAGCTGAAGCCACTGCTCTTCGTCCAGACTGTTGTTCAAGACTAGAAAGTAGAGATTTTGAGGTGTAGCTCCCCCTGGATGAGTTTCACCAGGTGCGGTTTCAGCGGCATCGAGAATGTTCCGTTGCGCTTGCTTTACGCCGTCTGCTCCGGTGAAAAAGTTCAGCAGCACCACGCCTTCAGAGGTAGGGTCGACAGTATAGTTGCTTCCCACTCTGCCGATCAGAACGCCGGAGAGACCCTGAACTTCAGAGCCTGCGGTCACCGTGAGATCCCCATCAATATCGACCTCCAATGGAGAGTCGATGGTGGCGAGGAATTCCCCGGCTGACAAGAAGACATTCCCGGTGGCTACAATGTCTCGGTTGTCACCTCCGGGGGTGTTTCCGGCGTCCGCGATACTCCCTGTCTGGGAAACGATGCTGATGTTCCTGCCTGAGATCTGCTCGAGGAAAACGGTATTGACACTGTCGACGAACACGTCAGCTCCGGCATCGATGCTCAGCGCTGTTCCGTTGGCTCCAACAGACGTTGCCAGGCCCGGTCCAGACGTCCCTCCAGAGTGAATGAGCCCTGGCTGAAGCATAAGGACGACCGAGCCTACGGGAGCACTCGCGGACACCGCGTTGGCAGCGATCGAAGTGTCGATGCTCCCTCGAGAGGCTGAAAGGACTACGAGGGTGGCCGCGATCCCTTGCCCTCCTTGGTTAGCGCTGATCCCGCCGGGTCCTCCGGCGGTGAGCTGGACTAATCCTCCGGCCCCGTTGAGTTGTTCTGCCACCAAGGTGTCAAAGGTGATGTCCCCTCCGGCATTCACCACGATGCTGTGCCCGCCGAGGGCAAAATGAGTCCCCAGATTGGCATCCCCAGAGGTGGTGACTTCGATGTCGGCACTGTTGGTGACCCCAGGGAGGTTGACATTCCCACCCTGGAAAAGAACGCCACTGGCCTCGATCATACCAGAACTATTTAGGCTTCCCGCTTCTTGGACCCCAGCGTCAGCGACCACCTGTCTAAGAATGTCGTGCGTGCCTGCCTGAGAAAGGACCAGAGTTCCATCGAGTTCACCGCTGCGCTCTCCCAAAGAGAAATGCACGAGACCCCGGCCATCAAAATTCACCGTCGATTCGGTGCCTGCCCCAAGACGAACCTCACCACCCTTGGCAATGATCAGTCCCTCATGAGAAATTGAGGGTGCCGTCAATATGGTGAACCCCCCATCGGCCACTCTTATCTGCCCCTGATTGACAATTGCCGCCAGGTCTCGGTTGGGGTCTTGAGTGAAACGCATGTTGCCGTCGATAAAGTCGCTATTGGAGACATTGAGAGTGGACGCCAAGAAGCTTCCGGTCTGGACCATTCCGCCCGGTCCGATCAGCACGCCGTTAGGATTGATGAGAAAAACTTGCCCGTTTCCTTGGAGTACACCATGAATAACTGAGGGGTCGATACCGGTGACCCGGTTGAGAACGGCCGAAGTTTGAGATGGCTGAAGAAAGCGGACCAACTCATTCGCGCTAATGCTAAAACCGTTCCAGTTGATGATCGCTTTCTGAGACAGTTGGTCGATGGTCATGGTGGAGCCGGCCGTACCGATACTCGCCTGACCGTGGACCACATCGGGTTGCTCGGGAAGGGCCGCAGCTGGCTGCGCGAACAGAAATAAGACCGACAAAACAGCCAAGGTGACTGTCTTAAATGTGGTATATCTTAGGAGATTCAAACTGTTCACCATCCTTATTATTACCCATGTTCTCTCTCAATGAAGCTTAGAGGTAAGGAGAACCGTGAGTCCCTCTCTTGCTGGTTTGTCCATCTGGACTAAAATCTCGTCTGAATCCCGCCGTAAACGACGGGGCCACGATTGAGCCTGTTGTTGGTCGGCGAAATCGGAAATCCGATATCTAGCGTTAGATGTGTCTTTTCCGTGAGGCTCGACCGAAACCCGAATCCTGCCCCTGTCAGACTCGACACCGGCAGCTCTCCAGGAAATCGATCTATGATGCGCACTCCTCCATGGTCGAGAAAGGCCACAAGCTGAAGAATTTCAGGATCGTCCTTGAGAGGAGACCATCGAAGCTCCCCGCTCACGGTGTACCCGCTGTCCCCCAAGAGCTCTGATTGGGTGAAGCCGCGCACGGTGGAGATACCGCCGATGGAGAACTGTTCGATCGTATAGAGCGGGTTGACGGCGAATTGGCCCGATCCCCTCAAGACGCCGTAGATTCCAGGGCGGAGATTCTGCACCCTCAGCAAGTCCAGGTTAAACTTGGTGAAACTGTCGTTGGCTCTAGGATTGCTCACTATGGCTCCCCCGCCACTTCCGTATCCTTGAGTCCAAGAAGCCTGCAGCAAGGAGCGGCCCTTGACGTCTCTCCAGTCACCTAGGTACTCCAAACGAGAAGACAGATAGCTCTCTTGGGCTAGTGGGACGTTGCGAAAGATACTGTTCTCAATGTCCTTATACGACAGAGTTAAGGCGACATCGGACCGATGGTCCAAGGTTCGGACCAGAGCGTGACTAGCGAACAGCGAAAAAATGTCGGCGTCACCGCGAATATCTAAGAGCTGAGCTAAGCCTTGCCCAGAGGAAAACGCCCCCCGCTGATACTCCACACCCACTCTGGTGCCGTTGTTGTTGATGGGAGTCCCGTATCGCAGTTGGAGAAAGGTCGAGAGATCTTCCGTGGGAGTCGATAGCACACCACGAAATCGGAGATCGTCGCCGTCGGTGAAAAGGTTTCCGACATCGAAGGTCAAGCCAAAGCGATGTTCCCCGGTCTCGGGTACTCCGAAGTTGTTGTAGTCCAGCCCCACATGCAAGGGATTGCTGTCCTCAACCTTGATCACGATGTCGGCCGTCCCTCGTTCGCTGCCGGGACGGAGGACCGCCTGAACCGTTAAGTCACCGTAGTCGTTGAGCAAGAGAAGCCTGCGTTGGAATTCGTCAGCTTGAAAATCGCCCCCGACGGTAGCCTCATTCAGGTGGGCTTCGATCCAATCGGCTGAGTAGTGCTTTGCCCCCTCAACCGAAATAGAGCCGACCTTCCCTTCCAGCACCTGAATGGTAACCGGACCCTCTCCGAAGTCTTGCTTCGGCACTATGGCTCGAACCAGGAGATAGCCCTTTCGGCGGTAGAGATCGGTCAAGAGGGTGGCAACCTCTTTCATCTCAGCGAGGGTCAGGTCTCGACCCTCATATGGGGCCACCAGGGACTGGATCTCTTCTTCCTTGAGGAGAGTGTTCCCCTCAACCCTAAACTCCTCAACCAAAAGAGTTTTCTCAGGTGGAGCCTCAGAACTCTCCTCGGACTGAGCTAATTCGCCTGTCGAGGAAGCCAGATCGGTCTCTATCGAAGAGAGTTCAATTGGGACAGACTCTGAGCCGGTATCCGGAAGAGACTGAGCAGAGAGCCCCGAGGTCATGGTCAAGATAGTCAGCAAAACGAATACCCGCGTGACTGCCCGCCGTCCCCAAGAAGTCCATTGCACTTCCATAACGACCCCTCTCGAATTTGGCCAATTTACTCCCACCAGGGGTATGCCATCATATCATCGTCCGTCGCCACTCTTGGCCTAGGCCCCAATTGCCAAGGAGAACTCTTTGTGCAGCTTGATAGGTCGATGGATGACAAGCCAAAATCAGTTGTGGGTCTTACTTTGCTGACACAAACTTTTCCTGCTAAGACTCAGTCGGCCCTCAAAAGCGCGCCAGTAAGCTTCCTGGAACGACCTCAATAGTCACCGGGGTGGTCCGAGCCCAGGGATCCCCGTCGAGTTGAATCTGCTCTGGGGGGTCGGTCTTGAGTACGATTTGCTTGGCTTGGCGGGTGAACATCCCGGGCAGGCTCAGATGCTTTCCGGTTCTGGTGGCCAGCATCTGCTGACCAAGTTGGCCATAGCTTCCGCTGGGAAAGACGCAGAGGTCCAGAAGTCCGTCGTCAAGGACGGCCTTGGGGGCTGGCGTCAGTCCGCCCCCATAGGTGCGGATGTTGCTGATTAGGACCATCCAGGGATCGAACTCCAGCGACTCTCCATCCACTTCGAGGTGCGCTCTCCGGGCGGTCTTGGTGTAGGTGCCGATCTTTTCCAAGGAAGTCAGGGCGTAAGCCAGCCCGCCCAAAGCTCGCTTGCGTTTTGGACTGAGCCGGTGGGCCACATAGGCGTCGAAACCGATTCCGGCAAAACAGACGAAATGATGATTTTCCACCCGACCAGTGTCGATGGCCCTGTTTGGGCAATTCAAGAGATGTCGGCAGGCTAAGGCCGGTTCGAGCGGTATGCCGACCTCCCGCGCCAGGACGTTTTCGGTGCCCACCGGGATGATGCCCAGAGCGGTTCGAGTGCCCACCAGGCCGTTGGCGACCTCATTCACCGAACCGTCACCTCCGGCAGCGATCACCAGATCGAACCCCTCGGAGGCCGCTTGTCGGGCGGCCGAGGTGGCGTCTCCTGGACCAGTGGTGGGGTGCACTTTCAGATCGAGATCGCTTTGGAGAGCGGCTCGAATCGCCGGCAAGGGATCGGACTTTCGTCGACCCGCTTTGGGGTTGATGATCAAGAGTGTGCTCATCGGTCTTTAGGGTCTAGTGGGCCAACCATCTCTGCATGCCAGAAAGATGCTGCAGTCGTCTTGGGAACCCTGCTAGGGACCGATAAGCTCAGGAATCGAGGTGGGATTCTGACTTTGTTGTTTCCGTTTTCGCAGGGAGGGCGAGAAAGAGCGGTTTCTTTAAGCAGTCTCCGGCGCAATGGGGTTTCCCTGCGGTTCGAGAGCACCAGGTGATACCTTGGGACTGGTCGGTGACGATCACTTCGCGTTTTTTGGTCTCAGGACAGACTACGGTTTTAACAGGTTCCATCCTCTCACTCTAGTGAAAGTAGACAGTGGTGAACTTGATCCAGGTCAAGTTCACGCTTTCCACTCAGACCTTCTGATGACACGCCCTAGGAGGCTGGCCCAAGGTCAACGGACCTTGGTAGAGTCTCTTTTCCCATCGATCTCAAGCAGTTTGTCGAGCAGCCCATCGACGGTGTATTCGTCGGCGACCCCTAGGACTTCGAAACCCAGGTCTCGAGCGGTTTGGGCGGTGATGGGGCCGATGCAGAAGCAGCCAAGTTGGCAGTTGCTGGTCATTTGCATCCAGTTTTTCACCGTGGAACTGGCCGTGAACAGCAATCTGGTTTCAGCAGTAAGTTTGTCCTTGAGTTCCGCAGACCAGGAAGGCGTGATCGTCTTATAGACCGGCACGACATCGACCTCGGCTCCACTTTGTCGCAGGGTTTCCGGGAGAACCTCTCTGGCTTCTTGAGCCCGAGGGAGAAGGATCCTCAGCGTGGCTAGCGGTTCAGGGTCGAGCTTGTGAAAAGCCTCGAGCAGGCCTTCGGCGACGAACTCTTCTGGCAACAGATCGGCTTTTAAGGCAAAACTCTCCAGGGCTTTGGCGGTGGCGGGACCTATGCATGCTAGGCGGGCTTGGCTCAGTGCCCGGAGATCTTTGCCGCTCTTTGTGAGCAAGGCCATGAAATGCTTGACCCCGTTCACTGAGGTGAAGATCACCCAGTCGTAGTTCTCCAGGTTTGCCAAGGCCTGCTCCCAGGCGGCAAGATCATCGGGCTCGGTGAAGGCGATAGTTGGACAAACCTCAGCTTCGGCCCCCAAGGTTTGTAGCTGCTGCACTAGGGTTTGTCCCTGGCTCTTTTCCCGGGTCACCAGATATCTTTTGCCCCAAAGCGGCAAGCGAGCTCTCCATCCCTCGTCGGGGTGGGTCCAACCCACCAGAAGGGCCCAGTCTTGGGTTCGGGGCATGATCGGATTGAAGGGGTCGAGTTTTCGGACCTCTCCGTCGCCCTCTACCAAGCGGAGTGGAGTTTGCTTGGGCAGCCCCGCTAGGTCCAGATTTGCCAGGAGAGTGTCGACCGCTCCCACCTCCGAACTGATCACCAAAGGAAGGCGAGTGTCCAAAAGTTCGTCCCAGCGTGAAGGAGCCTGGTAGACCAGGGTTAGAGAGGTATCCCGTGGCAGGCAAGCATCCTGTACCGCTCTCCAAAGGCGACGCTCTTCTCGAGAAATCATCGGTTTGACTCAGACAGGCTCAGGGAGTCTTTCAGATCCCGAGCGGCTTGACGTCCTAGGGCAGCCGCCTGCTGAAAGGGTCCACGCAGAACCACTCTTTGGCTGGCTTGGGTGGGCTCACCAACCCTGAGCATCAAGAAAGCCGTCACTTGAATTTGCCCTTGCTCTGGGATTTCGGCTAGGGCGCCCGCCGGCAAATGGCAGCCGCCGCCAAGTTCCTCCAAGAAGGCTCGCTCGGCGGTGGCGGCAGTTTCGGCATCCGGGCAACTCAGGTAGCTGAGCAGAGCCCGAGTTGGGCCATCGTTCTCCCGGACCTCCAGGCCCAACAATCCTTGACAGGCAGCGGGCACGCATTGCTCCAGGCTCAAGGGAGTGGCCTCGCCGGGTTTGAGGCCCGCTTCGGCCTCACCCAGGCGGGAAACCCCGGCGCAAGCCAGGATGGTGGCGCTATACTGCCCATCTCTCCATTTCCCCACCCTAGTGGCAACGTTGCCACGGATTTCGGCAAACTTGAGATCCGGACGAATCAGGCGCAATTGCTCGCGCCTTCGGGCGCTGCCGGTGCCCACTAGTGCCCCCTCGGGCAGAGCGTCCACAGAAGTCCCCGCGACCAGGAGGTCCCTCGGGTCTTCCCTTCTGGGAATAGCAGCTAAGCTCAGGCCGTCGGGAAGCTGAGTGGGCAGATCCTTGAGGGAATGCACTGCCAGATCGATGCTTCCGGCCAGCAGGGCCTCCTCGATTTCCTTAGTGAAGATCCCTTTGCCGGCAAATTTGTTGAGGGCTGAGTTCTGATCCCGGTCCCCGCGAGTTTTGATGATCTCGATGGTGATCTCGAGATTCGGGTGGTGCTCTTTGAGTCGAGAGGCCACCCATTGGGATTGATTGAGGGCTAGGGCGCTGCCCCGGCTTCCCAGACGCAAGAGTTTCACGCTATTGATGTCCTCCCGGTAATAAGAAGCTGATGGCAGCGCAGGCCGAGGCCATCAGAAGCATGGCGTTCAACCGTCGCCCCTGCCAGCCCGCCACCCGAGCGTGGAGATAGACTGTGTAGACCAAGCTGGTGGCCACCACCAGGATTTCTTGGTACCCCCAATTCCACTGACCACCCTGGATGAAGAGTCCCGAGACGATCCCGATCACCAGGGCGGGGAATCCGGCCCAGATCAGTCGGTAGGAGAGATTGTCCAGGGTTCCCAAAGGCGGCAGGGCTCGATAGAGGCCGTCTAGCTTCTTTTGCTTGAGGAGACGGGCCTGAACAAAGTACAACACCGCGCAAAATGAGGCGAAGAAGAACGAGGCATAGCCCACCACCAGCGAGATCACGTGGACATAGAGCCCGGGACCGGCAGCTGAACTAGGTTGCCCTTGCCACAAGGCAAAAATAGAAAAGCCGGTCATGGCGAAGGCTGCAGGCGCCGCCACCGCCCCTGCAACTTCGATCCTCCATCGCTCGGCCAACAGCAGGTATAAAAGCATGATCAGCCAGGCCAGTGGGGCGAAGGTCTCGTGTAGGCGCTGGATGGGGAGATGGCCGCTGGAAATCGAGTAGCTCACCAGGGCTATGGTGTGGAGCGCAAAACCCACCCAAAGCAGGGTATTCCAGCGGGGGAAAGTGGCGTTGTTCTCCTGGATGGCTCCGCGCTGGATTCCAGCACCCGCCACCAGATAGATCAGGGAGCTCAGGCCGAGCAAGGCCAAGGCCAGACTCATTCTTGCTGCTCCTCCTCCACCAGTCCCAGGACTTCCAGAGACTGAAGCAGTTCGTCAGGGGTGGCTCCCCCCTCGGACAGTTGGCGCAACTTCTCGGTGGGGGAGTGGAGCAGTTTATTGAGCAGTCGTCGGCTGAAGTTCTCCAAGAGGGCCAATTGGGTGGGGTCGAGATTGCGCTTGCGTTTGAAGTGCTCGAGTTCCGAAAGGCGCAGGCTGTCGAAACGACTGCGCAGCGTAACGATGGCTTCGCTGGCCTGGCGAGAATCCAGATAGCGGCAGAATTCGTTAGTGGCCGATTCGATGATCTTTAAAACCGCCTGAGTCTCAGCGTGCCGGCGAGCCAGATTACGGTCGACTACACTCTGGAGGTCGTCAATGTTGTAGAGGTACACATTGTCCACCTCGGCACAGGAGGGCTCGAAATCTCGGGGAACGGCGATGTCCACCAGAAAGAGCGGGCGACCCCGCCGCTTGTGCATCACCCCTTGCATGCGTTCCCGAGTTACAATGTAGTGAGGAGCTCCGGTGGAGGCAATGAGGATATCAACGCTGGTCAAGGCCTGATCGAGGTCTTCGAAAGGAACGGCAGTGCCACCACACTGTTCTGCCAATTCCGTAGCCTTTTTAAAGGTGCGGTTCACGATCTGCACCTGCTCGACACCAGTTTTTACCAGAAGTTTTAGAGCTTTCGAACTCATCTTGCCTGCCCCCAGGAGCAGCACACTACGCCCCGTCATTTCACCGAAGATCTTCTGCGCCAAGTCTACAGCGGCGGCCGAAACGGAGGAAGCACCTTTGGCGATGCTGGTTTCCGAGCGGGCTCTCTTGCCTACTCGCAAGGCCCAGGGAAAGAGTCGTTCAAAAATTGGGCCGGTGCAGTGGGCCTCTTGGGCCTGCACGTAGGCTCGACGCACCTGACCCAGGATCTGGTTTTCTCCCACCACCAGAGAGTCGAGGCCGCTGGACACTGCGAAGAGGTGGCTGATGGCCAGGGTTCCATGTTGGCGGTACAGATGCCCGTCGATGGAAGTAGTCTGACTGCGTCGGTGCTGGTGAAGAAAGTGATTTAGAGTCTCCCAGCCTGTCTGAGGGGCTTCGTTTGCCACGGCGTAGAACTCTGTTCGGTTGCAGGTGGAAAGCAGAGCGCACTCCTTGAGGTCTGTTTCAGTTCGGAGGGCCTGCAGAAGCTGAGGAATCTCTTCAGGGGAATAGGAAAACTGCTCCCGCACCTCGACCGGTGCCGTCTTGTGGTTGAGGCCAAGCAGTACTACTGTGTTCTCCATCGCAAAAAGGGGGCAAACATCTGGTTTTTGTCAGCCCAGAGGCAGCCTATCATCTTTTTTCCCTCAGGCCAATCCTCAAACTCCCCTAGTCCGATTTCAAACCTGTTCCTCGAGTCTGCTCCACGGTCGCAAGCAGGCCAGAACGAGCACCTCGATCAATAGGCCCACCACCACTCCCAGGGCAGCAACGCTCGCTCCCGGCTGACCTTGGCTCACTCCGTACCAGGTGACCGCCAAGGTTAGGGCCACTCCGGCAATCCCCGCCAGGTTGATCCAAAGGCTCTTGCCGAGAGCGATGCAGAATCCTTGAAGGACGTTTTGAAGAGAAACCAAGAGAGGCAGCACGACGCTGACTTTGACCACCCCTTGAGCTGCTTCCCAAAGTTCGGGTTGCTGTCCCAGAAGCACACCTAGGAGATGTTGACCTGGCCAGCTGTAGCCCAGCAATGCAAGGCCGAAAGAGCAAATCAGGCCAGCCCACCAACCCAGGCCAAAGAGGCGTGACGAGGGAATCTTGCCAGCGTACTTGATGACCAACTGTTGGACCATTCGGGTTAAGTTGGCAAGTAGGATCACGAAGCCCCAGGCCGCCGCCCAGGCGGCCAGAGCTAGCTCCGCATCCAGAGATCGTCCCAAAAGGGCCACCAAGGCGGCCCTTCCCCCCCACATCACCAGCATGGTGAGAGCCAGAGGGGTGTAGTACTTGGCGACCTTTGGCACCGTCTCGGGAAGCCCCGGAATCGGCTCTTCTTCGATCTTCTCTTGTTTAGCCCAAAGATAGGCTAGGAGGGCTTCGACAATCAGGCCCGTCATTAGAGCCAGAGCGCCGAGAGCAGCTCCCTGAAGTTCGAGTTGGCTGCCTAGCAGCAGGGTCAGGGTGAAGGTTCCAACGCGAAACAAAGAAGCCGCTCCCATGGCTTTACCTCGACCTTGGAGGATCAAGCGCCCTTGATGGATCCTTCTCCAGGCGATCACTGCAGGCCATAGCACCATTAGGAATAACGGGAATCGAGCGGCCTGGGCTATCTCTTCAGGGAGATCGTAGACTTGCAGCATGAGCCAATCAAAAAGAGCAGGCAACGAAAGCGCCAAGAGACACAAGGTGAGCAGACCAGCCAATCCCCAGACAAAGCGATTCAGGGCTCGGCGAGAGGGGCCCCAGCGGCCTAAAGCGGTGGAGGCATGCAAGACCATGATGATGGGACTTTCCAGAAATACCGCCACCGATTTCACCACTCCTAGGGCTGCTAGTTGGACGGTGGGGTTAGGAAGGCGGGTCAGGAAAATAGCAAGCAATGGGTCGGCCACCGCCATGGCTGCATCAGAAAAGGACAAGGGGAGGAGTTGACGGCAGAGTTGCCTTAAACTCGGATCGTCCTTGGTGGTTGGGTTAGGGCTCGGCTCTGGGCACATGGCAAGGAGCTAACTGTTCGATGGCCCGCTCGATCTCCTCGGTGGAGTAAAGGTGAAAGCCGTTTTTCTCGAGCCACTCATCATCGTAGACCGTTTCCAGGTAGCGATCTCCTCGGTCGGGGTTGATCATGGCAACTCGACTTCCTTCTCCCAGGGTTCGGGCAAAATGGAGACCTGCCGCTACGATGGCTCCGGTGGAGGCCCCAAGCAAGAGGCCTTCTTGGGTCGCCAGGGTCCGGCAGACCGAATAGGCCAAAACTTCAGGAACCACGTAAGCTTGATCGATGGAGTGATAGTCCAGGTTTGGTGGGCGAAACGAAAGTCCCACGCCGGTCATCTTGTACGGGGAACTCGGGGTGTCGAAGATCACTGAACCCACCACATCGACACCGACGAGCTTCAAACTGGGATAGCGAGGTTTGAGGTGGCGGGCTAATCCGGACAATTGTCCGCCGGTGGACACACCTACCACT
>JBJHCR010000129.1:14496-15922 GCA_050486105.1 Vulcanimicrobiota bacterium
CCACTAAAGCGTCCAATCGCTCCCCGAAGCTTTCTTCGATCTCCCGAGCCGTTATCAACTCGTGGGCTTCGGGGTTGTCGGGATTGAAGTGTTGGCAGGGGTACCAGGCTCCATCGATCAACAGCGACAACTCTAGAGCTTTGTCCATGCGGACCGTTTGCATGGAGCGCGGGCCGCTATAGGCATCTTCCACTTCCACCAATTCTGCCCCATAAGCCCTCAGCATTCTGCGAAAGGTCTTAGTGGTTTTGGCGTCGACCACCACCAAAACTCGGTAGCCTCGAGAGGCCCCGGCCATCGCTAGCGCTACTCCGAAATTACCAGAACTGGACTCGATGATGGTCCCCCCCGGTTTGAGCAGGCCCCGTTGCTCTGCATCCTCCACCATACAGGCCGCATTCTTGTCCTTGATAGAGCCGGCCGGATTGCAGCTCTCCAGTTTCAAATAGATCTCGCGAGTAGCGCATATTGGAGAGAGCCGGTGAAGGCGAACGGTGGGAACTCCACCCACCGCTTCCAATAAATTCTGATGCAGACCCTGTTTCTCGGCGGGGTTTTGACGTCTATGGCTTCTGGTGGGGTCTATCAATGAAGACTCTTGATTCTCACGACAAGGCAAATTTTGGGGAGCCTAGTCAGACTTATTAGGTGCCCCTAATTTTCGTAGGCTCTTGAAAATCCTCCTACGCTAAACTCCCATCTCTTCCAAGGCATCTTCGAGATGCAGGCGCACCGTGTGTTGCAAGGCAGAGTCATCTCGTTCGTGGGAAACCCAACGGGTTTCCACCAAATCGAAAGCCCGGTGGAGGTCGTCGAGGTCTAACGTCGTTCTTCCTCGATGCAGGCACTGAAGCGCGCTCTCCCAAACGAGTGCAAACTGCAAGGCTCCAAGCAAGCACAAATTGTGAAGCAATGGGACCCGATCCAAGAGGGAACGCCTTTCTACTAGGGCTTTGGTGAATCGGGTGATCTCCGTCGGCAGCCAATTTGCTCCGTCGAAGATTTGAGGACTTCCTAGCTGAGAGAAGGTCACCGAGCGAGGGACTCGGCTGAGGGTGAACTCACGGTCATCAAAGAAGCGATCGACGAGTTCGTGCTGTCGTTCTGTCGGTTCTTCACTCAGACGTCCTAGGAGAGTTACGGCCAGGAGTTGTTCTAAAGATTGCAGCTTTTCGTGCAGCCATAGTTCTGGAGGTCGTTGGGGGTCAAAAAGTGGGGCATCGAAGGCTGGTGGGTCGGGCTCTTCGCTGTTGACCCAGCAACAGAGTTTCCAGCGCCAGAGACGGGCTTCGAGTTGCAAGCAATCCGAATCAAGAAGGAGGCTTTCGAGTTTCAGATAGTCTGCCCATTTCACCGCTCGCCCCCATGTTACCGGGACTTTCTCCGAGATCACTTTCGGTTGCATTTGTTGCAGCAATCCTTGGAG
>JBJHCR010000130.1:0-3315 GCA_050486105.1 Vulcanimicrobiota bacterium
GGGACAGACCGATAGGCACAGCCAAGCACGCCGTCTAGTCGAGGGACATCTCAGAGGCGAACCAGGAGCGACTTTAGGCATAACGCGTCAGGTACTGCACGAGTTTATTCACATCACCACCGACTCAAGAAGGTTCGAAAATCCGATGTCTATGAAGCACGCCATCTCTCGAGCGAGAAGTCTTTGGGACGGTTCGGAGACGTCTCGCCTAGAGCCGGGTGGGGAAACCATGCATCGAACCTTAGAACTCCTGGAAAAGCATCGACTCGGTCGCAAGCGTATACTCGATACTGCCTTGGCAGCCACCCTTGAGTCGTGCGGAGTAACAAAACTCGCAACGTTCAACACACGAGATTATGCCCAATTTAGCTTTCTGGAAGTCGTCACTGCGCTTTGAGGGGCTCTTACGACAGCGGGCGAGTCTGCCAACGAATACGCCCGCCCAGGACCAATAAAAGGACCAATCCAACCCCTTGAATCTGTCCCGAGGGAAAGAACAGCAGGCTCGAACCAAAGCCCACCAACAAACGCTCCCAAGCCGCCAAGGTCCGAATAAAGTAGCCCTCCAAAGCGACCACTAGGCCTCCCAAGGCAAGCCAAGCAGCCAGCACGACCCAAGCCACCAATAACGGAGCGCCTCCCAAGACCAACTCCGGATGAAAAACCATGAAGATCGGGATCAGATACAAGCCCTTGGCGTATCTCCAGGCCACGATTCCAGTTTTCATGGGGTCCCCTCCAGCGATGCCGGCTCCGGCAAAAGCAGCCAGGGCCACCGGTGGGGTGACGTTGGAATCTTGGGAGTACCAAAAAACCACCAGGTGGGCAATGATCAAAGGCACGGCAAATTCTCGCACCAAAGTGGGTCCGGTGAGCACGATGAGAACCACATAGCTCGCCGTCACCGGCAACCCCAAGCCCAAGACCAGACTAGCCAAGGCCACCATGACCAGAGCCAAAAGCAAGGAACCGTAGGTGAAACTCAGCATCACCGAAGAAAAATTCAGCCCTAGGCCGGTGAGCCCGATGACCCCCACGAAGATCCCGGCCACGGCGCAGGCCAAACTGATGGGCACAGCGTTGCGGGCTCCGGCCACCAAGGCTCGATACAGAGCCCCCCCCCAGGCCCCCTGTTCTTCGGCGATATCAGGGAAACGCCGGCGCTGCAGTGACCAAACCAGCACCACCAAGACCACAGCCACGAAGCCCACCCGAGTGGGAGAGACCTGGATCATCAGCAGATAGACCAGTACCACCAAAGGAGCCAGATAGGGCCAACCGTGGACCAACACCCCCTTGAGTGTAGGCAGTTCAGACCCCGGCAGACCTTTGAGATCGCGCCGAGCCGCCACCAGATCGATGAACAAATAGACGGTGAAAAAATACAACAGGGCCGGAATGATACTCATGATCACGAGATCCCCGAAGGGTACTCCGGTGAACTCGGCGATCAAAAAAGCGCCGGCCCCCATGACCGGAGGCATGATCTGCCCCCCGGTGCTCGCTGCGGCCTCGATGCCACCAGCCTCCTCTTTGCTGTATCCCACTTTTCGAATCAAGGGGCTGGTGAAGGCTCCGCTGGTGACTACGTTGGCGATGGCGCTCCCAGAAAGCGATCCCATAAAACCCGAGGCGATCACCGCCGCCTTGGCCGGGCCACCACGTTTTCGGCCAGCCACAGCGTAAGCCAGATCGATGAAGAAGGCTCCGGCACCGGTGGCCTGCATAACTGAACCGAAGAGGACGAAGATGAAAACGTAGGTGGCGGCCACTCCTAAGGGGATCCCGTATATCCCCTCTTGCCCCAAATAGAGTTGGGCCGCCAGTCTCTCGCCGTCGTATCCCCGGTGGTGCAGCATTCCCGGCATATACGGGCCAAAATAAGCGTAAATGATGAAACCCAGGCCTAAGAGAGTGATGGTCCATCCCAACACTCGCCGAGTGGCCTCCAGCAACACCAGCACCGTGAGCACCCCCATCACCACATCGGTTTGGGTCCAGAAACCGGCCCGAGCAAAAATTGCGTCCAGGTTTCCCAACAGATACCAGGCTGAAGCTATCGATAATGCGATCAGGGGAAGATCCACCAACCAAGACCAACTCTTACGGCTGCGACCGGAGGCAGGCCACCACAGAAAAGCCAGGATCAAGACCAAGGCCAAATGGATGCTGCGCTGGTGGAAAAGCGACATTGGGACCACCGCGGTGACCAGGCCAAATGCCGAAAGACTGAAGGCCACCAGGCCCGCCCCGAGCCCTGCCCCGGTGTCCGTTCCAGGCAGCTTTTCCTGGACCTCGGTCATGGCACCAGCAGCCGGTCCGGAACCTGGTAGCCCGCCGACTCAAGATAACGGACAGCCCCCGGATGAAGCGGGATGGGAGCCACCTCCAGGGTGTACTCAGGGGTGATGAAACGGGCTGAAGGGTGCACTTCCATCAGGTGCTCTCGATTCTCATAGAGGAGTTTGGTCACTTCATAGACCAGCTCTTCATCCAGGGATTCGTCCACCACGATCAGATTGGGGACGCTCACCGTTTGCACCTCGGTGTCCAGACCCGGGTAGGTCCCGGGCGTCATTCGATGGGGCACGTAAGCCGGGCTTTCCTCCAGCAGTTTTGCTAATTCCGACTGAGTGAGAGATAAGAGTCGAATCGCTCGACTGCTAGCCAACTCCAGCACCGAGCCCGTGGGCGGAGCCACGCACCAAAAACCGGCTTGCAGGTCTCCATCACGCAAGGCGTTGGCGGTTTCGTTGAAATTGAAGCGACGCAAGGTGAGTTGGTCCTTGGGCAAGCCCAGAGCCTGGATCACCGCCTCGGCGGTTATGGCCGTGCCGCTCCCCGGAGCACCGATGGAGATGGTCTTGCCCAAAAGGTCTCCGTAGCCTTGAACCGGTCCATCTTCGAGAACCACCACTTGCAGCACATTTGGATACAGGCAAGCCAGGGCCCGCAAGCTGGGCTGGGGGCGCTGGGCGAAGCCTCCCTGGCCAGTGTAGGCCTGATAGATGGTGTCGGCCATGCCGAATCCGAAATCCGACTGCCCCCGCACCACCAGAGCCACGTTTTCCACCGAGGCGCTGGTGACCTCAGCAGTGGCTCGGTAAGCGGGTAGTTCTCGGTTGATAAGCTCCGCCAGAGCCCCGCCGTAGAGGTAGTAGACCGCCCCACTTCCACCGGTCGCCAGCGATATCAGCTTCTGATCGCCACGGCAACCCAGCGCCATTAGGCCGAAAGCAAGCATCATCAGCACCCTGATCATCGCAATGCGCACCGCTCCGGTTTCCCGGCCAGGGCCCAAGGGCCTTCCTGGTG
>JBJHCR010000130.1:3325-8123 GCA_050486105.1 Vulcanimicrobiota bacterium
ACTTAGACTCCTTGGGGGCTGCTGATTTAAACGGGGACGTAACGCTTCGCTTGCGGTCCGCAAGCGAAGCGTTCACCGAAGGTGCCCGAGACGAAGGACATCACCCGCTTCGTGGGTAACCGTCAGGCGCTGGCCCTTCGGGAACGCCTGCGGCTTTCGGGCGATTTTGAGTAAAATACGGAAAATATGGCCCTACGGGAACGCCTTCGGCTTTCGAACGAATTCGCATGGACCGGGAACCTGCGTAGCGGGT
This sequence comes from Vulcanimicrobiota bacterium, assembly GCA_050486105.1. GTDB lineage: Bacteria > Vulcanimicrobiota > Xenobia > Xenobiales > JADMJV01 > JAEXNA01. The sequence continues at coordinate 3,579 of JBJHCR010000130.1, forward strand.
GGCCCCACGAAGTGGGTGATGAACGAGTCTCGCGACGCGGAGATTAATTCAGCAGCCTCCTAGGGCTCGGTCTTGTAACTCCCTAGGGCCGACATCAAGTTGACTATCGTAACTTCGTTACCCTTCAAATGGCTCACTTGCCCATACCCAAGATTACGAACTCGAGGGCAAACACGTTTGTGTACCGCTCAATTGCAAATCAGGTCCTACAAGAACAAAAAAGAAGGCCAGGTTCATTCAAAGACAGAAGTAAATATCTACTATGAAAAATATAGCTTTCCTACTATTCGCTATCATCCTAGTCTGCGGGTGCACCAGGGAGACCGAAGGGCCCACCTCAGTAGAGACCCCAATAGTGAGCACAGAGTCTCCTTCACCAGATGCTGGATTAGTCTGGAAAGAGGCTGACAACGACAGCAACCACCACCTCCTCGGAGTCGCCTATGGCGACGGTCAATACGTGGCTGTAGCTAGTGCGGGTACCATCCACACTTCTCCTGACGGCTCCACCTGGTCCACCCAAACTAGTGGGACCACGAACCGACTGCAAGCCGTCAGCTACGGAGACGGCTTATACGTCGCCGTGGGGGAGAATGGCACGGTTCTCACATCCGAAGACGGAAGCACCTGGAGCCCTCAGACCAGTGGGACGGAGAACGATTTACGCGCCATTACCCATGCCAACAGCCTCTTCGTCGCCGTGGGGAAAGAAGGCACCATCATTACTTCTCCTGACGGGTCCACCTGGACAAGCCAGGCTAGTGAAGTGAATACCTGGTTGCGCGGTGTCGCCTACGGAAAAGGCCAATTCGTCGTAATTCACGATCGAGGTGGAACCGTCTTGACCTCTCCTGACGGAAGCACTTGGATCAGCGACGCCAGTAGAGCCCCGGGTAGACTCAGCGGGATTATTCACGGCAACGACCACTTCGTTACCGTTGGCAATCAAGGCATTATCGCCACGAGATCTGAAGACTCCGATTGGACTGTACAGAACAGTGGGACAAAGAACGACATTTTCGGCCTCACCTACGGAAATGGGCTCTACGTTGCAGTGGGTTTCCAAGGCACGATTGTCACCTCCTCTGACGGCCTCACTTGGACCGCTCAGGACAGCGGAGTACAAACAGGCCTCACCGCCGTAACCTTCGCTGAAGGCAGGTTTGTTGCGGTTGGAGACGGCGGAAAAATCGCTGTCTCACCCTAATTGACTACCAGAGATGGAACTCGAATCGCCTCTTCCGCCTTCTCGAACCTAGAGCAACGACATCTCCGGTCGGCTCTCCGAGACCATATTCTTCGAGCCGCGAGTTGACCAAAAAAGTGCTCCTCAAGCCGTTGGGCCAAGGCCTTGATGGTATGCACTTCGAGAGCGTTACCCAGAATCACAGCCTTGATCAATTCCGCGGAACGAAGGGTTCGGGCAAGACTTTCATATAGGCTCGTACAGGCTTTTGGCGATGCCTTAGGCCAACATCTCTAGGCTGTAAGAGCGCATCAACTGGACTCGCCCCCTAGCTAAGGGTCTGGCCAGGAACACCTTCCCGATTCGGAGCACGGATCCATCCCGGCTGGCTTCGTTGCTTTCTCCTTATTTGTGTCAAACAAACCGCGTCAAAAGCGCCTTGCCACACCCACGGGGACGCCGGGAACCCGCGCTTGCGTGGGTGGCCCCGGCGCCCCCGCACTCGAAACTAGGATGTACTTCCTGGCCAGATCCAAAGGGATTCAGCCCTACCATCATCATTTTAGCGAGCTTACGCGGGTCGTCTTGGGCCGCTTCGCACCGTGTTTGGCGACACTTTCCAGGTAACCTCGGTGTTTGAGAAGCTGGACCAGGGATGAACCCGTTGCCGGACAAATCCGACGCGGTGTTCGAATCGATAGTTGCCGACTCGGAGTCGTTGCTGAAACTCTAATAGGGCACGGCCAGGTTCATAGATTTATTCTCCAACTTCTTAGGTCACTCAGCTAAAGCAGCCTCTGGAGCCAAGAGTCCGGTGAGCCTCTGAAAGATGGGGAAGCTTTGGGAGGCGGAATCCGGGTTGTCGCTTTGGGTGCTGAACACGTAAACCGTGAGGTCTCTGGAAGGCAGATACCCGAAGGCACCACTGTAGCCGTTGAAATTGGGATTCTGGATGAACCATCCGTTCACCACCCCAAAGCCGAAAGCGAAATATCGTTCCGGGGTGTTGGAATCATCGGGAACGTCCGGGCGCTCGGTCATTTTTTGGAAGCTCTCGGCGCTAACTAACTCTCCGCGGCCGAAGATGGGACCCCAGCGCCGAAGGTCGTCAAGATGGGACACGATGGGCCCGGAGGCCCCAGCCCAAGATGGGTTCCAAAAGGTGGAATCCTCATAGACTCCCCGATCGGAACTGAAGGCATGCAGGGTCGGTGTCGGCATGTTCGAGTCGGTCACCGAAACGGTGCCCACGAGCCCTGCGGGTTGAAAGACTTGCTCTTGAAACAATTGAGCCAATGTCTTGCCCGTCTGCTGCTCCAAGGCTTGAGCTAAAATAACATAGTTGGTGTGAGAGTAGCTTTGGCTGCTCCCAGGGAAAAAGTTCATCTCCCCCTCCCTAACAGCAAAAGCGATCAGCTCATCGGGATGGAAAGTTCGAAAGGGCTCATCCAACACCTGGTTCGCGAAGTCCTGGTCTAAGACGTAATCCTGGTAGCCAGCGGTGGCATTGATCAGCATCTCCAAAGTCACCTGATCGGCCATCAGCAGTTCGGGCATCCATCGGGAGAGACGATCATCGAGGCTGATCACCCCTTGTTCGGCCAGACGGACCAACAGAGAAGAAAAAAAGGTCTGGCTGATCCCACCGATGCGCACATGCATGTCGGTGCTCGCCGGGACGTCGGTCATGGACTCACCCAGGGCAAACTTGGCAATCTGTTGCTCCCCTTGCCAGACCCCAACCAAGAGGGCTTTGACTTCGGACTCTTCTTTGGCCTGTTGAGCAAACTGTTCAATCTGGTGGCTGCTGGGCAAGGACCCGCCAAAGTCGGGTTGACCATCGGCCAGCACTGTGGAGGTGTATCCAGGCAGAAAGAGTGTAAGGCTACTCAAGACGATCAAAAGCCAAAGACGGCGAAGAATGGTCGGTTGAAGCGTCATCGATACCTTTTAACCTAGACCGATCAGCAAGTCAAATCTCACCACGAAGGCTCTGCTCTTGGATATGAAGAAAATGAGGTTTGACAGTGTCCGAGGTTTTCAGGTCATCGTCCACGGCGCTCCCAGCTCGTACGACGGAGAAGCTTGATCTCTAGGCCTTAACGCTGCTGCGCCTCGACTACTTCCTTCTTTTCATGAAGAGCACAAAGGGCAGACAGAACTGTCCCAATATACCACCTATGGCGGAGTTGAGCATCAAGACTTTACCGCGATAGGGAGCCAAGCAGCTCCCGAGGGCTCCGCCGCAGGCTCCAAAAAAGATCAGAATGCCGGAAACGTTCTCTTCCCATCGAGGGTTGGTGACGGTGAGCCAACCGGCGTTCACCGCGACGATCACCAGGATATCCCTCAGCCCACCCCCTGCGGCACCTCCGAGGATACGAAGGAAACTTCCCTGAAGCAGACGGGCACCGAGGGCAGCAAAAAGTCCAGGCAAGAGGATGAAGAGCCCGGCTGCAATCATAGAGTCGAGAATCAAGGGACAACCGTGTTTGAGTATGACTTCCATGTGGCTTCCTTCCTAACAGACGGCTCTTGCTCCTGCGTTCTGCTGCGCTGCCCTGCAGAGTCGCGAAGACGTGAAAGGTCCTCACCCCTATCTTTGGTCACTTAGGGCGATTCCTGCGAGCCTCAAGCCTCGGACAGCTCTGTGGCCTAATCAAGACAAACCAGTCTCAGCTTCTGAGTATTTCGATGGCATCCTTCACCCAATCTCTTTCGGAGGCGTCGCTCCATTTCGTCCCCAGAATCTTGCCAAATAGGATTTGTGCAATTCGATAAACCCGGAGTTCTTTGCCCCGCTCTAACTCCCAAGCCAATCTCCGAAGCCGGCTGGGAAGCTCCAAAGGAAAGGGCCAGAGGCACTGGTCGATTCGGCGTTCGAGGGTTGTCCCCACGGATTGTTCCTTAATGTTGAGCACTCTCACCAGGCCATTGACCACCGAGGCAGCTCGATGGGGTTCGAGAATGGCAAGATCTACCAACAGAGGCAGACGTGAGAAGTCCCCGGGAGGGACCCTGCAAATAGCTCTCTGAAGGTAATCCGAGGCCTTGTCTCTCTCCCCCAACTCGATAGCGATGCGGGCTAGTTCCCAAAGATGCTCCTTCTCTTCGGGAGCTTCATAGACATGGAACACCTTCATCATCTCCATCTTGACCCTCTCGAATCGAGCGACCTGATCCCACTGTTCGGTTCGCTGGGCGAATTGCCAAGCGAGATTTGCATACTCCAGATAGACCGTCCGACTGCGGAGTTCAGCTAGTCGCGTCTCGGGTGATGGTCCAAGTTCGTAAGCGGGAAGCTCATAGGTCCGATCGTGAGACAGAGGTGGGAAGGTGGGTCGCCAGCCCTTCCGGCG
>JBJHCR010000130.1:8133-15886 GCA_050486105.1 Vulcanimicrobiota bacterium
CTCATGAGGAGCCATTTATACCATTCCCGCTGAGAATGGCGACGTTCCAGACGCCAAGCTTCAAGCCTTCTCAGATTCCACTGAGCCATCATCCCATCAGGTACGCTATCTTTGAACTCAGAACTCAAGAACTCAAGGGCTTTTTGTTGGGAAGATTGGCGAGCCTGGGCCAGAGCAACAATATGCAGCAGCCCTTCCAGATAATCCGGTTGAGAATCGGTCTCCTCAATCCAAACAGGCAAGCCCGAGTTCGTCCTATCCGTTAAGGAATCTACCTTCAAAAAGGTGGCTAACTTCGATTTTCGACCCCGTGGCCACAGATAGGAGTCAAGATAGAGTTGCTCTGCTAGGACAAAGTTTCCCAGGGCCTCGCTCCGCCTGGCCAAGGCCAGACAGTAAGCCTGGACAACACTAGGAAACCTGTGCAGGTGCTTCGCGCAGTGGCTGAACTCAAGTACGAGCCTTTCAAGCTCTTCTAATTCTGTGGTCAGCCCTGGAAAAAGGTCAACAAACTCGCCCTCCAACTTAGAAACACAGCTAAGCTCCTCTTCGTCCATGGGTGCCTCGGCAAGTTGGGAGAGAAGTTCGATAGCGGCTCCAAATTTTCGCTCTCTCACCAGCAGGCGTGCCCGTAAGAGTTGACCCCTGACCTCATCAGGCACGGAAACCACGAGCCTCTCGGCGACTGCCAGGAAAGCCATTTTATCGAGCCTAGACCACACGGCCCGACAAAGGGCAGCAGAATTCTTGGTCAAGAAATCGTCGTTCTTCCAGAGATGAGGCCTGTTGAAAAACCCTTCTATAAGGAGGTGTAGAGCCCTAGTCCAAAGTTCGCGCTGCTCTTGAGTCACCGACACTTGGGTCCAGGTGAGATTCCTCTGAACAGGTTGGCTGAAGACAACAACCTTGAATCCCTCCAGTAATGGCTCACTGAGGGGATAAGCAATTCCATCGACCACCACGGAAGTCGTGCTCATCGGTTCCCACTGGGCGATCATCTGAAAATCCCAATCAGGCTGCGAGCAGAACACTCCTAGCTGCGAAGGTACACTCACTGGTGGGGTATTCAGCACCATCAGAGTACGAGGAGTGGAAGAACTTCGAGCCAAGGGAAGGCCATTGAGGGTCCAGTCAAAGGATGTCCAGAGCAGATGCTTGGAAAAAAAATCCACCACCTGCATGGAATCAGCCTCAATATGTCTGTGACTCAACTCAAGTTGAAGGCCCCCCTCGGTTTCGCTGCCTTCTGTGCGAGATTTGCCTTTCCGCCAAAGACGTTTCATTCCTTGGGTCTCGATCGCAAAGCTGCCTCTCGGACCCCAAAGGTGTTGCGCAAGAGACAAGAGCGATAACTCTTGGTGCACTCCTCCCGCCAAAAGGTAGTCCTCTATGTGCTCCAACTGCTCCGCGCGCAAGGAGGTGCTCTCCCGGCGTATGAGCAGTCGCTTCGGCTGTACAAGAAATTCGACAGGGCTCTGATGGTCACCGTCGAGCCAGGCGGCTAAGGGGAAAAAGATCTCAAACCAGTGTTCCAGAGAGAACTCCGCCAACTTGCGCAGCGCCTTTTCTCGGTCTAGGGTAAAGCATCCGGTACTATCATAGGTGCCCTCACGGCCATAGAGACTCAGATGATCTTCAAGGCTCATGGGAGGAGAGGTTCGGCGGCATCGAGGCAGCAGTCCTTTTCGACTCAGCGAGCCGCTTTGTTTCTGTCAAGCCCTTGGCGAAAGGGTCGGTGAGCCGGGACCGATGCCTACTTTCCCGTGGCTCCCGGGACGGTCACATAGACGTTGTCTCGACTGCCCAAGTAATCGGCGTAGGAAATGATTTGTTCTAGTTTGTCGGCGGGGACTCTGGGATCGGCAGTTTTGTCCTCGAGTTTGTTCCACTGGGCCATGTGGTTAGCAACTAAGCGCTGAACGGTTTTACCGTCTTCAGTTCCCCCGCCAGGAAGCTGGGCGATACGGGCAGCCGCTAAGTCCCCGTGGTCCTGGGCGTAGCCGTTCCAAGGATCTCCACCTTTCCAGGTGTCGTGCAGAACAAGCGCAGTCTTCAGTAAGTCTCGTTCCTTGGAAGTCACCCCAAAGAAATCTCCCAGATGCTCGGCCATGACCACATTTCGGCAGGTGTGGAGGACCAAGCCTCCGTCATTGATCTCATCAGCAGGATGGAAGCGGCCGCTGGAAGAGGACGGAGCTTGAAAAAACTCGGCGGGCGTGGCTTCTAAACCGGCCTTGGCCAGCGCCCTTAGGCTTGGGTCCATGATGCCTTCGAGAGCGACATCGATCATCGGCTTTACACTGGCCTTCACCCAGGAAGAGGCCGACTCGGCAACCTGCTTTCGATGAACGGACCGTTCGACTCCCTGGTCTGGTGGCCGAAACTCTAAATCGCCTTTAGTGGCAAGAAAGTCCGACAAGGATTCGATTTGAGCTTTCAATTCGGTCTCGTTTGAAATTCCTGGGGCCAATTGAACCGAATCCCCGGGAGACCCATTCTTAAGACCGTCGATCTTATGATAACGATTCAGTTCGTTCTTCAGATCAGTCTTGAGCCCTGGAGAAAAATAACTGGGATTGCTTCGTGTTTGAGTTGAAATGAGCATTGATATTGTCCGTTCTTTTTTTACAGACTATCTCGATGAACTGAAAAAACGATGAATCGTTGGTCGCGGAACAAGGGAATGAGGCCAAGTCCACGAGCTCTCGAAAACAACAGCGAATGCCTCCTAGCAGGAAGATGAACCGACGTTTCCTCGGGAAAAAATGATGATGTGAACCTCGAAAAAGCCGGGTCCAGACGAGCCCAACTTCAAGCCCGCTTCTTCCTCCGTGAGCGTTGCTTTCGACGAGCCCTCGTTGGACCAGGAATCTCAGAAAAAACCTGCTCCCGAGAGTCCACTCTCCAGGAAGAGGGCCGAGCTCTGAGGGCAGCCCGGACTTCTGCGGCTAGGTCTTCTAGAGCCAGGGTCTCCGAGAGGCGATTCCACAGGTCTCGGCGCGGCTTAGAGCGCACGCCACGAGCAAAACCTCGCCGTTCCAGGATTCCCAAGGCTTCATCCCGCCACAGCAACTGGGCCAGAGCCAGAGACTGCCGATGAGGGTTGAGGCGGGCCTCCCGGAAGGGCTCGATAAGCACCTCTCCGCCGAGGGTGGTGGCCAGTAAGACCCCGCACCAATTGGGGATCTCTCCCAACACCTTGGTCAAATGGTTCACCCCAATGACCACAGAAATCTGATCGAATACCGCTCGATAGTCCTCCAGTTGGCGGGACAATCGAGATAAGGTGTCCACTCGACTCTTGATCTCAAAACCGTGCATCCCCTCGCCCACCAGCGCCACATCCACCCGGGAACGACCCCGAACCACCTCGATCTCTTCCACCATCAGAGTGTCTGGTTGATCGGTGCACAGGTCTCCTAAATAAGTGAATAAGGCTCGTCTTATCTCAGGGTCTCGCACCCGAAGTCGATTCCGGTTCGCCTCCTAGGATCCTCGCGAGAAAAGTCGGGAGCGAATCATCTCGGCTTGTTCTTCGGGACTTTCCAGACCCGAAGAGCTACTCGTGACTAAAACCCCAATCAAGCCTTTGGGTCCTTCGGGAATTTCCACGGATTCAAGCCAGGTCGCTGCGTCAGAGAGGTACAGTAATCCCCGACAAAGCGAATCCCGGTCGGGGGGAGCCGACTTCAAAAGGGATTCTCGCAGCTTTACTCCCGTGAGGCTGAAACCTTAATTCTCTTGCGAAAGCTGACCCACACTCGAGCTTTCGTGCAAAAACCGGCCCATAGAAGAGAGCTTCGCGTGCAAAGAGAGCTCACCTGGATCAATCCAACCGTCCGAGGCTCGGATTCTGGTGCGATACGGAACCGTTTGAATGGAAGAGCATCTCGCCGGCACAGCTCATCACCCTTGAATCGTGGCTAGCAGACCCTGGGCCTTGAGAACCGTGGCCTGAGCTCGGCCTGGCATTCTGCTCTTGAGACAGAGATTACCTGCATCTCCGGTACGACAAACCAGAGGAAACCATTTTCTGTGCTCGACCCCCTCGGGAGGCTCAGTCGAAGAACTCTTTGAGCCCAGCCTACGAAACAATGACCCCATACGCCGCGCGTTTCGCTTAACTAGAGGGAAATCCCTGGTGACCACTGAGGAGAACAACCTCGAAAGATCAGGTTTAGGGCGGGCCCAAGCAACTCTCCTAGAAAGGCTCCAAACCCACTCAGCTCGAAGTCCGGTTCATGCTCTCTCCGCTGTTGAATCTTCCGCGAAAAACCTTGCTCCTCATCGACGGAGTGGGAGCCATCACCAGCGCCGTCTTTCTTGGGCTGGTGTTGCCTGCTATTCAAGACCATATCGGCATGCCCGTCGCCACCTTGCGTTTCTTAGCAGCCATAGCGGTGATTTTTGCCGTCTATTCCTTGAGCTGCTACCGGTTCACCAGCCCCGAAAACCCCATCTGGCTGAAGACCATCGCCCATCTCAACCTGTGCTACTGTGTGTTGACCTTCCTTTTGGTGCTCGCCCACCGAAATGAACTCACCGTTCTGGGTTGGCTATACTTTCTGGGAGAGATGATCATCGTCTTGGGCTTGGTTTGGTTGGAAAAAAAACACTGCTCACCAAGGACCAATCAAGAAGGCTAGGGAAGTCCCCTTTGAGGGGGTCCACCGTGCGTTCTACCACACTCCAGTTCACCATCCTTTCGGTACTCCTTATGTTCCTTTTGTTGCATCCTTGTTGGGGCGAGCCTTCGCTGCTTCACCTAAGGCCGGTGGACTTGGATGGTCACCCGGGTACGATTTGGAAGCTCGCCCCTGGAGACCTGGAGTACTTTCAGGTGGAACACGGGAGCACCGCAGAGGTGGGCTCTCAGCTGATGACCGACGAGTTTCACGCTGCCGCTCTCGACTTCCCCGGGGAGACGAGAGTTGCTCTCGGTCCAGAGTCTTTGATGGAGTACCTCGGCCAGGATGGCGATGAGATCCAAGTGCGACTCAGGCGGGGTACTCTGCGATTCCGCTGCCCGGAGCAGAGGTATATCAAAATTGTCAGCAACGATCTCAGCGCCCTAGCTTCGGGAGCCGAGGCCGAAGTGACCGTCCATGACGAGGGGTATGTTCACATCCATTGCGAGTCAGGGACGGTGATCGTGGCCGTGCCAGGGGGAGAGTTGTACCGGGTTCGGGAGGGGCAAACTTTAACCTATGAACCCCCTTCGGAGTTGCCGGCACAGGCTTCTAGCGATCAACCTCACTCGTCCGAGCCCATCCCTTTGCAAACCGACGCCCCAGGGTCTGCCACGATGCTTGACCCGGGGCTGTGGATGTTGAACTCTGGCCGACGCGCCGGCCGGCGCCATTCCAGGGGAATGGATGTCTCTGAAGTACAAAGGCTGATCCGTTTGATTCGGACCGGACGTCGCAACTAGGCCCTGACTATCACCAGCGAGGTGGTGCTGTAGCTAGGGGTTCCGGACTTCGTAACACCTACGGCTTGAGGAACGCCGGTCGACCCGGCGCCCCTCGGAAAACCCCAAGCCTGCGCAATTCCGGGTGCAGACCTCGATTCTTGAACCTGGGCAAGGCTCCGATTCCTTGGAGAATGAGTATGAAAAGCAACGGTCTGATCTTGCGCCGTCACTTGACGGATCGTGGCCGGTACCTGGGCAAGCGCCAGCCAAGGCTGAGCCCCCCGCTGCGAACCCCGAAGGCGACGAGAGTTGCCGCCCCCGCAGTGAAAGGTAAGGGCACCCCTTGTCCTTGCGCAACCACAAAGACCAGAGCTCCGGTCATGGCGGCCGTGATATACAGTTCCTCTCTCATGAGAACCGAGGGTTCCGAAGACAGGACGTCACGAAGGATCCCCCCCACCGTTCCGGTCATCACTCCCATAATCACCGCGACCTCGGCGGAATCCGTAACCTGCAAACTTCGGTAAGCTCCAAAAACCCCATAACAGGAAAGCGCGAAGGCATCCAGCCACAGCAAGGTTCGAAACCGAGACTCCAGAAGGTGGGCGGTGAAATAGACCGCCACCGCGGTTAAGAGGCACACGCTGAGATAAAAGGGTTGTTCCACCCAAAAAACCGGCACTCCCAGGATCACGTCTCGCAGGGTCCCACCTCCCACCCCGGTCACGATTCCCAGAAACACGAAGGCGACAATGTCTCCCTGTTTCCGCGAAGCTGCCAAAGCTCCGGTGGCGGCAAACATCGCCACACCGAAATAGTCTAAGAGTTGAATGACACTCATCGAAGAGCCAGAGTCAGAAGAGCTTGGAGGTCTAAAGATTCGGTCACCATGGCGATCTCACCGTCGGCATTTCGTGGCCAGTCTTCTGGGGGGCGATCCCAGTACAACTCCAAGCCGTTGTGATCGGGATCGCGAAAGTAGACGGCTTGGCTGACTCCGTGGTCTGAAGCCCCTTCGAGTTCACAACCGCTCTCGAGCACATTCTTGACCACCGAGGCCAGCGCTTCTCTGGTGGGATAAAGAAGAGCAAAGTGATACAGGCCGGTGGCATACTTTGGAGGCGGAGAAGCACCTTCCGATTCCCAGGTGTTCAAGCCCAGATGGTGGTGATAGCCACCGTAGGAAAGAAAAGCAGCTTGATCCCCATATCGGGAGGTCAACTGCAGTCCCAGCACATCGCGATAAAACGCAATGGAGCGCTCTAGATGAGAAACCTTCAGGTGAACGTGGCCCAAACGGGCCCCTTTGGTAGCTTGAGCAAGTTTCATAGACAATCCCCTTCTCTTGAAATTCTACATTATTCACAAATTTAGTACTAGACAGGCTTCACAGGACACAATGTTGCCCTGTGCGCAACAATAGAGTTATTGGAGAAAGGTCAATGGTGCGATAAGGCCAGGGTGCCTGCTCCCGCTGTTTCCTCTCACATCGGAATGGCCGAACGCGAACTCTCCACAGGGGATTTTCGAATCAATAGGTGAATTTTCACGTCCTTTGGTAGGGCGTGTCATCAATCAACCTTCCGTCGCTAAACTCGCCCATTTTCACCCTCTGCAAGCGATATTTTTCTGAAATACAACTCGGTATTAGGCGAAAAATCTCACTTGCAGAGTGCAAAAATGTTCTTCGCGTAGCTTGAAACGTTGATTGATGACACGCCCTAGTGTCGCTCGATGGACAACTTGAAAAAAGCTTGGGACTACTGCCAGATAAAGCTCGAAATCAGAAAAGGAGCCTGGCGTTCAGCCGTGATGGCCACCTCTGGAGTGGACGGTCCCAAGGCCAGAACGGTGATCGTTCGCGACTCTAGGTGGCCCCATATGCTATTTTATCCGACAGTCGGACCCCGAAGATTCAAGAGCTGAAAACAGACCACCGATTGAGCGTGGTCTTTTACGACCCCAAGAAACCGGTCCAGGTACGACTCAAGGCTAAGGCCACGGTTTCCACCTCGGGCTCAAAAGTACAAAAAGCTTTGGCAGAGTTACCAGAGCGCTCCAGTTTCGACTATCACAGCAAGCTCCCACCGGGCAGCGAAACGCAAAGCGACACTGGCGCTCGCAGCCCCGCCCGCCCCTACCAGCCGAATTTTCCGTTGGTGGTGCGGATGTTTCCAACCTGGTTAGTGGTGGTGTTCACCCGGGCCCCACCGATGGTGCCGTTGGTAATCTGAAAGTTGCCGACCTGACTGGTGGTAGTGTTCACCCGGGCCCCGCCGATGTTGCCGTTGGTCACCTGCATACTGCCGACCTGGCTGGTGGTGGTGTGGTCTCGAGCCC
>JBJHCR010000131.1:0-15885 GCA_050486105.1 Vulcanimicrobiota bacterium
CGGAGAGGGGAAATAAGCGAGTGCAGCGCCGCGAAGGTTGAATGTCAACAGGCCCAAGATCGGCGACGAGCGGCTGAGGTGGTCGTAGGCCCGATAGAGTTCTCGGAGAAGGTTGTTGGAGTCCAGATTCTACCGAAGTTTAGGAGCTGCAACCGCGGAGTTTTCAACGCAAGTTGATGGCTCGAGAGGCTTGCTCCTCGAACTCTTGATCGGCTGGATAGACCACGGCAAAGCACAGCTCAGGGAAGCGCGAGGCCACCGTTCGCGGCAAACGGTTGAGGCTCGGATGCCAGGATACTCCGCCTTCCCGAGCGCTGAGGAGCACGAAGAAGTCGAGGAGTTTGCGATTTTCCTCAAGCCAGGGGGCCACGTTCGACCAGTCTTCGAGATCCAGATAGCTCAAGTCGAGCTTCGGGGGAACGGAATCGAGTTTGCCTTCGATGATGTCGTCTTCGTGAGCGTGGATCACCAAGCACTCCACGCCCATCTGCTGCCCCATGGTCTTGATGGCGTGGAAGGCGTCGGCAAATCCCGGTTCCCGGGACGCGTGGGGAGGGACCGCGACTACGATGCGTTCGAAGAGATTGGTTCGAGTCTCCACCTTACAGACCAGAATCAGGCTGTTATGGTTTTCTTCGAGAAGTTGATCCAGGACCGAGCCAAAGACTCTACTCTGAGCTGTCACCTGACCGTTCCAGCCGATGACCACGGTGCTGATTCGGCTCTCCTGGATGGCCCTTGAGATCCCTTTGGCGATGTTCATATCCACTCGAGTCAGAGGATTCACCGGAAGGGCCGCTCCGGCCAGATGGGTTACAGCCTCCTCCAAGGTTCTTTCGCTTCGGGCCACATTGGCGGCCACGTTCTCATCATCGAAGGCCACGGTGAGAGGGAAGAGCGGTTCGGAGGAGTTTTCCTCGTGCAGCATGATGGAGATGTCCAAGAGATGGGTGGCAGACGCCGGGTTGGACAGAGGGATCAAGATTCGCTGGGGGGTATCCAAGGGATTATAGGGCTTGCTGTTCTCGGTGAGGGCCAACTCTCGGCCGAAAGTTTCCACCATCCAAGGGCCAACCAGGCAGGTGAGGACAATCATGATGATCACCGCATTCACCGCGTTTTCGGTGAACAAGCCGAGATCGAAACCGATCAAGGTGACGGCCAAAGTGGCGGCAGCCTGAGGGATGGTCAAACCGCCCAGGACCAGGCTTTCGTTGTGATTGTATCCGAACAGTTTCGCCACCAGAAGAGCACCCCCCCCTTTTCCAAAGACCACCAGCCCAGAGAAAACGAAGGCTTTCACCCAGACGTCCAGGTGCAGCAACTGCTTCACGTCGACCAGCAAACCCACGGAGATCAAGAACATGGGAATGAACAGACTGTTGCCCACAAACTGAATGCGACTCATGAGGGTGCTGCTGTCGGGCACCAGCCGATTTAGGAGCAATCCACAGATGAAAGCACCGATGATCGGGGCCAAACCCACCAGATCGGCAAGGTAGGCGGTTATGAAGACCAGCAGCAGCACGAAGACGAAGTCCACAGTGTTGTCGGAGCGAACGGTTTGGAAGAACCAGCGTCCCAGCCAAGGGATGATCAGATAACTCAGCAGAATAAAAAGGGAAATGCCGGTAAAGAATTTCAGCCAGTATCCCGCCCCTGTAGACTCGGCCAAACTGCCAACCACGACGGCCAGGACTCCCAGCGAGAGGGCGTCGGTGACCAGGGTCCCTCCGGCGGCCAGGGTGACCGCCGGATTCCTGGTGATCTTGAGCCGATGGGCGATGGGGTAAGCCAGCAAGGTATGAGAACCGACGATGCAGCCAAGTAAGAGCGAGGTGGTCAAGCTGTAGTCGAGATAATTCAGCCCCACCACCAATGCCGCTATCAATGGAATGAAGAATGAGGTGGCTCCAAAGGCGGCGCACCGAGTTCTCAGCCTTAGGAAGCCTTGGAGATCCAGAGACAGTCCGGCCAGGAACATCAAGTAAGTGAGACCGATGGCTCCCATCAAGACCATAGTTCGGTCGCGTTCCATCAGTCCCAAGAGCCCAGGGCCCACCAGCGTCCCTGAAAGGATGAGCCCCAACAGTCCGGGCAGTTTGAGGCGCTGGAAGAGGAGCGGGGCAAACAAGATCATGGCCAGTATCAAGGCGAAGTAGAGGATAGGGTTTGTGACGGGGGTATCGACCACGCCCGCTTCTTTTCAGGAAGATCAAAGAACCCTCTAAAGGATCGTGGAGGCACATTGAGATTCGGCGATATTGCTATCGAGGAAATCTAGCCTCAAGCCTAGGTATTATGAGGTTCGTCTGGCATTGCGATCTTAAAGCTCTTTAGTGAAGTAAAGCTTTCTTAATACTAGGCTTGATTTTGGAAAGAGCATTCTTGAGAACTAAAGATGAGTTGTACGCTCGATGAGAAACGAGGTTCGTACTTTGCCTTATTCAACTCGTTCATTTTCGATCTGGTGGGGTCTGGCTTTGGCCGGAGGGTCCATCGCTTCGGCTGCCTTTCTCTATCGGCACCCTGTGACCGCGGCCTTGCTCTGCCTTCTTGCCATAAGCATTTTTGCTCAGATACTGGGCAGTTTGAGGGCCTTTATCTTGAGTTGCTTCCTGAGTGGAATGTTGCTGCTTTGGGTCTTCCCTGCGACGTCTTCTCTCAGGGCTCCCTTGGCCACTGGGGCCTTCTTTTTCGTGGCTTCGGTTTTGTGTGCCCTGGAGGGTCGATTGCCGGCAGCACAGCGTCGAGAGTCGCGGGCTCTCACGTTGGTGAGGTTCACTCGGGACCTCAACGCTGCTGACACTGAGGCTGAGGTGAAGATGGTCTTGGAGGACTATTTGGAGCAGCATTTTGGAGCGCACGAGACCTGTTGGTCGGCAGGCTTGGAGGAGGGGGATTCAGCGGGGGGATCTTCAAGCCATCAAACTCTCACTGACGGCAGAATGGTGAACTTTCCTGAAGGGCAGGGTTGGGTTAAGTTCGCTGCGCCACCGGATGAACGGCAGTTTCTGGAGCTTTTCTTGACCTACTCTAGCCAGACCTTGCAACACCACGCCTTCCAGAAGCGATTGCGCGACGCCGAGATCTTGGCGGCAACCGAAAAACTGCAGAGAGCCCTTCTCAACTCCATCTCCCACGACCTCAGAAGCCCTTTGGTCTCCATCACCGGGGCCCTGTCGGGCCTCTTGTCTTCGGAGCTTGGGGAACTTGAAGAGAGTCATCGGGATCTCTTGGAGAATGCCCTGGCCGAGGCCGAGCGCTTGAATCGTCTGGTGGAGAATTTGTTGCAGATGACCCGCTTGGAGGCCGGGACCCTACGCCTCACCAAGAAGCCCTACGACATCGTGGAGGTCGCCACCGTGGTCCTCGACACGATTGCCTTGAGAGACCCGAGTCGAAGGATCGAACTGCTGGCCGCCAACGACCTTCCCATGGTTCCCATGGACCCTCATCTGGTCGGGCAAATCTTGATGAACCTCTTGGACAATGCCCTCAAGTATTCTCCCAAGGATGAGACTGTGACGGTAGAAATTCAGCATGAACGGCAGGCATTGGAGTTGGCCGTGTCTGATCGAGGAGTCGGAGTTCCCGCCGACGAGGTTGGCAGAGTTTTTGAGAAGTTTTTTCGAGGAAAGGGTCATCGGGCGCGAGGAACAGGCTTGGGTTTATCGATCTGTGAGGGGTTGGTGAGCGCTCACGGCGGCAAGATTTGGCTCGAATCTGGTCCAAATGGTGAGACCGTCTTCAAATTTAGCTTGCCTCTAGATCGTCAAGATACCTCGCAACATACCCAGCAAGATAGGAAGTCTAAAAATGTATAGAGTTTTGGTGGTCGACGACGAACCAGCAGTGCGCAGATTCCTTCGAGGTTCTCTAGCCCTGGCCGGATACCAGGTGTTTGAAGCTGCCACCGGCCTCGAGGCCATCGCCACCGTTAAGGCTGCTGAGCCGGATGCTATTCTGCTGGATTTGGGACTTCCCGATGTGGACGGTGGAGATGTCACCCGCATGATTCGGGAGTGGAGCGATGTTCCCATATTGATCGTTTCGGTCCGCGATGAAGAGGGCGAGATGATCGATTCCTTGGACGCCGGAGCCGACGATTATCTAGTGAAACCCTTCTCCTTGCCCGAGCTGATGGCCCGCTTGCGGGCCGCCATTCGTCGAGGGGACGGCAGTTCTCCGGCATCGACCTTCACCTCCGGGCGACTTTGGGTAGACCTGGAGTCGAGGGTGGTGGAGGTGGAAGGCGAGCGGGTCCTCTTGACTCCAACGGAGTTTGACCTGTTGCGAACCTTGATTCGCTATGCTGGTCGAGTCTTGACCCACGCCCAGTTGTTGCATAAGGTCTGGGGAGAGGAGTACGTAAACGACCTTCAGCTTCTCCGGGTCAATATCAGCAATCTTCGTAAGAAGATCGAGGTGGAGCCAAGACGACCACAACAGATCGTCACAGAGTTGGGCGTGGGATATCGTCTGAAAGTCTCTGAAGCGCGTTAAGAAACCTTGAGGCGCTCTTTGCGCGGAGTCCGAAGGGAAGGGCCCCGAACCCACAAAGGATGTTCCCGGAATTTGAGGTTGGTTTGTGCATCATAATCTTTTAGAGCTTCCGCTTCGCGATCCGGTGATTCTCTTCACTGCGGTGCTTTTCGTCATTCTGGTGGCGCCCATAGCCTTCAAGAAGATCAGGATCCCCAGCATCATCGGACTGATCTTCGCGGGCACGGTTTTGGGGCCCAATGGATTCGGTATCTTAGAGCGGGATGAGGCCATCGTTCTTTTCGGTTCGGTGGGCCTGCACTACATCATGTTCTTGGCCGGTCTTGAGATCGACCTCAACGACTTCAAAAAGAATCGCAACAAAAGCTTCATTTTTGGCGGCCTCACCTTCTTTATTCCCATGATCTTGGGAACGGTGGTGGCTCACTATTTCTTGGAGTTCTCCCTGACCTCCTCAGTGCTCCTGGCCAGCATGTTCGCCTCTCACACCTTGCTCGCTTACCCTGCTGTCAGCAAATTGGGGATCACCAAAAGTCGTTCGGTGAATATCACAGTGGGGGGCACCATGATCACCGACACCGCGGCCCTCTTGGTGCTGGCGGTGATCGCCGGATCGGCCAGGGGGGAACTGTCCCCGCAATTCTGGGTGCAGCTCGGAGTGTCGTTCGCGATCTTCACGGCTATTGTGATTCTTGCTTTCCCTGTGGTAGCTCGCTGGTTTTTCAAGACCGTCGACGATCCCGTATTTCATTACATTTTTGTTTTGGCTATGGTCTTTTTGGCGGCTTCGCTGGCTGAACTGGCAGGGGTTGAGGCCATCATTGGAGCCTTTTTCGGGGGCTTGGCCCTAAACCGGCTGATCCCCCACACCTCGCCCCTGATGAATCGTATAGAGTTTGTGGGGAATGCCCTCTTTATCCCCTTCTTTCTTCTCAGCGTGGGCATGCTAGTGGACGTAGAGGTCCTGACCCGAGGACCTCAGGCTCTGATCGTGGCCGCCACCATGCTGGTGATCGCCCTCTTGGCCAAGTTCCTGGCGGCTCTGGCGGCTCAGAAAATCTTTGGCTTCTCGGCCATCGAGCGGCAAGTGATCTTCGGCTTAAGTTCGGCCCAGGCGGCGGCCACTTTGGCGGCGGTTCTGGTGGGTTATCAGCTTGAAATTCTCAACGACGATGTCTTAAATGGCACCATCGTCATGATCCTAGGAACCTGTTTGGCAAGCTCCCTGGTGGTGGAAAAATCGGGCAGGGAGCTTGCCATTCTCGAGGCCGACGCCCCCATAGACGTGAACGAAATCGAGGATCGCATCTTGGTTCCGATCTCCAACCCAGGCACCATCGAAAATCTGGTGGACATGGCCATCATGAGCCGCCCTCCTGGCAACCTTTCTCCCATATACGCCCTTGCGGTGGTTCGCGACAGCGACGAGGTGGCCGAGCGCCTGGCCTCCACCCGGAAGATGCTCGAAAAGGCCTTGAAGTACGCCACCGGAGCCGACCAAGACCTGCAGATCGTTCCCCGGGTAGACGTGAACGTAAGCAACGGAATTCTGAGGGCCGCCAGAGACCTGCAAACCAATCAGATCCTTATGGGCTGGAACGCCAAGGTTTCTGCCAAGGAGAAACTCTTTGGAAGCGTGCTTGATGTTCTGCTAGACGAGGGGTCCCAGATGATCTTGGTTTCTCGAATGCTGCAGCCCTTGAACACTGTCAACCGTATAGTCTTGGCCGTGCCTCCGGTGGCCGAAAAAGAGCCTGGTTTCCTGCATTGGCTTCGCACCCTCAAGCGTTTGGCGAAGGGGCTCGGATGCAACATGAAGGTCTTCGTCACCGAGGCCGGGGCCGCCGAATTTCAGAGCGCCATGACCGCGACCAGTCCGGAGGTGGAATACGCTTGTGAACACTTCGATGACTGGAACGACTTCCTGGCTCTATCTCGGCACCTGAAGAAGGATGACCTGTTTGTGGTGGTCAGCGCTCGGCCCGGCACCATCTCCTACGAGAAAATCCACGCCTCCATCCCCACCTTCTTGTCCAAATACCATCAAGAGGATAATTTCCTGGTGGTCTACCCCGAACTTGGGGAGGGCCTGAGTTCTCATAAAGGCACTAACCGTTAATCGCTATTCCTCGTCCTCGTCAGGTTGGGTGTTGGCCCGATCGTGCACCCGACCCAACATATGGTCTGCGGCGTCGGGGAGGTTGAACTCCAGGGCTAGGCGATCAGGAGTGAAGCCGTTCTGGTCGGTGATGGTGTGGTCGGCACCCTGTTGCAACAGAAAGTCGATCATCTTCTTGCGACTATAGTCATCGAGTTGAGAGTGACTGCCGGCACATGCCCAGTGCAAGGGAGTTCGTCCCAACCCATCTTGGTGATTGACGTTGGCTTTGCGGGATAAGAGAAAGCCCGCCATATTCATATTGTTGATCAGTACTGCCAGGAATATAGGAGTGACACCAGAGTTGGTGGTGACATCGACCTTGGAACCTCGTCGCAAAAGCAAGTTGGCGACCCCCATCACTCCGGTCACCGCAGTGATGTGCATGCAGGTCCGCCCGTCGGCTAAGGCTTGATTCAGATCCTCCCCTTGGTCCAAGAAAAGCTCCACTTTATCGGGATCGCCCTCTTTGGCTGCCTGGAAAAGCGGATTGAGATCCTTGGGGATTTCGAGAAGTTCGCTGCCCTCGAAGGTCTTGCTGGGACTTCCGAGGTCCGAAGCGGTGGCGGGTTCGATTGAGGTTACAGTGATCTGCACCTCGTCTTGGGAATCTTGAGCCACCTCCTTCGGAGCGGGAGCGAGCCCCATAAAACGGTCTAAGGCTCGACCCAACTCTTCGAGTTGGTGCAAAGAGGCGAGTTGTCGGGCGGTCTGCCCTTGGGAATTGGTGGCCTGGGGAGCCGCCCCTTTTTGCAAGAGAGTTTCCGCGATCTTGACTCGAGTTGGGGCCACCAGCATGGGATGGGCCACGGAACATGCCCAGTGTAAAGGAGTATAGCCTTCAGCGTTTTGGTGATGTAGGCTGGCCCCTCGAGCCAAGAGGAAGCCAAGAAGGTTGGTGTTCGCCGTTTGGATGGCAAAGTACAAGGGGGTGAGGCCGAAATCGGCAGTCTTGTCTACCGGAACCCCAGCACCGATGAGAAGGTCAGCGACCTCCATGACCCCTCCACTTGCAGCAATATGGAGGGGGGTAACTCCGCCCTTGATGGCTTCTCCTGGGTCGGCGCCGGCGCCCAGCAAGGTCTCAACCTTGATGGGGTCGCCTTCTTTCACGGCTAAATGGAGAGGCGGCATCTTCTTCGGCAGTTTATAGAGCTCCGACCCTCCCGGTTGGGGGCCCTGAGGTTCTTCCGTGCTGCTAGCGGGAGCCTTTTTTTTGAAGCCTTCCTTCGCCGCTTTGGCTTTCTCGAGACGTTCTCGGTGTTTGCGGTCCTCAAAGGACTCTGCTGGGTTTACCTCCCCTCGAGCTACGGCAGCCATAAAGGCCGGCATCCCTTGAAACAAGGTGAAGAGGGCCAGCGTATACAGGCCAATGGCTCCAATAAGGGCAAGGGCGAAAACAAGGGCCAGGGAGTCCAAGAAGAAGACTCCAAAGCCCAAGCCGAAACTGCCAAAAAACAGGCGGTAGATCCAGCGAATGTATTCTTCGACCCTGGGCTGCTCAGTCTGTTGGCCCAAGCGACTCAAGAAGCTCAAAAACAAGATCAAAGCCACTAAGCTGCAAAGGGAACCTGTCCAGCCCAGAATCACACTTTCCAGCAGACCAGTTTCGTTTAGGACCTGGAGAATGATCGAGATGAGGTCAAAGACGATGGCTGCGGTGATGTACGCCTTGGCCGTCTTCTCGGGAAATTTGACGCAAAGCACCTTGCCCAAGAAACCAACGATGGTGGCCACAAAGCTCATCATCACCGCCAGGTTGACAAGTCTCAGCAGGCTTTCCATATCAGGGGAACTGAAAACTTGGATTCCAGCGTAAAAGACCGTGCCCGCCGCCAGAATGTTCACCGCCATGCTGAGCATCAGAAAGAAGAGTCCGGTTCGGACCGTGTCAAGGGACTTCATATAATGTAAAGACCACCTTCTTAGGTTCGCCAATAAGACGTGTGGCGGGCTTCGCGGGCGGCTTTAGGGCTCCTTTGTCTTGGTGGTCAGCGTGGAGGACGGAGATCGGGAATCGAAGACCACCGTTCCTTCGGACCAGCGAGATTCCAAGTCGTAGAACTCGCGCTCCTGCCTCAAGAATACGTGGACCACCACGGAGCCGTAATCGAGCAGGATCCAGCCACCCTCTTCGCGGCCTTGAATACGAATTTTCGGGACGCCTTCAGCCTCCAGGGCTTTCTCAATCTTGAGAGCGATATCTTTGGTTTGCACTCGAGTTGCGGCGCTGGCCAAAACAAAGCAGTCACAGACCGTAGTCAAGGCCTCCACATCGAGAATGAGAACATCCTCGGCTTTCTGATTTACCGCCGCTTCTGCGGCCTTGCGGGCTAAGGTTAAACTGTCCAAAGGGAGCGCTGGTGTCCTTTCTGTTCTCCACGCGGAAGGCTCTCGGACCTCAGGCGTGTACTCGTCGCCTTCCCTGAACGTGCCCAATTGCCTTCTCGGCTAGGATGTTGGCTCCAAGCCTGCTTGGCTGAAAACATTTGTTCGCCTCGTCTTTCTGAAATGAGTCTGGCCCTCTTCAGCCCGCACGAGGCGTGGGTGGACCTTGTCTGGAGCGTCTCGAGGCCTGGAATGCGGGTCAGCCCGGACCACCCAATCCGCCGGTCCCTCCGCCGCCTCCGCTAGCACCTATGTTCGGCTGTCCGGGCGACCCTGGTGATCCTGGGCCGCTCGCGCCGTCGCCCCCGTGGCCCCCGTCGCCGCCCCTGCCACCGTCGCCGGCCACTCCAAAGACTCCATTGCTGCCGAGGATCGAACCAAGGCCGCCAACGCCGCCAACCCCGCCAACCCCGCCGTTGCCGCCAACTCCTCCGTGGCCGCCGTCCTGGCCTATGACACCGCTAGCCCCTGCGGCGCCGGCCCCTCCGTCCCCACCGTTGCCTCCGTCCCCGCCTTCGCCACCACGGCCGCCGTTGCCCTCAAGTCCCGCGATGCCGGTCAATCCTGAGGCCGCCTGGTTGGTCTCTAGGGGAGCTTGGGCTCCGCTGGTGGTCACCAGTCCTCCGAGACCACCGACACCGCCCGGCCCACCGCCCCCACCATTGCCCCCCGTGCCTCCGGAGCTACCTACGCCACCAATCTGACCGGGCCCACCATGAGCACCGGGGAGGACTCCGTTAGCACCATGGGCACCGTTGCTACCGGGGAGGCCCTTGGCGCCTTGGCCTCCTTCTCCGCCCTGGCCGCCGTTGCCGCCGCCGCCACCTTCGGCTTGGACATTGCTGCTAAGACTTCCCTGAGTCACTAGGATGACCGCCCCCCCCTGGCCGCCTGGGCCGCCCGCTCCGCCGATGGCACCAGTTTGGCCAGAAGCACCGGGAGTGGCCCCAGGGCTCCCGGTCAGTCCGGAACTTCCACTCCCGCCTGAGCCTCCCCTGGTGTCGATGCTCGCGGTGATCGAGCCGCCGGCGATCAGAGTCACTGCTCCGCCATTCCCACCGGCCGCTCCGCTCTGGCCAAGACTGGTCGCGTGGCCCCCGTTGCCCCCCCGGGCCTCAATGCTGCCGGTCACGTTCAGGTCATTGGCGCTGAAAAGCTCCACCTGACCGCCGTCTTCACCCATCTGTCCTGGAGGGCCATCGGCACCGTTCCGGCTGAGGGTGCCCGCAATGCTGAGGGTTTCCTCGGCATGGACCCGGAAAGCGACTGTGCCGGTCACATTCAAGTTTGCTCCGGCTTCAATGCGAAACGCACCGAGTTCCAACCGATGATGGCCCGCATCCCACCCAAGAGGAACACCCGGCGAGCCGCTCGGCGGAGTCAAGACCCCTGTTTGGGTGTCGAAGTGGTAAGCCCCGGCCTGGTCTAGGGCCAGATCGGGGCGTGGAACCTTCTGATCCTGCACCGTCACTCGCAGTTCACCGCTCTGTCCCCCGAAAGTTGCGCTGATGTCCGCCTGCCCAGGCGACACCCCGGTCACCACCCCCAAGGAAACGGTGGCGACATTCGAGTCATCGGAACTCCAGTTCGCGTTTGCGGTCACGTGTTGACTGCTGCCGTCAGAGTAGATGGCTGTTGCCGACAGGCCGAGGCTCTGATCGACCCCCAACAGAGTGGGGCCGTTCGGCACCAGGGTCTGCACGGTCACTCCCGTGACCTCGGCCGCGGTCACCTCGAGCGCGACGGAATCGCTCAGCTCGCCGAGGCTTGCGCTGAGGTTGGTGGACCCCTCCTGCAGTCCCCGCGCCCGCCCGTTCAGGACGCTCGCCACCGTCGGGCTTGATGAACTCCAACTAGCCTGGGAAGTCAGGTCCTGGGTGGTTTCATCAGCGAAGGTGCCGATCGCTTGAAATTCTGTTTCTGTACCCTTGGCGATGCGCGACCGCCCACCCCTTATCTCGAGATGCTTCAAACTCGCGTCGGTCACCGTCACCATCGTGCTGGTGCTCGTTTCCCCGAAGCTTGCGGTGATGATGGCCTGACCAGGCGAATGGCCCCGAGCTAGTCCTCCATCCACCGTGGCCACCGAAGTCTCACTAGAGGTCCAGACGGCGTCGTTGGTCAGGGTCTGTAAGGTGCCGTCAGAAAAGAACCCCACCACCGCCAACGGGATGCTCGTTCCCTGGGCCATGGCGGGCGACTCCGGGCTGATGGCAAGACTCACCACTTTGGCTTCACTGACCGTCAGACTGGCCTCGGCACCACGACCGCCGAAAGTCGCCCGCACGGTGGTGCTCCCGGGAGAGAGACCCTGAGCCACTCCTTGCTCCAGAGTGGCTATCTGAGGATTCGTGGAGCGCCAACTCACCACCGAAGTCAGGTCCAGTGAGGTGCCGTCGGTGAACCGTCCAGTTGTCGTGAAGGAGGTGCTCGTGCCGTTGGCGATGGTGGACGAAGTGGGGGACATGGCCAGGCTCTCCAACGGAGCGGTGACCTCGAGAATAGTGGGGTTCTCGATCAGGAAAGTCTCCCCTGCGGTCAGCCTCACCTCAGCTTGAGCGATACCCACGATCTTGCCGCCGGCCAGGTACTCGATCACGAAGTCTGTCACCTCGATGGGGACGCCTGTCCACTCCACGACTGCGGCTTTATCTCGCGTCACCGGTCCAAAAATGTGATTCAGGTTCCCATCAAAGCCGGTGGAGCGAAAACTGTCGACCGAGTCGGGAACCACACTTTGCGCCAGGATGCTCTGCAGCCGAACGGTGGCGGTGGTCGGACCCGACCCCCCTGAGCCCTGACCGACCACCACGAAATCCTGGGTCGAGCCGCCGCAGCCGCCAATGAAGAAAATGAGCCAGATTTGGAGTAAAGACAAACAGAATTGACGCAAGAGACGGCCCCCGAATTTGCTGATGACCTATGAACGTTCTCTATTCAAGACTAGAGGCCTGCCGAAGTGTGAGTTGTGAAAGGGGTGCCCCCCTTTGCCCGGCTTCATTTCAACCTTCTCTCAACCGGAATACCCGTACAGCCCTCGCTCGACGATGGCGGCGTGTACTGGTGCCGGAAGCAGATAGCGGAAGGGTCGACCTGCGGCGATGCGCTCGCGCAGGTCGCTCGAGGAGATGTCGAGGGCTGGGAAGGGGAGGAACTCGATCTTTTGCTGGGCCTCTTGGGAAAGGGCTTGCAGTTGTAGGGGAAGCTCCGGCCCTCGAGAGTGGCGATGGAAGAGCAGCAGCTTCCACAGCTTGCCCAGGACTTCTTCCAGGCGATGCCAGGGCCGATCGAAGGCGTCGGCCCCACATATAAAGCACAGTTGACGCTGGTCCTGCGACAACTCCTCGAGGGTGTCGATGGTGTACGAGGTGCCGCTGCGCTCAAGTTCAAGGCGATTGACCGAAAAACCGGGTCTCCCGGCAAGGGCCAGTTCCAGCAGGTCGGCCCGAGTGGCCCCGTCTACCGCCGGGGCTTCTTTGTGAGGAGGAAGGCGGTTGGGTAGAAAAAGCAGATGGTCCAGATGGGCTTGAAAATAGGCCTCGTCGGCCAGGTGCAGATGCGCCAGGTGGACCGGATTGAAGGTGCCTCCAAAGACGCCGAGCTTCATTCTTGGGGGAATCCGGAGCGTTTGGTCGAGTTTTGAAAGAGTTTCACGTTGAACATTACTCGTCGAAGAATGAGATTGGGGCGGCAGAAACTCTTCTACCGCCCCAATCCACCCACTGAGCCCTTTTCAGGAATTACGCGGTGACAGTCTCATTCAGGAAACTGCGCAGCACCTTCTGCAGGATCCCACCGTGCTTATAGTATTCGAGTTCGGTCTCGGTGTCGATGCGAACGATGGCTTCGAAGGACTTGCTGCTGCCATCTGGGGCCGTGGCCTTCACCGTTAGGACCTGCCCGGGCTTGAGGTCCTCAGTCACCGGAATGTCGTAGCTTTCGTGCCCGGTAAGCCCAAGGCTCTGCCAGGATTCTCCTTCTTTGAAGGTCAGAGGCAGGATGCCCATCATGACCAGGTTGCTGCGGTGGATGCGCTCATAGCTCTCCACGATGGTGGCCCGCACCCCCAGCAGAAAGGTTCCCTTGGCCGCCCAGTCACGAGAGGAGCCCATGCCGTAGTCCTTGCCGGCCAGGATCACCAGAGGAGTGCCCTCGTCTTGGTACTTCAAGGAGGCGTCGTAGATGGCCATGGGCGTCTCACCGGACGGAAGGTGGTAGGTGACTCCGCCTTCTGAGCCTGGGACCAGCAGATTTCTGAGACGAACGTTGGCGAAGGTGCCTCGGGTCATGACTTGGTCGTTTCCTCGACGGGAGCCGTAGGAGTTGAACATGCGGCGCTCAACCCCACGCTCAGTGAGGTACTGCCCGGCAGGGCTGCTGGGAGCAATAGAACCTGCTGGGGAGATGTGGTCGGTGGTGATGGAGTCTCCCCCGAGCACCAGCACTCGAGCCTTCTCGATGGTTCGAATGGGCTCGGGATCCGGAGAAAGGTCCTTGAAGAAGGGCGGTTCTTGGATGTAAGTGCTTTCGGGGTCCCATTCAAACACCGCTTCATCAGTGCTGGGAATGGCGTTCCAGTCAGGATTCCCGTCGTAGACATTGCCGTACTGATCCCGATACATGTCGGGAGAGAGGCTGCTTTGCAGGGTGTCCAAGATCTCTTGCTGGCTGGGCCAAATGTCTTTGAGGAAAACATCGTTGCCGTCTTGATCTTGCCCCAGAGGTTCGGTGTCGAGGTCGATATCTACCGTTCCAGC
This sequence comes from Vulcanimicrobiota bacterium, assembly GCA_050486105.1. GTDB lineage: Bacteria > Vulcanimicrobiota > Xenobia > Xenobiales > JADMJV01 > JAEXNA01. The sequence goes on from JBJHCR010000131.1 coordinate 13,810, forward strand.
TAAGGCGTAGGCCACCACCAATGGAGGAGAGGCCAAAAAGTTCGCTCGAACGTCGGGAGATATTCGACCGGCAAAGTTGCGGTTTCCGGAGAGAACCGAGGTGGCGATGAGATCTCCCGAGTGCACCGCTTCTCGGACCGGCTCCGGCAGGGGGCCACTGTTGCCGATGCAGGTGGTGCAGCCGTACCCCACGGTCTGGAAACCAAGGTTGTCGAGATAGCTGGTCAAGCCCGCTTTGTCGAGGTACTCGGTGACCACTCGGGAGCCGGGGGCCAGAGAGGACTTGACGTAGGACTTGCGCTGCAGCCCCCTCTCTACAGCTTTTTTGGCTAAGAGACCAGCTCCCACCATGACACTGGGGTTGCTGGTGTTGGTGCAAGAGGTGATGGCCGCTATGACGACCGCTCCGTGTCCGATAGTGCTGGTCTCACCGTTGTTCTGCACCACCGCAGTGCGCTTGAGGTCCTCGTCTTTCAGAGCAAAGCCTTGGGGGCCGAGAGGGGCCGACATAACGCGATGGAAGGTGGGCTTCATATCCTTCAAGAGGACTCGATCCTGAGGTCTGAGAGGGCCGGCCAAACTGGGCTCCACAGTGGCCAGGTTCAGTTCTAGGACGTCGTTGTATTCTGGATCCGGGGTCTCGTCGGTGCGGAAGACTTCTTGCTCTTTGGCGTACTTTTCCACCGAGTTGACCAACTCTTTGCTTCGCCCGGTGCGCTCTAGGTAGCTCAAAGTCTCCTGGTCGATGGGAAAAAATCCCATGGTGGCCCCATACTCGGGAGCCATGTTGGCAATTGTAGCTCGGTCTGGGAGAGACATCGACGAAAGACCGGATCCAAAGAACTCCACGAACTTTCCGACCACGCCCTTCTTTCGGAGCATCTCGGTGACCACCAGCACCAAGTCGGTGGCGGTGGCGCCTTCTGAGAGCTCCCCGGTCAGGCGGAAACCCACCACCTGAGGCATGACCATGCTCAGCGGTTGAGCCAGCATGCAGGCTTCGGCTTCGATGCCGCCGACCCCCCAACCCAGGACTCCCAAGCCGTTGATCATGGTGGTGTGGCTGTCCGTTCCCACCAGGGTGTCGAAAAGGGCAACCTTTTCCCCACCGATCTCGAAAAACTGCACGACGTTGGCCAGGAACTCGAGGTTGACTTGGTGGACAATGCCCATAGCCGGGGGTACCACCTTGAAATTGTCGAACGCCTTTTGCCCCCAGTGCAGAAAACGATAGCGCTCCTCATTGCGCTCGAATTCCAGCTTGGAGTTCAAGCTGATGGCATCCAATCGTCCAAAGACATCGACTTGCACAGAATGGTCGATCACCAGGTCCACTGGGACCACCGGATTAATTTTATTGGGATCTCCACCCATTCGCTGCATGGCCGAGCGCAAAGCGGCTAGGTCTACCACGGCCGGAACTCCAGTGAAGTCTTGCAAAACCACCCGAGCCGGGAGGAAGGACACCTCCACCGGTCGGTATTGAGCCGGACTCCAATTGGCCAGATTTTGCACGTCGTTCTCGGTGATGCTCTTGCCATCGAGATTGCGCAGCGCGTTCTCGAGGAGCACCCGAATGGAGATCGGCAGTTGGGTGTTGCGTCCGATGCCCTGGGCGAAGAGCTTTGGGAGGGAATAGTAGGCGAATTCGCCCAGGTCGGTTTTGAGGGTGGATTTTACTCCGAATGGGTCCATCAGGATCTCCCTAATCTATTATAGTCTCAGAGGTACTCTACCAAGCTTTGGGAGACTGTTCCTGCCGCTTTTCGAGACCGGCGCAGCGGCCAACTAAGGCCGTGCGTTCTGTCGACTTTTGGCAGGTCGGCGGACCTCCGAGGTCCACTGACCAAAAAAGCCAAAAAGGACGGCCTTATGGACCGCCCCAGTGGTAACCAGGGTCGGCCCTGGCCAATGTGATTTAATCAAGCCGCAAAGCTCATGGGGTTGACTGAAAACTAAAGGGCAGCTTCGGCGTCGTAAACGGCAGTGTAGAGGCCCGCGAGCACTCCACCCATCTGCGCTACCGGCACCGTCAGAACGAGGCCGGTGAAAGCGTACCAGTCCACAAACAGGGTC
>JBJHCR010000132.1:0-15851 GCA_050486105.1 Vulcanimicrobiota bacterium
AAGCACCAACGCTGCCGCCATCATCCGAGGCATCCAGTACAGCACCAAGATGGAGGCTCGCATCACCAACAACAGTTGGGGCGGCGGCCCGGCCAACGAAGGCATCAAGGAAGCCTTCGCCCAGTCTCCGGCCATGCACATCGTGGCTGCTGGAAACGCCCGCAACAACAACGACGTTAGACCTTTCTACCCGGCCAACTACGACCTTCCGAACATCATTTCCGTAGCGGCCACCGACCACAACGACCAATTGGCCCGCTTCTCCAACTACGGAGAGAAGACCGTCCACATCGGAGCCCCCGGCGTCGACATCCTCTCCACCGTACCTGGCAACAAATACGACTCCTACAGCGGAACCTCGATGGCCGCCCCTCACGTAGCCGGCGCCGCCACCTTGTTGGTGTCGCAGTATCCGGAGATGTCCAACGCAGAGTTGCGCGAGCGACTCCTCGGTGGAACCGACCAGGTGGAAGCTCTTCAGGGCAAAACCACCACCGGTGGTCGGTTGAACGTCAACAACGCCATCCAAGAGAACTTCGAAAAGACCAACCCCAACGCCTAAGTGGCGACGACTCCTGGGCCGGGTGGCCGTACTCAAAGAGTATGGTCACCCGGACCACCCGACTCAACTTTCGCAGATTTAAACTTAATCCGGAAACGGGTTCTGCCTGGAATGAGTGAACGCTCTCGGTCAGGCCCACAAAGTCTTCCACCGAGAGACTTTCACACCTCAGTTCGAGCTGACTGGACTCCTCGCAACTGAGCAAAGGCTCGCACCAGATCTCTGGAAAGCCTTGAATGTACCCTCGCACTTCGGTGCGGGGGATTTTTTTTATCCGGGGCTCTAGTTCGCAAGAGGAACTCAAGTGTTTTATCCCCTCCTCAGGTCGCCTCCCATCTTCGATGGGTACCCGGCCTTGCACTCGGCGGGTACCCTCTGGGTGCTGAGAACAGGATGCTTCGGCCCCCGCACCATCAAGCGGCTTTAAGCCTCTACTTTAAGAACCATCGCTCCTACTACTACTACGAACATCTGAATAAGGTGAGATATGAGGGAGCTTGGGAAGAGTGGCTCGATTTCTCCGCGGAGGCGGTGATTCAGACCGGGACCGGAGCGGTGGAAGTGGCTCAGCGATCGGTTCGACTTTCGGAAGAGAATGAAAAGCGAGTCCGTGGTGAGGGCCGGGTGGCAAGCTCCATGCTTAGGGTTCATCGCGCTCTTTTGAAGCGGCTATGCGACCAAGGCCACCGCTCGCGGAGAGTTCCAGGAGTTCTCACGCGCTGATAAAGATGAAGGCTCCGCACATTCGCTAGCCGCCAAGCAAAGAGCGGCAAACAAGCCCACGGGCATTGTGGTGGGAGCCGCTTTGGCAAATCCGGTCCGCCACAGGAGTGTTCTTTTTCGAAGCGTTCCGATTCTCTCGGAATCCGAAAATCCACTTTGACTCTCCGTTAACATTCTTTAGACATCAAACCAAGCCACAACCGATATCATAGGTAGTACAGAGTATAAATCCAGGAGACACCCAATATGATCCAGTCCATCCGCACCCCTCTCGCCTTCCAGGCCCCCAGCAAGCCCCAAGCCGGCAACACCGCTCAGGAGCAGGCATCCTCCAGTCAAGCCTCCGCCCAGCAGAACATCAGCGACCAGGCTGATATCTCGTTCTCGGCCTCCCCTTTGTCCAACAAAGCACTCAGCTTGCTCTCAGCCACCGCCGAAGAAGCCGCTCGACTGAAAGAGCAAGGCGTGGGTGACCACGAACCCGGAGAGATCATCGTCCGCACCAAGCCCGGATACTCCCTGAAGAATGAGAACTCCGTGGCCCAGGACTTCGGAGCCAAAGTTCTCTTCGAGTTCGACTCCAATATCAACAACATTTACAAGAATGACGCGGGAGACTTCCTCCATCTGAAACTCCCCCACGGTGTCTCCACCGAAGAAGCCATGGCCGCCATGGCCGCCGACGAGCGGGTCGAATTTGCGGTTCCCAACCACAGCTACCCTCTTCCCGAATATGAAGTTGGCGAGACCTTCGCTCCCGGTTCGGCAAGCGATCCCAGCAAACCCAACGACCCCATGTTCGACAAACTCTACGGGTTGCACAACACCGGTCAGACCGGAGGCAAAGTCGACGCCGACATGGACGTCCCCGAAGCCTGGACCATCCACACCGGACACAATCAAGCCCAAGGCGGTCCTCTGGTGGCCATCATCGACACCGGCATCGACTACAATCACCCCGACCTGAAAGCCAATCTTTGGACCAATCCGAACGAAACCAAGAATGGTCGCGACGATGACGGCAACGGCGTCGCCGACGATATTCACGGCTACAACGCCTTCGACAACAACGGCGACCCCTTCGATCGACAGGGACACGGCACCCACGTGGCCGGTACCATCGGCGCCGTAGGCAACAACGGTGAGGGTGTGGTTGGAGTGAGCCAAAACGCCAACCTCCTGGCGGTGAAAATCTTCGGAGACAGTGGAACCACGGCCGCTGCCATCATCAGAGGCATTCAGTACAGCACCAAAGCCGGCGCCCGAATCACCAACAACAGCTGGGGTGGCGGCGCTTACAACGAAGGCATCAAACAGGCTTTCGCCGAGTCTCCGGCCATGCACTTTTTGTCCGCCGGCAACAACGGGCGCAACAACGACACTTACGACCGGTTCCCCGGCGATTACAACCTGCCCAACTTCATCCGGGTAGCCGCCACCGACCACAACGACGAACTGGCTCGTTTCTCCAACTGGGCTCCCACCACCGTAGAATTGGCAGCCCCCGGAGTGAACACCCTGTCCACCGTTCCCGGAGGCGGATACGCTTCCAAGAGCGGAACCTCTATGGCTACTCCCCACGCCGCCGGAGCTGCAGCCCTCATCGTTTCAGCCTACCCTGAGATCACCAACGAGCAGCTCAAAGAGCGCTTGCTGGGCGGCGTGGAACAGCAGCCAAGCTTGCAAGGCAAGACCATCACCGGTGGCCGCCTGAACGTCTACAACTCCATCCAACCTCAAGAGAGCGCCGAGCAGTCGGCCTAACTCTCCCAAAGGTTGAGATGACAAAGAGGCCGGGTTCCTAGGAACCCGGCCTCTTTTTTTTTGTCTTGCCCAAGAAATCTTACTCTAGTTACTCGCATCCTCCGTTGACGCCAAGTTAACATCTTTACCAACACTTTGAGTGCGACTCATCCTACTCTAGGAATACAAATACAAGAAACACATTCCAGGAGTAGAACGCCCATCATGATCTCGAACTTGCAAAATCGAACCTTTACCCAGGTCCAAAGGACGGCCCAAACGATGCCCTCCACCCAGGGCAAAGAGGCTGCAGTATCCTCGGTTCCGGAAGCCGCTTCCCAGGCTCTCGCCGACAGCGCCAGCCTAAGTTTCGAAGCCTCTCCGTTTTCAATTCGAGCCCTCAACTTACTGCAGGCCACCGCCGAAGAAGCGGCTCGACTGAAGGACGAGGGAGTGGGTGAGCATCACCCCGGTGAGCTCATCGTGCGGACCAAACCGGGCCTATCCTTGAAAGGCGAGACCTCCGTCGCCGAGGATTTTGGAGCCAAGGTGCTCTTCGAGTTCGATCCTGACGTGAACAACATCTACAAATCCGAAAGTGGGGAGTTTCTCCATCTCAAGCTCCCCCACGGGCTGTCAACGGAAGAAGCCATGGCCGCCCTGTCCGCCGATGAGCGGGTGGAATTTGCCGTTCCGAATCATATCTATCATCTGCCTCAAGTCGAGCAAGGAGAAGTTCCTTCGGGATTATCCTCGGGCACCGATTCCAATCCAGGGCAGGTCATACCCAACGACCTCAAGCCGGAACTCTGGGGCTTGCACAACACCGGGCAGACCGGCGGAAAAGCCGACGCCGACATCGACGCCCCTGAAGCCTGGACCATCCACACCGGTAGGAACCAAGTCCAGGGCGGTCCTCTGATCGCGGTGGTAGACACCGGCATCGATTTCACCCACACCGATCTGGCCGCCAACATCTGGAAAAACCCGGGAGAAACCAAAAATGGCCGCGACAGCGACCGCAACGGGGTGGTGGACGACATCCACGGCTATAATGCCTTCGACAACAATGGGGACGTCATGGACCGCAATGGACACGGAACCCACGTAGCCGGGACCATCGGAGCTGTCGGGGACAACGGACAAGGGGTGGTTGGAGTGAATCATAACGCCAACATCATGGCGGTGAAGATCTTCGGCGACAGCGGTAGCACCAACGCCGCCGCTATCGTTCGCGGGTTGCAGTACTCCACCAAGATGGGGGCTCGCATCACCAACAACAGTTGGGGAGGCGGGGCCTACAACGCGGCCATCAAGCAAGCCTTTGCCGAATCCCCGGCCATGCACTTTCTGTCAGCCGGCAACAATGGTCGAAACAATGACACCTATGACCGCTACCCCGGGGATTACAATCTCCCCAACTTCATCCGGGTGGCAGCCACCGACCACAGCGATAACCTAGCTCGCTTCTCGAACTGGGCCCCGACCACAGTGGAACTGGGTGCACCCGGAGTGGACATACTCTCCACCGTGCCGGGTCAAGGGTACGCCTCTTATAACGGAACCTCTATGGCCACCCCCCAGGCAGCAGGGGCTGCAGCCCTGATCGTCTCGGCCTATCCTCAGATTTCTAACGAGGAGCTTAAGGCTCGTCTGTTGGGCGGAGTGGATCAGGTGCCCAGCTTACAGGGAAAAACCATCACCGGTGGTCGTTTGAACGTCTATAACTCAATCAAGCCCTCAGAGGCCCAAGTTCAAGCAAATTAGGACTCTCCTACTCAGAGAAGAGCGATGCGGCGCCGCATCGCTCTTTTTCATGGCCCAGGAGGTTGCAGCTCTTGCAAATCAGGAGTTCTCTTGCCCTGAAAAACATCTGAAAGGATCTGACGCCTCGTTAACACGATGTTGAAAACAGCCCTGAAGTCTAACCCTATACTAGGATTACAAAGATAAAAACATTCCAGGAGTATAGAACTATGATGATCAACGGATTCCAGCCCATTTATAACCCTTCCAAAGCCTCCGCCCCCCAGGCTCCCCAGGCCAACAATGAAGCCTCTTCCAGCTCGGCTTCGGCCCAGGTCAGCGATCAGGCTGACATCAACTTTTCCGCCTCCCTCCTTTCTTCTAAAGCCGAATCACTCTTGGCGGCCACCTCCAGCGAAGCCGCTGCACTCAAGGGCAATATCGGAGAGCACGAGCCCGGAGAAATCATTGTTCGCACCAAGCCTGGTTTCGAACTCAACGGCGAGAACAGCATCTCTGAAGACTTTGGCGCCAAAGTTTTGCACCAGTTCAACACTAAAGGTGGGATTTTCAAGAATGATGGTGGCGAGTTCATGCACCTCAAGCTGCCTGCCGGAGTCTCCACCGAGGAAGCCATGGCTGCTATGGCTAAAGACGAGCGTGTGCTTTTCGCCGTCCCGAACCACACCTATGGACTCCCTGAAGTGATCCCCGGTAACAAACCCGAAGCCGCTTCCACCGATTCGGCCCCGGTCAACGACCCTCAGTTTGGGAAGCTCTACGGAATGCACAACGAAGGGCAGACCGGCGGAAAAGTCGACGCCGACATCGATGCCCCCGAAGCTTGGAACATTCACACCGGTCGTAATCAGGCCGAAGGTGGCCCTCTGATCGCAGTGATCGACACCGGCATCGACTACAATCACGTGGACCTCAAAGCCAACGTCTGGGTCAATCCCAATGAGAGCCGCAACGGCAACGACGACGACGGCAACGGAATCGCCGACGACATCCACGGCTACAGCCCTATCGACAACAATGGTGACCCCATCGACCGCCACGGACACGGCTCTCACGTTATGGGAACCATCGCCGCCGTGGGCAACAACGGCGAAGGCGTGGTCGGAGTTAACCACAAAGCCAACGTCATGGGCGTGAAGATTTTCAACGACCAAGGTCGCACCAACGCCGCCGCCATCATCAAGGGCATTCAGTACAGCACCGACATGGGCGCCCGCATCACCAACAACAGTTGGGGCGGCGGAATGCCCAACGAAGGCATCAAGGAAGCCTTCGCCCAGTCTCCGGCCATGCACATCGTGGCAGCTGGTAATGAGCGGGCCAACAACGACGTGCGCGGAAGCTACCCGGCCAACTACGACTTGCCCAACATCATTTCGGTGGCCGCCACCGATCACAACGACAACTTGGCACGCTTTTCCAACTACGGAGCCAAGAAGGTTCATATCGGTGCCCCCGGAGTGGATATACTGTCGACCGTACCCGGAGACAAGTACGCCAGCTACAGCGGTACCTCAATGGCCTCTCCGATGGTCGCCGGCGCCGCCGGACTCATCGTCTCGGCTTACCCTGACATCACCAACGAGCAGTTGCGCGAGCGCCTCCTCGGTGGAACCGACGCTATCGAATCGCTCCAGGGCAAAACCACCACCGGTGGCCGCCTGAACGTGAACAACGCTATCCAGGAGAACTTCGAAAAGACCAATCCCCAGGCCTAGTTCGGTCTCCTAAATGACAAAGAAGAGCCTCCGCCTGTTTAGGCCGGGGGCTCTTCTTTTTGAGTTCTATCCGAAGGAAGGTCCCTGAAGACTCTCGCGGAAAGTTGCCCCCATGTCCTACGATCTCCCCGTTCTGGTCCTCGACACCGAAACCGGAGGGCTGTCTAGCAAAGACCATTCTCTGCTCACAGTGGCCGGCGTTGCCTGGACTCCCGATGCTCCTCCCCGTCCGCTCTTCTCATTGATGGTCAAAGAAGAGCCGCTTTCGACCACTCCCAAGGCTATGCAAGTGAACCGTTTGGACCTGGAACAGATCAAGCGTGAAGGTTTGAGCCCGAGGCAAACAGTGGAAGCGATCCGCTATGCCTTGGATCAGCACTACGGGGTCCAACGTCCCCCATTGTGCCTTGCTGGTCACAACATCGGCTTTGACGTAGGCTTCATGCAACGTCTCTACCGCCTGGCAAAGCAAGACTACAAACGCGATTTTTCCCGGAAGACCCTGGACACCGTCACCCTATTTCAATTCACCATGGCAGCCGGGGTCCTTCCTCCAGGAAAGGCCGACGGAGACAGCATGTTCCGGGCCTTTCAAATTCCGCTGGCTGAAGAGCATCGGCACACCGCCTTGGGTGACGCCTGGGCCACGGCGCTAGCACTTTCTCGCATGGCCGACTTGCTCAGAAGCGGGCGCACTCTTCACAGTATGGCCGGCTAACAGGTCCGAAAGGCTTCAATCTCGAGTTGCAGCTCGATTCAGGCGGTCTCGCACCGCCTGCCAGGTCTCCTGAGGAGGGACAGCTTCAACCCAAAGCTCCGAAGCCCCACTCTGCTCTGCACTCCTCAAAGTGCTGTACAATTGTCGCCCGTAACTCTCCGGCTCCGCCTCGAGTCGAAAAACGCCCCCATTTTCCATCTGGGGCTGGCAGTCGCTCCAAATGATCGTGGCGGCGTTTATTGGAAGGTTTGCCAGAATGTCCGCCGTGGACACCAATCTCACCGGAATTGATGGAGCATAATGACTCTTGAGCCCCCCGGGCACTCCCGGGACCGTCTCGCCGACGGGGTAGACCACCGGTCGGTCGCCCACCATCTCCAATTCTTCTCTTCCTATGGTGCCGGGACGCAGAATCGAGATCTGCTCTTCCTCCACCCGGACGATAGTGGATTCCAAACCAACTCGGCAAGGTCCCCCATCCAAAACGGGAAAGGCTGAGCCAAACTCATTTTCTACGTGCTCGGGCGAGGTAGGGCTGACTCGCCCGAAGCGATTCGCCGAAGGGGCAACCAGAGGCCGCCCGAGACCAACTAGCAAACCTAGGGTCAACGGATGAGCGGGTGCTCTCACCGCCACCGTGTCACGGCCGCCGGTGATCCGAGGGCTGACTCGGTCGGACTTCTCCAAGATCAAGGTCAAGGGTCCTGGCCAAAACGCTTCCATCAGCCTCTCTTCGACCGCGTCGAGAGTCTGCACATAGGGACTCAACATCGACCGACCGCTGACATGCAGAATGACCGGATGATTTGAGGGCCGCCCTTTGAGAATATAGAGTGCCGCCAGGGCCTCTTCACTGTCTGCCACGGCGGCAAGACCATAGACCGTCTCCGTAGGAACGGCGAGCAGTTCTCCTCGACCCAACCAATGTATGGCTTGCTCTAAAGTGATTCTCATGCTTGATCTGCCTGCTTGGGCCGCTGCACTTTTCGACCTACAGGGCCTTCGGGCGAACACTTTAACCCTTAGCCAGGCGGAAGGTCAAACCCCAAGAGCGAATATCCCCCCATGGGATCTTCTTCAGACGACAAACTCCGAATATTTCACAATCTGGCTCGAGACCTAATGCGCAGCATGGAGGGCATGCCGCACAACGAATTGGTCCAACGCCTCTTGGCCTCAGTGTTGAAAATGTCTGCCGAACATCGTCACGCCGACCTCAAGATCGCGGCCTCAGCCTTGGAAGAAATGGCTCATTCCTTCGACGTGCTCGAGTTGTTCAACGACCGCCGAAAGGTCAGCCTCTTCGGCTCTGCCCGACTCGACCACAACTCCGACAGCTATCGACAGGCTTATCAATTCTCTAGGGCCATCACCGAGAAAGGCTTCATGGTGATCACCGGTGGCGGCCCCGGGATCATGGCTGCTGGAAACGAGGGTGCCGGCCGAGAGAACAGTTTCGGCATGGGGATTCGCCTTCCCCACGAACAAGGTGCCAATCCGCATATCGCAGGCGACGAAAAGGATATCAGCTTTAAATATTTTTTCACAAGGAAGCTGGCCTTTTTGCGCGACTGCCACGCCGTGGTCCTTTGCCCTGGAGGCTATGGGACCCATGATGAGGGATTCGAAACCTTGACTCTCATGCAGACCGGGAAGGCCCAACTTCTGCCGGTGGTCTGTCTTGCCCCCAACGGGAACCCCTTCTGGAGCAATTGGGAGAGGTACCTCAAGGACACCCTGTTGGCTCAAGGCATGATTGCCGAGCACGATCTCGACCTCCATTTGATCACTCACAGTGTGGAGGAAGCTTGCGAGGAGATCGTGCGTTTCTATCGGCGCTACCACTCCATGCGTTTCGATGGCCCCGACCTAGTGATTCGCCTGACCGCCCCGATCACCGATGAGGAACTGGAGGCCCTGAACGTCGAATTCTCTGATCTGGTGGCCGACGGCACTATTCACCGCGGACCTTCGCCTCACGGAGACAGCTATGATCCTCGCCTCGAAGAACTACCGTCCCTAAGGTTTCATTTCATCCATGGACGCTACGGACGCCTGAGGAAGATGCTGAACGTCATCAACGACTCACCCACGCCTTGCCCGTCCGTTGCTCCTGAGCACGGCGAGGGAGGTCGCCTACTCACCGAACTCGACGACGGCAAGTCTTTTGAAGAGAGTTCCTCGTTCGAAGACAACGCCGCCTGAGCAACAGCGCCCGGCAGACCCTAATCGGAGGGTATGGAGGGGGCGTCGCCTAAGCTCGCTCCCTCCAACCGCTGCTGCAATTTATCCATCATTTTATTGAAGGACTCCTCCACGTCTTCGAGGCGATCCCCGGAGCGAAACTCTACTCTTCGACTCAAGTCCCCAGCGGCGATCTTATCGCAAATAGTCTGCAGTTGAATGTGCGGGCCGGCCACTCGATGAGCGGTCATGACCCCCAATGAGATCACCAATCCGCTCAAAATGACCACCATGAGCGTGGAAATCATCTGCAGGCTTTGCAAAGGGAAATCGGGGTCCAAGGCGGCGAAAGTGTGAAGATAGATCAGGTGGTAGCCAAAAACGATAAAGACCAGAACCAAGGTGATGGAGATCACCCGGCCAAAATACGGCCAGTGGTACTTTCGGGTTAGAGTGACGTTCTTTAAGGACCGCTTCTCCATGGGTCTAGGGCGTGCCCCCGAATTGAGGTTTCAGTTGCATTCGGGGCAAGACCCATACAGGGTGATGGCGTGGCCGGTCACTTCAAAACCGGGGGGGGTCAACTCTTTTAGGTCGCCTGGGCAGGCATGAATGTCGAAAACCTTTTCACAGTCGTTGCATTGAAAATGATGGTGGTGCGCCAAATCTGCAAGCTCATAAAGAGCCGCAGAGCCGGGGATTTCCACGGCCCGCAAAACTCCCGCCTCCAAAAGCCCTTTAATATTCCTATAGACTGTGGCGATGCCGATGTTGGGAATCAGCGAAGCTGCATTCTCTCGCACTTCGTCAGGACTCAGAGGACGATCGGATTGAAGAAATACTTGCTGAATAGCGTCTCGTTGCCTGGTCTTTCGCACCTTTCCTATTTTGGATGCAGCCTGCACCGGCACCTTCTCCGGGACGATCCAGGAGGGGAGGAAAATCCGAAGAACCCAGGTCCCACAATGCTAGAAAACTTTTGCCCCTCATCACTTCGAACCGTCTTAGCCGTGCTGGCTTTGCTCTGCTGGACCGGATGCACGCAAAAAATTGAGTCCGAGGTGCCGACAGCTCCATTAATCGGCGAGGCCATCGACGCTCCCGCTCCCCTGCCTGAAGTCTCCGCGATGCCCGCCCAAGGACTCGGGCTGCGGGAAGCCCCCACCGATCCCGCCGAGAGAGCTCTGCTAGCAGCCGAAGCCCCCGCTCCGGTGGAGCGCCCGGGTTTTCAACCGGTGACCTTCGGCCTATTGGCCGGCTTTGAGTTCGAGGTGGACCTTGATGGTCGCCCCACTCCCAATACTAAAGTCCCCGAGGAGATTTCAGCCTTGGATGGTCAAACGGTGGCCGTCTCAGGATTCGCCATACCGATTGAGTTCCAAGGAGATTCCGTCAGCAGCTTGATCTTGGTGAGAAATCAACTGTTGTGCTGTTTCGGCGAAGAACCGGAACTCAACGAATGGGTTTTCGTCAACATCGAGCCCCCGGTCCCTCCGGCCAACGACATCCCAGTCACCCTCTTCGGCACCCTTTTCGCCAGCCCCGATGAAGAAAACGGACAGATCATCAGTCTCTATCGAATGAATGCCGAAGGTATGGAGGTCATGCCGTGAGACAGGCATCCCAAAACGCCCTAATCGCCACGCTCCTGGCCCTGCTTCTTCCGTTGCTGAGTAGTCCGGTTCTGGCTTGCCCCTTCTGCGCCCCCGCCGAGGCCGATCTTTACTCGGATGTTGAGTCCGCGCAGGCCGTCGTTCTTGCCAAAAGACTCGAGGCGCGAAAGTATCAGGTGACAGAAGTTCTCACTGGAGCGACCTCGGTGGGGAAGGTGATCATTGCGGCAGAACCAAAAAATCGCGACCCAGGAAACGGAACCCTTCTGTTGACCACTGCAGGTTCGGCCACTCTTCCCTACTGGTCGGATGCCCCCCGTTATCTGACCGCAAGCGAATTGACCTTCGCCAGACAAGCACTCCAGGTGGCACAAAAAAATGAGCAGGCTCGCTGGGACTTTGCGGCCCGTCACCTGGGTCACCCCGCCACTGAGATCGCTTTGTCCGCGTATAGCATTTTGGCCACCGCCCCTCTCAACGAAGTGCAAGCTCGAGCCACCATAGTCGGGAACGAGAAGCTGAGGTCCTGGGTTCAAGATCCCAAACGGCCCGAAGACCAGCGGGCCCTGATGCTGCTGATGCTGATCCCGGGCCTGAGTTCGAAGGACCTAGCCTGGGTCGAAGCGGGTTTATTCTCCAACAGCCGCGCCTCCATGGCCCCAACCTTCGGACCTCTCATTGTGGCCTACACCAAATTGTCCGGCCCGGCAGGAGTGAAAAAGATCAGCCAACGGTTCTTAGAGCCGAGTCTTCCTCCGGCTCGAACCTTGGACGTCACTCGGGCTCTGGCTTTAGTCGTGGAGCGCTCAGGAAGCCCCGACCTTAAGAATGCAGTGGTCGAAGTTTTCAAGGCAGAGTTGCAAAATCCGGATCGGGGGGCCTTCGCCATAGCTCCGTTGGCTTTTTGGGAGGTTTATGAAGTGGCCCCACAGGTGGAACGTTTGGGCCAACGAGCCGGCCAAGCGACCTGGATCAAGGTCGCAGCCATCAGGTATTTTCGAAGCTTCTCAAACCCCGACTCCAAAGCAGCCCTACAAAGGCTGGCCAAAACGGACGCTGATTTGGTGGCGCGCATCCAGGATCCGTACCGACGCCAAGATCTGGGAATCGACTAAAAAGACCACCCAGTTGGAACTGGGTGGTCTTTTTCGTCAGAGGCCTGAAAGCTAACTGGCCAAATAAGCCAAGCCGCCTCCGGCGATACCGGCGCCTAGGGCCAACACCGCACCATTGACTCCGGCGACACTGGCACCAGCGATGGTCCCGAGCGCCACGCCGGCGCTCATGGTGCCGATGGCTCGTCCCAGGTTCTGGTTTCCACCGGTCTTGCGGGCCACGTTGGCTCCTACATTGCCGAGGAATTTGCCAGTCTTGTTGGTAACCACTCCACCTACGGTCGCTCCGACCACTCCACCACCCACGGCCCATAAACCGGTGGAGGTAGCGGTGCTGATCAGGGTACCCAGGCTCAAGGGAGTATTCCCGCTAATGGCCCCGGCGGCCGCCGAAATGACACTGCCTCCAAGTCCGATAGCTCCACCGGTGATGGCGCCGGATATCCCACCGTTCCAAACCCCGATCAAAGTGTTGGCGGTGTTGGCCCCTCGAGTAGCCCCACTGCTGAAGCTGTCTACGGCCGATGGCTTTTCTTCGGACTCAGGCTGAGCCACAGCCGTCTTGGCCGGTGCCAATTTTGTGTTAAGCTGGGAGACGTTTTGACCCACAGTAATATTCATAAGAAAGATCCTTTCCAGATTCTCGTACTGGAAGTCTATCGTGGCAGCCTTAAAAAATCCGAAAATGATCTCGGTCTCTTCAGTCCGAAGGTCCTGGCATCTTGAACTCTTTCGTCCTCTTGAGCCTGGAACACATCGGCGCCCTTGCCTTGGTGGTCCTCTGCAGCCGACTAGCCTTTCGTGCCGGGCTTAGTCGCTACTCTGAGCGCGTCAACCTTGCCACCGGCCTGCTGTTCGCGGCCTACGGCGCCATCCTTCAAGGATATCGACTGAGAGACGGCTTTCAAGCCGCTGACGACCTACCGTTGTGGTTATGCGACATACTCTTCCTGACGGTCATCTGGTGCGTCGTGAAGCCCAACAGGCTCGTTCTGTCAGTGACTATCTATTGGGGCTTGGCCGGCACCCTCCAAGCCATGGTTACGCCCGATATCCAATACGGATTTCCCAGTCAGGAGTTCGTTCTTTTCTTCCTGGGTCACGGCATGATCGTGGTGGCCGCCTTTTTCTTCCTGGGGCGACATCAAACTTGGTGGACCCCCGACTTCCGAAGCCTCGCTGAAGCCTTCGGAGCGCTGCTGGCTTACACTTTAGTGGTGGGAGCGATCAATCTCCTTTTTGGGTGGAACTACGGTTATCTCAGCCGCAAACCTCAAGGAGCTTCGATCCTGGATTTCTTCGGGCCCTGGCCCTGGTACGTCTTAGCTGGCCTCGGCCTGGGCCTAATCCTTTTTGCCGCAGTCCAACGAGGGCTGGCTTTGTTGCTTAGAAAAGCAGCAGCCCAACCCCAGGAATCCTCCTAGCACCGATTTCTGACATTAGCCGAAAAGATACAGACAGTTCACGAATCGATAGCTATGACAGACCGGTTCACAGGTAGCATCCACCAGACAGATATACCCTGCCCACATCCTAACTTGTCTCCTAAAAGCAGGTTAAATCTTATATTTATTTCAATATAGAAAAGTACCCCCTTTGACCGACAGAGCCCCAGGCTCCAAGGACATTCCACCCATTGAAAAGCCGCGGACAAAATAATCAAAAAGAACTGGAGCGACAGAAGAAGCTCAGGGTCTCGATGAAGGACATCGTGCTTTTCACCAGGCAGTTTTCGACCATGCTTCGCAGCGGGATCCCTGTCAACTTTGCCTTGGACACCCTAAGCAATCAACCGGACAACCCCGTCTTGGCACAAGTAGTGGCTCGTCTCTCGCAAATGATCGGCGAAGGCCACAAATTGTCTCACTCTATGGGCCAATTTCCTGGAATCTTCGACACCGGCTTTCAGGCCATGGTGGCCATTGGTGAGGAGACCGGCCAACTAGACTCAACCCTTGAGAGGCTGGCCGACTGGCGCGAACGCGACTTTGAACTGACCAGGAGAGTGAAGGGAGCCTTGAGCTATCCCTGCTTCATTCTGGCCCTGACCGGGGTCTTGACCTTCTTCTTGTTCTACTCGATCCTGCCAAACTTCTTGGGCATCTTCAAAGAGATGAATATCGAACTTCCGTTCTTCACCAGAGTCATGGTGTTTCTTACCGAAGCCTCCCAAAACCCGGGAACCTGGCTGGTGCTGACCGCACTGGGGGTCGCCGCTCACGGCCTCTTTAAGGAGCAATGGAAAACCGAAGAAGGACGGTGTCGCATCTTTCGGGTCATTCACGAAATCCCGTTGATCGGACACTTGGTCAAGATCACCACCGTATCCCGCTTCGCCGGTGCCGTGGAGACCCTGATGGAATCCGGGCTCGGCTTGCAGAAAACACTCCTACTCGGAGGGGAAAGCTCGGGAAGCCCACTAGTCAAAGTGGCTGCTCGAGACCTGGTTAATCGAGTGAAAGAGGGAGAGCAAATCTCGGAATACATCGTGGCTCGATTCGATCTTTTCCCCACAGCCTTCGCCCAGTATGTGGCCACCGGAGAAGAGACTTCAAAGGTGGCCAAGATGATGGGCGAAGGCTCGCGCATGCTCGACGAAGAGGTGAACTACAAGGTCGAGGCCTTAGGGGCTGCCCTGGAGCCGATGCTCTTGGCTATGGTCGCCGGGATCGTGGCCTTCGTTCTGCTGTCCATTTTCGTACCCCTCTACAGCCACATTGGGACGTTGGGGAACTAGAAATCTGCTGCCGGTGATGTGACAGCTTCCAATTCCAGCCTGCTGTTCAAACGGTTTTCTGGATCCAGGAGCAACGGTCCCGACCCTTCGGCAATGACAGCCCCGTCAAACTTGAGCAGGCGGACCTCAACCTTGCTGGGCTCTCGAAGGGATTCCAACTCGATCTCCACGGTTTGCCATCCATCATCTAGGCTCACCGGAACGATTTCCGTCACACTATAGGGTATCTCGGGGAGATTCACCCTGAGCCTTGAGCCGTCGAAATCCCCCACTCTGGCCTTGATGACAAGGTGATGGGCCCGATACTCGGCTTGAGGGATAGACGGAGGTGACGGGCTAAGTATTGCCCCCCCGGCAATGATCATTACTCCCAACACCAGTAAAGCTAAAGCTGCTTCTCGGCGTAGTACCCAACGTTCGAGGAAAGCTTGCAACTTCTCTAGAGGTGTTTCTTCAAACTCGATGATGGTCGCTCTTTGAACCCTGTGAGCCCCGCGCCCCCCGTGACTCGATTTGGGAGTCTCAATGAGCAGTTCACTATGGACGCTCAACTCCAGAATTTCGAAGCCGGCATTCAGCAAGCGAGCCTGGGCCGCAGAAAGCTCCGATTCGTTCACCGTTCCTCTTCGAATCCTGCCGTCGGGAGCCTTGACACAGAAGCGAAATCTTGGCATAGAAACGAGATTTCGCCATCGGACAGCCAATCCTTTGTTTCCTTGAACTATACCTTCTGCCTGGATCCGCCCGGCAAAGCTTGGTTAGGAGGCGCCGGGTTCCCGCTGGATTGTGACCCAGAATGCGGACAACTCCAAGCACAGAGATTGAGAAAGCCAACCGAGTATGGATGACTTCATCGTTTTGTCACGAAGTACGTGGATAGCGTTCGATCGGGGTCAAAGTTAGAGGTGGGCGAGTTGAGGCTGGGCGAGCGCCCGCATGACCAAGTCGACGAAGTTGACACCGCGTTGAAC
>JBJHCR010000133.1:0-15832 GCA_050486105.1 Vulcanimicrobiota bacterium
ATCCCGAAGAGGGCGAAAGCACCACCTTAACCTTTGAGATTGTAGCGGAAGGCTATGAGAACCCGAGCCTGAGTTGGGAGGTGAAGGTCTATCAGGATGAAGAGGTGGTTCACACCTTTCCATCCGGTAACGGGCAAGGGATCCAAGAGGCGGAAGGACTCCACAAAAGAAGTGTTTCCTATGACTGGGACGGTCACGGTTTGGGCGGTCCGGTCACAGGAGAGGTTGAGTACCGGGTCAAGGCTTCGGCCTGCGATGGCGGCATCCAACCCCAGTCGGTGAATCCCCTGAGCCACCGGGCGCTGTTTCAGTCTGATGGTGGGGTGTGTACCGAGGTGGAAGAAAGTCTGGTGGCGAGCGTTGGGCGCGGCATCAGAATCACTCTGAGACAAGATGGCAAGATTGTGGAACGGGTGCGTCCATCATATTTGTTCGAAGGGTATGGAGAGAAACTTGACCCTGCCCCTCAACCTGGCGACGGACCAACCGACGGTCCTCACGCCTTTGGCGAGGCCTCGATCGTGACAGTTGAAGTGGAGGTGCTTGATAGCTTTGACAAAGACGAAATTGAAATCATCTTACATGTCACGGGTGATGCTTCTGAATCAGGCCATGTTCATGGGGATCCCCCAGCAGGGTCGTTCAATCAAGAGGCACAGATATATCCTCAGAGTCTGAGAATATTTTTAGAAACTAATCCTAATTCTTCAGTCTACTTGGGCCTTCTTCAAAAGGGAGAAAGCATTCAAAAAGAGTGGGTTGCGCCTTTTGCCTCTGCTGAATACACCTTTGAGGCTAGAGAGTGGGCTACCGGCGAGTCTCTTGAAAGAAAAGCCTTAAAGGTAGAACTCGATAACCTAAGACCTCTTCAGTCTTTGTTTTCAGAGACCGAAATGGGAGCTGACGGTATCGTTGCTTTCATCGGTCAAACGGACCCGCACCCTCAGAACCACTACGGTACTGTAGGGCTCAACAATCGTTTGGCTACCGTCATCCGCTTATACAGAAAAAAGATGGAAATTTTAGACCAGAACGATATGCTGCCGAGCGTGCCGTTCTCTCGCAGTAAGCCTTCTACGTACGAGAAGAAGGTTTTCGTTAATGACATGAGCCTTCCTAAGGGAGGGTTGTTCGTCGTGGGCCACAACGTAGGCCCTTTCTTGCCGGTGACGGGCGCGGAGGACGGGCATTGGGAGCATAGGACGGGAGAGAACGCCGATCTCATTACCGAGTATATCGACCGCGGAGTAAATGTACTCACGAGGACACCCATGCGAGATCCGCATCTTGAAACGATCTTGCACGCCTATGGATTTGATATCTACAACGAGATTGAGAGAATCCCTGCCGGTCCTCACTATCACATTCGACTCAGGAAGGAAAATTAGTATGAAACGCTGGATGAAGTTATGTCCAATTCTCTTGATCCTCACAGGCCTTCTTTGGGTGGGAGCAGAGGGGATTTTCTCTCCCTATGAAATGGTCGAGTATGTGCCGAGCACCGGCGTCGAAGTCACTGTTTCACCGAAGGTCGAATACGAATCAGATACAGGCGAATTTATCTACTTTTATGATTTCTCAAGTGGACCTGGTAGCTCGCAGAAGACCGCCTCATTCGAGGTTGCAACGCAAGCTGACATTCGCGACATCTCTCCTATTGAATTCGAATGGTCTGGAATGCAAATTACGCCTCCTGGTGACCTTGCAACAGTAGTATGGAATTCCGGAACAGTAGAAAGCATGCTCCCACCAGGCTCCATGAAGCTAATGTCGTTTCGTTCAGAAGGCGTTCCCGGAATGGCGTTGACCTATACGCGAGGAGACGTGCCCCCGCCGAACGGTAGGCAATTCTTCGATCCCAGTGTTGAGCGCCCAAGTTGGCCCAACGATAGTGTGAAGGTGCCATCCATCGGCCCGCATCCCCGCCCGTCTCTTCCCCTCGATGGGGTTGCCTTTGCCGAACGACTGCTGGGATTGGCCGACGAGGCTCAAGAGTTGGAGTGGATCTCCGAAGCGGAGAGTTACACACTGTTTCAGACAGAATTGCAACAGATTCGACAGCAAATCGAAGACGACCAAACGAACCAGGCTCGAGAGACCATCGAGGCTTTGCTGCTCAGCTTGGATGATCATCGCGGCTCTGGTCTCGACGACAGCGCTTACTATTTGTTCAAGGCCAACTTGGAGTTCTTCCTACATCACCTGGACACAGAGCCTGGGCCACCCATCACACTCAACCTCACCCTGAAATCCAAACATGTGATGCCGCATCGAAACGAACGAGTGGAACTCGAAGTCACCCCGTCAACCCGGGCAGATCTGACCTTCACCCTCTATCGGGTAGCCAATAGAAGTCTGCCAAACGATCTAGGCGAGGCGGTCTTCGTCAGCACCGCCACGGGGGTCGAGTCCGGCTATCTGTTCATCTGGGAGGGCCAAACCACCACCGGAGAGCCGGCGCACAACGGCAACTACGAATTACAGGTCAGTGCCGGGGATGCCAGCCAAAGCGTGTCCGTGCAGGTCAACCGGCAGCAGGGGAAGCAGTCGTGGCTTAAGCTCGCCACCCGAACTCTGGCCTACCTCGGCCGCCCCACCCTGATGGGTTCGGTGGGCTACGCCTTACTGCCTGGGGTGACCTGGCTGGCAACCGTCGATGAACCGGCAGCGGGGGAGAAGGTGGCTTTGGGGGGATAGGGCTGTTTCGCCCCTTTTTCAGAGAAACTTTACACCCTTTCAACCTGATGATCATAGGCTGTTCAGGTCAGTTTGCTAAGCTTTGGGGAACCGGACCCAGCTCGATGGGGGTGTGGGAGTCTACATCACCGATTTTGCCCTGGAGTATGATCGATTCGTGACTTTGCCCTCGGCGGATGGGACCTACACTTACGAGTACATCCAGGCCAATGGCCAGGGAGAATCGTTCGGAGCCACCTATACCTATACCCGGGAGGGAAGCAACTCCACACTGACCTGGAAGAGCCACCAGTCCGCCACGGTGCATCTGTTGTACGAAGGTGCGCCCCTGACCTCGGCCAACCTCGGGGGCTCGTTCACTTTGCAGAATCCCTTTGGCTTTCTGTCGGAATCATCACAAAATCGCTACCTTGGAACCTGGACCATCCACGAGAATCTGAACGGGGTGACCGGAGAAACCGGGCAATTCGATATGAGGCGTCTGTCGGTGAGGAATCTGGTGGTGGAGCCGGAGAACTTCAACCCTACCGAAGGCGAGGCCGGCATCTCCTTCGATTTGGTCACCTATCCCTTGACCAGCGAGCTGACTCCCACGGGCTGGACTTCGGACAACGGCAGCAACTGGATGGTGGAGATCGCCGGTCCGAGTTCTTCGGCGGTGGTTCGAACCCTAAGTGGCACTACCCCCACCGCGAACCCCGATTCTTCAGGAGTGGTGGCGAAGGTCTCTACCACTTGGGACGGCACCGAAGACAGCGGAGAGCCGGTGCTCAACGGAAGCTATCAGATTGCAAGCCAGGGGCTGGGCTTGCTTGGGGTGGCCAACACCTACACCCAATTCTCCCCTCCTGCCACAATCCAGGTGGGCACCCGCAAAGTGACCATCGAGAATTTCACCGCCGACCCCGAGAACTTCGATCCTGAAGAGGGCGAAAGCACCACCTTAACCTTTGAGATTGTAGCGGAAGGCTATGAGAACCCGAGCCTGAGTTGGGAGGTGAAGGTCTATCAGGATGATGAGGTGGTCCACACCTTCCCACCTGGAGACGGACCAGGGATCCAAGAGGCGGAAGGACTCCACAAAAGAAGTGTTTCCTATGACTGGGACGGTCACGGTTTGGGCGGTCCGCTCACCGGTGAGATTGAGTACCGAGTGAAGGCCTCGGCCTGCGATTCCGGAGTCCAACCCCAGTCGGTGAATCCCCTGAGCCACCGGGCGCTGTTTCAGTCTGATGGTGGGGTGTGTACCGAGGTGGAAGAAAGTCTGGTGGCGAGCGTCGGGCGGGGCATCAAGATCGTTTTTAAGCAGGATGGTGCGGAGGTCACTCAGGTTAAGCCCTCATATCTTTTCGAAGGCTTCGGGGAGCATCTGGACCCTGCGCCACCACCTGGTCACCAACCCACAGATGGAGAGCATACATATGGGAAAGCATCGGTGGTCACTGTTGAAGTCGAGGTCTTGGACTCTTTTGAGGAAGAAGAAGTCAGCTTAACTCTTGAAGTAATAGGGGTGGAGAGCAACCTTGTGACCGGGCACGTTCACGCTGGAGAGCCACCGGCTGGAACCTTTCAATCTACGGTGAAAAGCACTGCAAAGGATTCTTCCGACGAATTGCGACGTCTTCTGCAAGCCAACCGAAAACCTACGAATAACCTGGGAACTCTCAAGAGAGGTGAGTCGGTGCAAAAGGAATGGACGGCACCGTTTGCTTCGGGTCTCTATCGCTTTGAGCTTAAAGAGACGGATACGGGCAAGCAACTTGCCGTGAAGAATCTCGGGGTAGGCGTCGACGGGCTGATTGAACTCACTTCCAGGCTTCAAGACCACGAATGGAGCACCAACAACACGGATGTCAACGACGGAATTGTGCTGATGTATGGGCAAAAGCCAGGGATCCATCCCAGAAATCATTTTGGAGATCCGATGTTTGTTGTTCGCCTAGCCGATGTGATTCGGGTCTATGCGTACGAGATGAAACTGAAGGAGGAAAGAGACGGAGGACTACCGACGGTGCCGAGTGTTCCCGGCCGGCCGAGGACTTACGATAAGAGGATCGTGGTCAACGACATGAGCCTTCCGAGGGGCGGGCTTTTCGAGATAAGCTCTGCCTTAATCGAAAGCCTGCTTCCTCCGGAAGAGAACGTGGCCCAAGGGCATTGGGAGCATAGGACAGGGAAGAACGCCGATTTGATAACTGAACTCATTGATAGAGGCGCAAATACGACCGTGCGAACGCCACAACGAGATCCCATACTCGAAGATGTACTTCATCGTTATGGCTTCGAAATCTACAACGAGATTTCGAGAAGCCCGGACGAACCGCACTACCATATAAGAGTAAGAGGGGGAAACTGAACCCATGAATAGACGAACAATTGTGCTGTTTCTTATGAGTGTGCTCCTGTATTCGGCTCCTACCTATGCTGAAGACAATCCTTATGCACCTTTTGAGGTTGTACCTTATGTTCCGGCGACCGGGATTGATGCAACGGTCCGATCCTTGGTGAGCTACCAAGGGGAATCCGGACTGTTCGAATATCAGTATGAACTGTTCAGCGCGGAGAGCAGCAGCCAGAAAGTTCGCACATTTCAGGTTGTTGCCCATCCCGAAGTTGAAGATATTATACCAGTAGGGTGGAAGTGGTCTGGGGGTCAAAGACCGTTTCCCAACCCAAACGGGCTTAGAGTTGTATCTTGGGGTCCGATGATAGAAGACGATTTCTTGGACCCTGGTACCACAACGGAAATGACTTTTCGCTCTGAAGGGGTGCCTCATATCACCATGACTTACACCCGTGGAGATGTTCCTCCACCTCACGGGGGACAGGTGATCGATCCTACGGTGAAGCGGCCGATGTGGCCGGACGACAGTGTGAAGATTCCGGCTGTGGGCCCAGACCATCGCCCACCACTTCCCCTCGATGGCGTCGCTTTTGCCGAACGCCTGCTGGGTCTGGCCGACGAGGCTCACGAACTGGAATGGATTACTGAGGCCAATAGTCACGCCCTGCTCCAGACAGAATTGGAGCAGATCCGACAGCAACTCGTCGAAGACCAAACGAACCAAGCTCGAGAGACCATCGAAGCTCTGTTGCTCAGCTTAGACGAGCATCGGGGCACCGGTCTCGACGACAGCGCATACTATCTGTTCAAGGCCAATTTGGAGTTTTTTCTCCATCACCTGGAGACCGAGCCTGGACCCCCCATCTCCCTCAACCTCACCCTGCACTCCAAACACGTCATGCCCCACCGCAACCAACGGGTGGAACTCGAGGTCACCCCATCGAGTCCGGCCAATCTGGTGTTCACCCTGTATCGGGTGGCCAACCGGAACCTGCCCAACGATTTGGGTGAGCCGGTCTACAGCCAAACGGCCACCGGAGTGAGTTCGAGCTATGTGTTCACCTGGGAGGGCGAAACCACCACCGGAGAGCCTGCTCACAACGGCAATTACGAATTAGTGGTGGCCGCCGGGGATGTCAGCCAGAGCGTGTCGGTGCAGGTCAACCGGCAGCAAGGCAAGCAGTCGTGGCTTAAGCTCGGCACCCAAACCCTGGCCTACTTAGGCCGCCCCACCCTGATGGGTTCGGTGGGCTACGCCTTGCTGCCTGGGGTGACCTGGCTGGCAAGCCTGGGTTAACCAGCTGTAGGGGAGACGGTGGCCTTGGAGGGGTAGTTCCCCGGGCTCACCCTTTTCAGAGAAACTTACCACCTTTTCAATCCGATAGTCATTGACTGTTCAACTCGGGTTGCTAGTTCAGCGTCTGTGAAGTTCGTCCCTACCAATGGTGGTCAGGCGTCGGGAACCCGAGTTTGCGTGGGTTCCCGCGTCCGCGTGGGCGATGCAAGGAGAAGCGAACGCTTAATACCAGGCGTATTTGAGTGAGCTTCGACGCCGCGAGAGAGAATGCATGGCCACCAGGACTAGGGAGGAATTTTGCGGACGTTGCACTTGGCTTTGGGGAACGGACCTCCGCCCCGAAAGTGGGGAGCGCCAAGCCCTTCTAGGACTGTTCGAGGTCCGAAGTTAAGGCAAACATAAAGTCAGCCCGGGCGATCTCGTCTCCTTCGATCCGGCAGATGATGCGGGTTTTTCCAGCATCCTTGCGGATCTTGAGCATTTCGGCTTCGATCTCCAGAGTTTCCCCCGGTCGGGCGTTGCGCAGGAAAGTGGCGTTGTCGAGGGCTCCAAAGAGAATGTATTTTCCCTCCGAGGTGGCCTTGCTCATGATCACCGCAGCTCCAACTTGAGCCATAGCCTCAGACAGAAGTGTCGGCGGCATCTGGGGGTCATCGGGGAGGTAGCCTTGGAAGAATTCCTCATTCAGGGTCAAGCGTTTGATTCCCCAGGCTTTGTCTTCGCCCTCGATCTTGGTGATTCGGTCGATGAGCAAAAACGGGTAACGATGGGGGAGGGCGCCCATAATGTCGGTGATACTCATGGAGTCTCGCATCGTCATCGCCGGGTGTTCCCCAAGGTCTCCTCCCGACCCTTCTCGGGCCCACAGCAGCCTTCCATCCCTTGATTGATGACATGCCCTAAGGCTTTGCCGGCATCACCACAAAGCCGTAGAGAATCTTTTGTCCTTCCATAAAGGCTTCACTGTCGGTGCCTTCGGAGGTGAAGGTCCAGAGAAAACCTCGCTGTCCCGAGAGCAGCACATAGCTGACGCGGTACTTCCCGCCCCGCTCGTAGATGATCTCATGAGCGGGCACTTCGTTGATGGTGAACGACTTTTCCGAACGAAATCCCCAGCCTTCTTCCTTGTCGAATTGGTGGACTCTCTCGATTTGCCCCTGCATGGTGATTCCTGAGAAAGGTTCTATGGAGATCTTGACGTCATCATAGGACAGCTGGGTGCCGTCAGGTCCGAGGTCGGCTCTCAACCAATGATTCGGAACCTCGATCTCGTAGCCCAGATCCCAATTGACTAGAGTTTCTGCTTTCACAGCACTCACCGTGACTAGGCACAGGATTAAGAGTGATAGAGTTTTGGCCAGTCCATTCATGAAGTAAATCTTCCCTCGGCACGGCAAAACCCCTTTGATGTCGAACCCTCACCGGCCAGAGTTCTGGGCAGGGACCGGCAACAGATGAGAGGTAGATGTGGCCATGAAAAATCTTGCTAGTGACATTGTGTCTGCTGTTCGCACTCCCATCGGTAAGTTCGGGGGGCAGTTTTCGGAGATACCTGCGGTGGAGTTGGGACGCATCGCGGTAGAGGCCGCTATCTCTCGGGCCGGGGTCGCCCCAGAGCTGGTCGAGTTGGTCATAGTGGGCCAGGCGAGGCAAGCCGGCAATGGTCCCAATCCGGCCAGGCAAGTGGCTCGAGCTGCTGGGATTCCCGATTCGACTCCCGCCTGGACCATGAACCAGGCTTGCGCCTCGGGTCTTGCCGCCATAGACCAGGCTCATAAGGCTATCGCCTTGGGAGAGGCGGAGGTGGTGGTGGCTGCCGGGATCGAGAACATGAGTCGGGTGCCGTATTTTCTGGAGAACGCTCGCTGGGGATTGCGCTTGGGTCACGACCAACTCACCGATGCCATGTATCGCGATGGGCTTTTCTGCCCCATGGCCCAAAAAATCATGGGAGAGACGGTGGAGGCTCTGGTGGAGGAGTTCGAGATCACCAGGGAAGAGCAGGATGAGTGCGCGGCGCGCGGTCAAGCCCATGGCCCGAGGGGCAGGGAGTCGGGCTTCTTTGAGGCCGAGATCGCCCCGGTGACCATCTCGACCCGCAAGGGCAACATCGAAGTCCTTCTTGACGAGCACCCTCGAGACGGAGTCACTGCTGCCCAGTTGGCCAAGCTTGCTCCGGTCTATAAATTGGACCATAGAAAAGGCTCCATCACCGCCGGTAACGCTTCTGGGATCACTGATGGGGCTTCAGCCCTGGTTCTGGTTTCCGAGAGGAAGGCCAGGGAAATGACATGGAAAGCTTTGGCCAAGTACCTTGGTGGCGTGACCGTCGGCTGTGCTCCAGAGCGTATGGGCCTTGGTCCGGTTCATGCCTGCCAGCGTTTGTTGTCGGAAAGGCAATTGGATTGGTCGGACATCGACTTGGTGGAGTTGAACGAGGCTTTCGCCGCCCAGGTTCTGGCTTGCCAGCGCACCCTAAAGATTCCCGAGGAAAGGTTGAACGTCAATGGCGGGGCCATCGCTCTCGGCCATCCCATCGGCTGCACCGGAAACAGGATGGCGGTGACCTTGCTGCACGAGATGCGTCGCCGACAAGTCGGCACGGGTTTGGCAACCCTATGCGTCTCGGGAGGTCTGGGAATCGCCGGGTTGTTTTCGTTGGCAGACTGACCTTCGCCACTTTTGCAACCTGAAACTTTGCTGTCTTCGTTTGGCAAGGGAGCTTCACAGCGGTCTCAGGCAGAAGGAATCTCGGACTTGGCTCATAATTAGGTTTGCCTAACAAATTTTTCAGGTATAGCTAACCTGGGGATAGGGAATTGAAAACTTCCAGTTCCCAGGGGAGTAGAGAGGCCCAAAACCGTGGTGCAAGAGCCCCCCGTGCAGATCGACAAAAGAGAAGCCTTAGCGGTGGGGGCTGCTGAGGAGAATCTCAGGAGCTTAGGGATCGCTGTGGAGGAGACTCAAAAGGTCTTGCGCTTCCTCAGCGCCGACGGAGCTGAGTCCGAACAGATTGACTTGAGAGCTTTTCTGCTGACTCGACTGACGGCGGCCTGCGGCAGTCTTCAAAACGCCAAGCTCGCCTACTCCTTGGCCCAACGCTCCGGATTTACCCTGGATTCTCAGCGAGTGGAGCTTCTGGTCTCTTGCTTGGATTGCTGCGACTGTGTGCCGGCGGCTGTCAGGCTTTGGAAGCGGGCGGTGGAAGCCAACATTGAAGACCGCTCGATGGTGCTGACGGCAGCCCGCTTGGGCAGCGATGGAGCTGAGCAGTTGGCGGTACTGAACGTGCTGAGAGAAAACCCCGAACAGAGTGTCTTGGTGGCCGAGTTGGCACGCCGATTGACAGCTCCCGGCTGGCAGGCCGAGGGAAGTTGGGGAGGGCGTCCGGATTCCCAATTCGGGCTGGTGTGGTGGGACTATGCCCGTCCCCATCTCCGACAGCCTTACGGCATGGTCTTGAGTTCGGATCCCATTTCGCTGCGCAATCGGGTGGGAACGATGTTCAAGTACCAATGCGCCTACGACATCACTGGGGTCACCGACCGGGTTCATTTGGAAATATCCTGCGATGGAAAGTCTTGGGATAAGGTTTCTCGCTTCGAAGGAGTGGAGGATTGGCACGAGCAGGTGGTGGATCTTTCAGATTACGACGGGAAAGTTGTTCGCTTGAGGTTTCAGGTGATCTCAGGAGGCCAGCGTCAAGGTCGGGGATTCGAGTTCGCAGCGCCCAGAATAGAGACCAGGCCCATCAATTGCCGAATGCAGATTCAGTTTTCGGATCTCGCTCCAGGGTGGCACCAAGGTTCGACCACCGATCGGGCAGCCTCTTTGTCGGGCCATCAGAGTGAAGTGCCCCAGCAGAGTGAACCCTTGTCTCTGCCTAGTCTGGCGCATCCCACCCTCGGTTTCGAAGGTCGCATGGTAGCCTCCTCAGTCTATGCCAAAGGCACGGTGGAAGTTTTAGGGGACAATGACGAAGTTCTGTGCGCTCTAGACTTGAACCCCGGAAGTGAATGGAAGAACAGGACACTGGCTCTGGATCGCCTGGACAACAGGCAAATTCGGATTCGCTTGAGTGCCCGCTTCAATCAGCGCAAGGATGACGACGGATTGTGGGTGCGGAACCTTTCCATATATGGAGGGGAGTCGGCCAGAAATGAAACCATAGCTCTCGACGGGGGGGGTGAGGACGGCTCCGTCGAGCGTCGCACTCTCTTGGAGTTGATTCATCGGGGCTCGATGGATGAATTGGGTCGATTGGCGCTCTTGCGAAGGTCTCTCCCAACCCTGCGCGACGCCCTGGCTCTGCTGCCGCTCCTGGAAGACGAGGAACAGATTCCTGTGTTGCTGCACCTGTCTTCTCTCTTGGGAGAAAAGGCGGTGGAGGCTTTTGCCCTGTTGAAGACCCTGGCGCTGAGCGGCGAGGACCTGGGATTGCAGTGTTCAGTGCTGTTGCTGAGCGGGACTCAGCAGTATGCCTCTACTCGAGACCATTTGGGCGATGGTTTGCTCACCATAGAAGAGTTCGAAGCCAACTGTCGGATATACCTCAAACTCAGGGAATCCTGGAGCGAAGAGGCCGCTCGGGAAGGTCTGTCCCTATTCCTCACACCGGTTGCCGATGAGACGCTTGAGGAAAGGCGTCAAGTTTTTCTTGATCTGCTAGAGAAGACCCCCCAGGTTCAAGCAGTCTTTTCTGCTTGGGAGCAGATCTGGTCGGCTTGAGAGGTTCAATTCAAAAGTGGTGGCAGGCTCCGCCGACCTCAAGGGTCTAAGCGGATCCTCCGGTAGCGAAACGAGCCTCTCGGTCGGACCCGACAGCTTTGCCCGTCGAGTTCGATTCCTTCAAACTCGGTTCCATCGTTAAACTGCATGAGACTCCCCCCTTCAGCGCTCGAAGAACTGGTTAGAGTGACTCCAAAACGGCGGCACAGCTCGTGAAGGTTCCTAAAGAAATCTCGTTGTTCTGGAGTGAGCCCCCTGAGCCAAACATCGGGTCGCTCCACAGGGGAAAAGCGACAGTTGACTCTGGGATCTTGGCGGTACAGTTCGCGGTAGACAAAGATGGGGATACGCTGAGACTCGGCTCGGGCGATGAGGTCGAGCGTTTGTGGGTGATCTGGAGAGACCACCGCCACGATGGCCCCTTCTCCGTTGCTGCGAGCCAAAAGGCGGAACACTTCCTCTTCGCTCTCATAAGTCCTGATGTCGCAACTGTTCTTACTGGCCCAGTCTCGCATCCATAGGTCGGTGGTGCCCCGCGAGCGACTGGGCAGCAAGAGTTCGTCCGCCTCCACAGCTGAGGCCTTTAGGGCTTGGGTGAGATGGGCCGTGTTGACTAGGTTCGGTGGGGCCGCGATATAGAGTCTCAAGCCGGGGCTCTCTCTACCTCGTTGGCCTCAACAGGAAGAGCTTCCTCGAGGGCGGGGCCGTCGGGCTCTGTTTCTTCTTGGACAGAAGTACGGCGAGTTGTCATAGGGACAGCGGGGCCGTCGTCATCCTCAGGTTCGCTGGGAGACCCCTCCGCTGCTTGCTCAAGCGCCGCATGGCTCCCTTCGGCGTTCGTCTCAGGGCATTCTGCGATCTGCTCCTCTGGAACCGCCTTTTGAGATACCAAGTTGGCTTCCGCGGAGGGTTCTCCCTCAGAACGGGGCGGGGGTGGTGGGTCGCTCTCGGTCTCAGCCTTCTCCTGGCCGACATAGCGTCTTCTCTGGGCTTTGTCCCGCTCTCGGTTCTCTTCTTGCAGGGCGGTTTGGATCTCGTTCTGAAACTCCGCTGCCGTGCGGCGCAGAGCCTTCACGGTCCGGGCGACTTTGCCGGCGATCTCGGGCAGACCCTGGGGTCCGAAAACCAATAGGGCGATGATCGCCAACATCACCATCTCTCCGCCGCCAATGTTGAACATCGGTCAGCGCAGCCTTCCCGCAGCGGTTTGCAGTTCTCGCTGGGCCTTTTGGCAATGAGCGACCACCCGATCTAGGCTGGACGAGCTGATAGGAGGGTCGAGATCTTGATCCTCGGCGGCCAAAACTTGCGAGATGGCTCCCTGCAGTTCCTGGAGGCAGTCGGTCAGAGATTCGAGAGAACTCTGTATGTGT
Organism: Vulcanimicrobiota bacterium; assembly: GCA_050486105.1. Taxonomy (GTDB): domain Bacteria; phylum Vulcanimicrobiota; class Xenobia; order Xenobiales; family JADMJV01; genus JAEXNA01. The sequence goes on from JBJHCR010000133.1 coordinate 12,440, forward strand.
AGCTCGAGGCTTTTCACTTTAGAAGAACATTTCCGCTTTCAGGCCTGGGCCCCTTCAAGGACCTTTGGTCTATCGAGCAGCCTTCACTGCAGTTGAGGTGCTGGGTCGAGTTCGAGGATACAAGCAGCAGTTAGCCGGGCAAACATCGTGACTCGGACCCATACTCCCTAAGGCCCGCTTTTCTGTCAACTGTCCCATACGCTCTCGGACGAGCTCCCCGATCATGGCGATGAACCTCGGGTGGGTCCCAACGGTGCGGATTCGAGCCATTTCCAGACCGCACTCTTTGGCCTTATCCACGGCCTCGGTGTCTAGGTCGAAGAGCACCTCCATATGGTCTGAAACGAAGCCCACGGGGACCACCGTGACCGCCGCGAAGCCCTCAGCGGGAAGTTGCTCTAGGCGATCGCAGATGTCTGGTTCCAGCCAAGGCTGACTAGGAGGGCCGCTTCGGCTCTGGTAAACCAGTTCCCAATCGGGTTTTTCTAGGGCCTCGGCGATCAGGCGAGACGATTCCCGAAGTTGCTCCTCGTAACGGCAGTGGTCAGCCATAACTTGGGGGATGGAGTGGGCCACGAAGATGAGCTTATTAGAGTCTCGAGCCTCGTGGGAGAGTTGGTCTATCCCGTCTTGCGCCAATTCTACCATGGTCTCGATGAAGCCTGGATGGTTGTAGAATTTTCTGAGCAAATCGACTCTGGGGGCCCCTTCTCCGACTTGCTTCTGGGCTTCAGCGATGTTCTCTCGGTACTGTCGGCACCCGGAGTAGCAGGAGAAGCCTGAAGTAAAAAAGGCCAAGGCGTTCTGCACCCCATCATCTTTCATCTGCTGCAGGGTGTCCGTCAAGTACGGTTTCCAGTTGCGGTTGCCAAAGTAGATGGGAAGCTCGAGACCCAGGCGTTCGAATTCGCTGCGAAGGGCTTCGATCAGGGCCAAGTTCTGCTCGTTGATGGGACTCTTTCCGCCAAAGTGGTAGTAGTGCTCAGCGACCTCGAGCATACGCTCTTTGGGAACGTTCTTCCCACGCAAGACGTTTTCCAGAAACGGGATCACGTCTTCAGGGCCGTCGGGTCCTCCAAATGAGACCAAGATCAAAGCGTCATAGTTTTTCACAGTGAGTTCCTCCAGTCCCCTTAAGATTCTCACTTCCCCCCACTTTTGGTCGGGGAAACCTTCGGCTCTGCTGGGAGTGGCAGCTGAGCCCGGGTGAGAACCAGGAGCTTGGGCCGTGGGAGCAAAGTCTCCAGGGTGATAGAAAACGTCAATCGAATAGCAAAGTTTCTAAAAAAAGTGCCTGGTGGACGCTGGATGTTCAGCCGTCTGTTGGGGATCGCGGTTCCTTATGCCGGGACTCTCAAGGCTGAGGTTTGGGAGATGATGGAAGGAAGCGCCGTGGTCACCATGCCCGATCGCCGAGGGGTTCGTAACCACCTGAACTCCATCCATGCTCTGGCCCTTGCGAATCTTGGAGAACTCACCGCGAACCTAGCGCTCCTAAGTCTTTGTCCTCCGGAGGGACGATTCATCGTCACCAGGCTCGAGGTGGACTACCTGAAGAAAGCTCGAGGAGAGTTGACTTGCACCTGCAGCATCCCATCGGATCTGCCTTGGAGAACGGTAGAGCAAACAGCCGCTGTGGCCACCTTGACCGACGCAGAGGGCGACACCGTGACCCGAGTGACGGTCTACTGGAAGCTGGGTTTTCGCCCGGCTCCGGTGGTTGCAGCTCCTGACCCTGTTCCGGCAGTCTGACTCGTGGAGCGGTTGACCACGGCTTGCAGCCGGGACTGTCCTGACGCTTGCACCCTCGAGGCCCACCTCGAGGGCGGCCGCTTGGTTGCCCTCAAAGGCAGCGCCGAGGACCCGGTGACCCGGGGATTTCTTTGCCCCAGGACCACTAGGTTTGTCGAGCGACAGTATTCCGACCAACGGCTTATGAGTCCGATGCTCAGGGTCCCCGGAGAAGAGCTTTTTGAGCCCCTCTCTTGGACTCGAGCTCTGGACCTAGCGGCGAACCGATTGCTGCAGATCAAATCCGAGCACGGACCTGAGGCCATTTTGCATTATCGCTCAGGCGGTGCCATGGGGTTTCTCAAGAGCCTGACTTCGGTGTTCTTTGAACAGTTCGGACCGGTGGCTACTAAGCGCGGTGATATCTGCTCGGGAGCCGGGGAGTGGGCTCAGGAGCAGGATTTCGGCTTGTCCGACAGTTCCGACCCCGAAGACCTCCTCAACAGTAAGCTGATCGTTATCTGGGGCAAGAACATTCACACCTCCTCGGTCCATCTGCTGCCCATCCTGTTGGAGGCCAAAAGGAACGGAACAGTGCTGGTGGGCATCGATCCCGGCCCCAACCGGGCTAGGCAGATCTGCGATCTTTTCCTTACTCCCAGGGCGGGAACCGATGCCCAGTTGGCTTTGGCCCTAGCAGGCCACCTTGCCGACCATCAGAGCCTGGCTCCCCAAGCCGAGCAGTACTGCGCCAACCTCCCGCAATTCCTGAGGATGGCCAGAACTAAGACCTTCGAGGAACGCATGGCTCTCTGCCAAATCCCCCTCGACCAGGGGTTGCGGTTGGCCCAAATGTATCGAGACCTGAGCCCGTCCTCGATCTTGGTTGGCTGGGGGGCGCCCAGGCGAACCAACGGAGCGGACACCGTCCGCTGCCTGGATGCTTTAGCTGCCGTGTCTGGAAACATTGGCCGCCCAGGGGCTTGCGTCTCCTTTTATCACCAACGCCGCCGCAGCTTTCGTGGCGACGCCCTGCCGCCTCCTCGAGACCCACCCCGCACCTTTTCGGAAACCCGCCTTGGTTCAGAATTGAAACAAGCCGACCCTCGGGTCCGGGCGATCTGGATCACTGCTGGAAACCCGGTGGCTATGCTGCCCGATTCCCGGACCGTGGCGGAGGAATTGAGGCGCGCGGATTTCACCGTAGTGGTTGAAACCCACTGGACCGATACGGCTTTATGTGCCGACCTGGTGTTGCCGACTTTGACTTTAGTGGAGGATGAAGACGTCATGGGGGCCTATGGGAATCACTATCTGAGGGCCTCCAAGCCCGCTCTCGCGCCTGCCGGAGAGGCTCGACACGAGTTGTGGATTCATCAGCAATTGGCCCAGCGCCTGGGTTTTGGAGAACTGCTCGAGGGCAGCCCCCAAGAATGGAAAGAGCGCCTGATTAAGCCCGACGTGGATCGCAGATTGTTTGCCGGTGAGCCGGTGCGCCAGCCCGGCGCCCCCAACGTGTGTTTTGAGGGACAACGATTTCCCACCAGCGATGGTAAGGTGAATTTGATCACCACCGAGCCGGGCTTGCCCGACGATCCCTCGTCGAGTTATCCATTGCGCCTGATGGCCCTGGCCCATCCGGACTCCCAATCCTCCCAATGG